>JBCDFL010000014.1:0-28668 GCA_039178165.1 Pseudomonadota bacterium | reverse complement strand
CGGCGCGCTGCGCAGAAACAGGTAGAGGGGCAGGCCGCAGCTCACCCCGATGCAGAACGTCGCGGGAATAGCGATGAGCGCAGTCCAATTGCGGCGGGTCCAGACCTCCGCGATGATCCAGATCGTTAGTGCCGCCGCGGCGACGGTCAGGTCCCAGACCAGGCCGGAGGTCGCCGCGTTGACATGCCAGGCATCGACCATCGCCATGATCGACCAGCCATTTTCCTGAAACCAGCTCACGAAGTAATACATCGGGTGGATCGTTCCCCACACCGCCAGGGCGAGGAAGATGAGGCGCAGGGGGGACATCGCGGGCTCCGCTTGCGTTGCACTTGCCGGTGCATATGGCGCGGACGGCGGGAAGGGCAAACCCGCGCCGTGCGGCAGCCGCGCCGCCGCCGTTCAGTGCCTCAGGGAAAGCGCGGGCGCTGGTCCGGCCAGTCGATCCGGCTGTCGGGCAACCGCTGGTCGTAGGTTTCGAAAAAGTCGCGCTGCGCCTCTGTCGGCGGGCCGCAGGCGGCGAGCGTGGCGGCGAGGATCACGACAATCAGGCGCATCCGCCCGATATAGGGACCGGATCAAAAAATGCCGAGGTTCAGGGTGAAGGGGCCGGAGCTGAGGCCGACATTCGCCCCCGCGCTGACACCGCTGTCCGACACGCCGATCCCGACGCCCAACGAAGGCTGCACCGGCTTCCCGTCCGCGCCGCAGGCGGCAAGTGCCGCGCACATCAAAAGAAGGACCGCGCACCGCATCATAGCTGCGTCACCACACCGACGGAGGCATCGCCCGTGATGGTGATCCCGGGACCGCTGGGCGCGGCGCCCCCGATCTGGTGCCGCGCTGGCATGTCGGGCGGGGCCAGACCGTCCGCACCCCGCGCGGCCGGCTCGCACGCCGCAAGGCCCAAAGGCACCAGGATCAAAAGCAACCGTTTCATGCTAAAATCTCCCTCCAGCGGGCGATCTGCGCGCGCACCTGCGCCGGCGCTGTCCCGCCATAAGACATCCGAGAATTAACAGAATTCTCCACGCCGAGCACGGTGAAAACGTCGGCGTGGATCCCCGCGTGCACGCCCTGCATGTCCGCCAGCGTCAGATCGGGCAGATCGCAGCCCTTCCCCTCGGCCAGCGCGACGAGGCTGCCGGTGACGTGGTGCGCCTCCCGGAACGGCAGGTTCAGCACCCGCACCAGCCAGTCGGCCAGGTCCGTCGCAGTGGAAAAACCCGACCCCGCCGCGCCGGCCAGCGCCGCACGGTTGGCCGTCATGTCGCGCACCATGCCGTCCATCGCGGCCAGCGCCAGCATCAGCGAATCCGCGGCATCGAAGACCTGCTCCTTGTCCTCCTGCATGTCCTTGGAATAGGCGAGCGGGAGGCCCTTCATCACAATCATCAGCGCCGTCTGCGCGCCGAAGATGCGCCCCACCTTGGCGCGGATCAGCTCGGCGGCGTCCGGGTTCTTCTTCTGCGGCATGATCGACGAGCCGGTGGAGAAGCGGTCGGACAAGGCGACAAAGCGGAACTGAGCGGAAGACCAGATCACCAGCTCTTCGGCAAAGCGGCTTAGGTGCACGGCGCAGATGCTCGCGGCGCCAAGGAATTCCAGCGCGAAGTCCCGGTCCGACACGGCGTCGAGGCTGTTGGCCGCAGGCCGGTCGAAGCCGAGTTCGCGGGCCGTTGCATCGCGGTCTATGGGAAAGCTGGTCCCCGCCAGCGCCGCCGCGCCCAGCGGGCTTTCGTTCATCCGCGCCCGAGCGTCGCGCACGCGCGACAAATCCCGTCCGAACATCTCCACGTAAGCCATCATGTGGTGGCCCCAGGTCACGGGCTGGGCTGTTTGCAGGTGGGTGAAGCCGGGCATGACCCAATCGGCGCCAGCCTCGGCCTGGGCCAGCAGAGCCTCGATCAAAGCAACAAGGCCTTTGTCGGCACCATCGAGCTGGTTGCGGACCCAGAGCTTGAAGTCGGTGGCGACCTGGTCGTTGCGGCTGCGGCCGGTGTGCAGGCGGCCTGCGGGCTCTCCGATCAGCTCTTTAAGGCGGGCCTCGACGTTCATGTGGATGTCTTCGAGCGCGGTAGAAAAGGTGAACTCACCGGCCTGGATTTCTGAAAAGACCGTGAGCAACCCTTCCCGGATCGCGGCCGCGTCGGTATCTGTGATGATGCCCTGTGCGGCGAGCATCGCGGCGTGGGCGCGCGAGCCTGCGATGTCCTGGGCCGCCATGCGCTTGTCGAACCCGATCGAGGCGTTAATTGCCTCCATGATCGCGTCGGGTCCGGCGGCAAAACGGCCGCCCCACATCTTATTCGCGCTGTCAGTCATTGGCCTGCCTTGGAGGGATCATGTCACGTCTTTTGTCCGCGCTTCTCTTAGCCGCGTTCACCTTGGGGGCCAACCCTGCCCTGGCCGACCTTGCGACGGCGGCGGGTCTGCGCGAGGGGGACATGAAGAAGCTCGTCTTCCACGACAGCCCGGAGCCGTCGGGCAAAGCCGCGTTCGATCTGCCCGAGGGTGGCGGGACAAAGACTCTTGAGGCGTATCAAGGCAATTGGGTGCTGCTGAACTTCTGGGCCACCTGGTGCGCGCCCTGCCGCCACGAAATGCCCATGCTGTCGGAGTTGCAAAGCACCTTGGGCGGCAACGGGTTCGAGGTCGTGACCATCGCGTCGGGCCGCAATTCGCCGGCGGGGATCGTCCGTTTCTTTGACGAGATCGGCGTCGACAACCTGACCCGGTACCAGGACCCCAACATGCGCCTGTCGGCGGAGATGGGGATCTTCGGCCTGCCGATCACGGTGATCCTGGACCCCGCGGGCAACGAGGTCGCGCGCCTGCGCGGCGATGCCGATTGGTCGTCGGACAGCGCCAAAGCGATCATCGCCGCGCTCATGGCGCCGCCCAGCTAGGCGCGGAACCCTGACCAGCGCCGGGCGTTTGGACGGCAAGCCACAGGGGGCCCGCCGTTCATGCTCGACACTCTGGACCCGCGCGACATCGTCTATACGGTCGTCGGCCTTGCCCTGTTCGGGCTGACCTTTCAGCCCGCCTTCGCGCGCTTCCGCTGGTTCAACCTCCCGCTCTTCTGCGTGATCCTGGGCGCCGGGCTCGGCAGTTTCGGCTTTCCGCTGATCAATCCGCTGGAGGGCGGTTGGCAGTCGCTGGTGATCGAGCATACGTCCGAGCTGATCGTCATCATCTCCCTCGCCGGGGCGGGGCTGGCCATCGACACGGTCGGTGGCTGGCGATCCTGGGGACCGACTTGGCGCCTTCTGGCGGTGACGATGCCGCTGACCATCGCCGCCATCGTAGTGCTGGGCCACGGCTGGCTTGGCCTCGGCCTGCCCGCCGCGCTGCTGCTGGCCGCGGCCCTCGCGCCGACCGATCCGGTGCTGGCCCGCTCCGTCCAAGTCTCCCCGCCCGGCCAGGACGAAGAGCCGATGGAGGTCGCCCTGACCGCCGAGGCCGGGATGAGCAACGGGCTGGCCTTTCCGTTTGTCTATTTCGCCATCCACGCCGCCGCTATCGGGCTGGGCGAGCTGACGACGGGCGAGGCGTGGCTGTGGTCCTGGCTCAGTTTCGACACCGCCTACCGCGTCACCGCGGGCATTGCGGTCGGCTACGTCGTGGGCCTCGGCATCTCCAAACTGGTCTTCAGTCCGATGGGCGACGGCGCCGGCGGCGGCTGGAACGCGGTCGTCGTGATCCTGTCGGCCACCATGCTCAGCTACGGCCTGACGGAGGCGGTGGACGGCTACGGTTTCCTCGCCGTCTTCTTCGCCGTGCGCGCGGGTCGGTCGAACACCCGCGACACCGAAAACGAAGGCTACGAGAAATTCGTCCACCACGGCGCCGAGCAGTTGGAGGCGATCTTGCTCGCCATCCTGCTCCAGTGGCTGGGCACCTTCATCGCCGCCGGTGCGCTGGCGGGCCTACGCTGGCAGGAGGTGGCGTTCGCCATCGCCTTGATCCTCGTGCTGCGCCCGCTGGCAGGCCTCGCCGGTCTGGCCCTGGTGCATTGCGCGCAGATGAGCCGGCGCAAGGTCGCGTTCTTCGGCATTCGCGGCATGGGCTCGGTCTTCTACATCGCCTATGCGCAGAACCACGCCGATTTCGGCGACATCGACGCGGTCTGGCGTATCGCGACGCTGACCATCGTCGCCTCCATCCTGATCCACGGGTATGCCGCGAATTACCTGCTCGGCGATGACAGCGACATCGGCGATCTGCACCCCCACAAGGCCGCGCACGGGACACAGTGACGCGACGCCACCGCTTGACCCACGCCGAGCGCCTTGGCCATCCTCGGGATCGGGAGGACAGCGTCTATGCCGCTGGAGATATTGCTTGTCTTGGTCGTGGGCGGCATCGCTTGCATCGCGCTCGCCCTGCACCTTTTGGGCCTCAGCGCCGCGCCGGGCTTTGATGCCGCGGGCGCGCGCGACGCCTGGCTGCGCCACTTCCCACAAGACGCCGTCACCGACGCCGCGCCCAGCCGCGATGGCCGCGCCGCGCGGATCGAGGCGGCGTCCGGCAAAGGCATCGTCTGGCGCTTCGGCGCCGATTCCGTCGCCCGCCCCCTCGCAGGCGCGCGGGCGGAGCCGCACAAGACCGGCCTGATCCTGCGCCTGCCCGACTACGCCGCGCCGCGCGTGCGCCTGACCCTCACCCCAGAAGAGGCCCGCGCCTGGGCGCGATGGATGCAGACATGAGCTTTCCAGACGTCGTTCAACTGGCCGTGCCCATCTTCATCGCGCTGATCGTGCTCGAGCTGGCCTGGATCGTCCTCAAAGGCCGCGGCGGCCGGTACGAGACGCGCGACGCCGTCACCTCGCTTGTGATGGGGGCAGGCAACGTCGCCTCCGGCCTGGTGTTGGGCTTCGTCGCTTACGGCTTTTTCATGTGGCTCTGGGCCATCACGCCCTTCGATCTGGGCGCCAGCGTCTGGGTCATCGCCCTGTGCTTCGTGCTGGACGATCTGCGCTATTACTGGGTGCACCGCTTCGGTCACCGCATCCGCTGGGTCTGGGCCAGCCATGTGAACCACCATTCCAGCCAGCACTACAACCTGACGACCGCGCTGCGACAGACCTGGACGGGCACGTTCACCTTCATGATGGTGGCGCGCGCGCCCCTGATCCTTCTGGGCTTTCACCCGGCGATGGTGCTCTTCGTCGGCGGGCTGAACCTGATCTACCAATTCTGGATCCACACCGAAGCGATCGGCCGGATGCCCCGCTGGTTCGAGGCGGTGATGAACACCCCCTCCCACCACCGCGTCCACCACGGACGCGACGCCGAATATCTGGACGCGAATTACGGCGGTGTCTTCATCATCTGGGACCGCCTGTTCGGTACCTTTGTGCCGGAACGCCAGCGGCCGGATTACGGGCTCGTGCAGAACATTGGCACCTTCAACCCGATCCGCGTCGCGTTTCACGAATGGGTCGCCATCGCCCGCGACGTGACCCGCCCGGGCCTGCGCCTGCGTGACCGCTTGGGCTACGCCTTTGCCCCGCCGGGCTGGAGCCACGATGGCAGCCGCCAAACCTCCGAAGAGATCAAGGCCGCCGCCGCCCAGCGCCCCGCGGAATAACGCGCGCTCGCCCCTATGCCGTAGGGTGCGCATTCATGGCGCACCCTTTCGCGCATCCTTACGCCGCGTGCCGAAGCAGCGCCGCTTCGGACCCCAAAAGGTTCCGCCGCGCGTAAGGCCCGTAGCGGTGCGGGTCGGCCTCCAGCTCCGGGTGCATGTCCAGAAGCCGCGCCCGGTCCTCCGGCGCCAGCGTCGACAGCGCCGCATTGGCCGGGTGAAAGCTCTCCGTCTCCACCCCGTTGGCCCAGATCACCTCGTGCCGCTCCAGCAGCACGTGGACATAGGTGACTTCGCGCACCTTCAGGTCCACCGACACGTTGGTGCCGTTGATCAGGTCCTTGGCCGCGACCAGCACCTCTTCGGTGTTGAACAGCGCGCGCGCCACATCCCCCTGCACCAGCATTCGGTGCTCGGGCGAGACAAGCAGCGACGCGTCCGGCCGCCCCGTCCCCAGCGCCCCGGCGGAGATGCGCACCGGCCGCAATTGCGGCAGCGCAAAGAGCCGTGCGCCCGTCATCCGCCGCCGCCCGGTCCAGGTGATCCGCTGCAGACCGTTGTCCTTGGTCTGCACCATATCACCGGGCAGTAGCTCCTCGATCGAACGCGTGCCCTGGCCCGTATCGATCTGCGTGCCTGGCGTGAAGCAGATGACCCCACCGCTTTCCGGCCCGGTGGAGCCGGCTTGCACCGGCGAAATCGAGTGATGCACCACCCACAGATCGGTCCGCTGCGGCGGGATGTCGTCGTGGAACATGAGCAGCGGCGCACCGCCCTGCCCTGTCTCGATCAGCGTCACGGTAAAGCTGCGCGCGCCGTCCGTGACCACGAAGGCGCGGTCCGGCAACGCCGCCTCCGCCTCCGTCTCTGTCACGCTCGCGGCGTCACGCTTGCCCGCGATGGCCGCGCCCACCAGCGCCCGCACCCGCCGCGCCGCGCGGTGCCGTAAAACATCCGATCCGTCCGCCCCATCCAGTCGCAGAACGTTGCTCGGGCCATCCACCCGAACGGGATCGCCGTGCCACGACCACGCCGCACCCACGGAAAGGGCACTTGTCGGCGCGGCCCCAAGGCCGTCGATCTCTGTCTGTGACCAGGAAATGACGAACGTGCCCCGAAAGCCCGTTCCCATGCCTGTATGCCTGCCTTTGGTTTTTTTATTATCGAAAAGTTAACAAAGGCGATTCGGGGCTGGAAGACACAATTTGTGTCAGCTTGAAGGGCGTGGCCTCAGAACCTCAGCCGCAGGTTGAAGGAGCCGACGACCTGTCCGGCCGGTTGGCCGGCGAACTCCTCGCTCAGATAGGTCAGGCCGTAGAACCCGCGCGCGCCAGTCGCGGCTTGCCATTGCACGCCCGCGCGCAAGCGGTGCCGCGTGTCTTCGGGCGCGGGGCCGCTGCCGTCCTCGGGCAGGAAGACCGACCCTGTGACACGCGCAATGTCCCCGCCGATCACCCAGCGCGTGCCGATGCCCTCCGCTTCAATCACGCTGTACCGCTGGCCGGAGACCGCGTCCCGCACCCGCAGGTCCGATGCGCCCAGACTGCCGAAGCTCAGATCGGCGCCCGCCCGCACCAGCGTCTCGGCCCCTGCGCGCCCCTCGACGAAGGGCCGGATCGTCGCGGCGCCCAGGCCAAAGGGCCGGGCGACCTCCACCACGAGGGTCGGGCGCACCGCGTTGCCGATCTGCGCCGCGCGCACCGCATCCGAAGGCTGCGTGACGTTCAGCAGATCGTGAAACGCCGCCTGAAGCCCGTCCAGCCCCGTTTGCGGGCCAACAAAGACCAGATCACCGCCCAGCGCGAACTCCGCGCTGCTGTGGGTCCAGTGCGTGTGCAGCCCAGCCGACAGCGCCCCGGCATACCGCCGGTCCCCCGGCACGGGCCGGCGCAGACGCGCGGGCGTGATGACCTGCCCGGACAAGCGCAGCTCCAGCAGGTCGAACGGCCGCGTCGGCACTACGCTGGTGCCCAAGACCCGGCTGCCCTGGATCGATCCGGTCTGCCAACGGTCACCGCCATCGCCCAGCGTATCGTTGGTGATCAAACCCCCGAAGCCGAGCAGAGCGCGCTCCTCCGCCTGCGCGACAAGGGCCGTGATGAAAAGGAACAGTCCAAGGGCAAACGCGCGCATCCCGCACTCCAAACGCTGTTGCCCCCCGGCCTCAGCGAGGTAGCCCGCACGGCGCCCGCCGTGAAGCCCCCACGGGCGCAAGAGCAGCGCGGCGTGGCGGCTAAGCCTCAGTTTGCGGGGGGCGGGGAGGCGGACAGGTTGCTCGTGGGGGCGGTGTTTGTCTTGGCGGAGGGGAAGCGTTGATCAGTTTTGGCGGGGTCGGCGCGGATGGCTCTTCAAGGAAGGCGGCGTAGGTGTCCACCGTGAGCGCAAATGCCGAGACTACGATCCTATTCTGTCCCGGTTTCGCAGAGAACCCTGCGCGGCCAAAAGTGCCGCGGTCTTGGCTCAAAGACCGACCCTGTGGCTTTGCGGTCGACACCGCCGCTTCCCAGCTTGGAGGCAAGGTCGCCGCGCGTGTCGCTTGGCGACGCGCGCATTGCGACTGAACCAAAAACACGGGGGTTTTTGGTTCTGGAGCCGCCCTCGCTTGATCGCCCAAGGGACGGAGGACAGCGGGCCGGGCAAGGAAAATCGCCGAGGGCCCCGCGCAGCGGGATACGGCTATTTTACTTGAGCGGACCGATGGCCTCTGTCACGCCGAAGATCATGCGCGGGTGGGTCCAGAACCAGATTTGGTTTTGGTGAGACCCGAAGCCCGCTCCCGTCACCACCCAAAAACCATCCCTGCAGCAGGGCCCAAGATTTTTACTTCAAAATTCTTAGCCGCACTTCGAGAACCCGCAGGACGTGCAGGTCATGCAGCCCTCGATCATCTGCAACGTGTACTGGCCGCAATTCGAACACGCCGCGCCGCGATTGTCCAAGCCGACGACCTGCGCCTGGGGGTCCGATTTCAGGCCCATGCCTTCGCCCTCCAGGAACCCGATGGCGACCATGTGCTGCTCGATCACGCCGCCGATCGCCGCGAGGATGGAGGGGATGTATTTGCCCTTGATCCAGGCCCCGCCCCGCGGGTCGAACACGGCCTTCAACTCTTCGACGACAAAGCTCACATCGCCGCCCCGCCGGAACACGGCCGAGATCATGCGCGTCAGCGCCACGGTCCAGGCGAAGTGCTCCATATTCTTGGAGTTGATGAACACCTCGAAGGGGCGCCGGTGCCCGTTCAGCAGGATGTCGTTGATGGTGATGTAGAGCGCGTGCTCGCTGTCCGGCCATTTGACCTTGTAGGTATTCCCCTCCAGCGTCTCGGGCCGGTCGAGCGGATCGGCCATGTAGATGACATCGGCCCCGGTATCGACCTGCGGGGCCTCCTCCGCCGTCTCGGCCACCGACAGCACAGACCCCGTCACCGCGTTCGGCCGGTACGTCGTGCAGCCCTTACAGCCCTGATCCCAGGCCTGCATGTAGACGTCTTGGAAGGCCTCGAAACTGATATCCTCGGGGCAGTTGATCGTCTTGGAGATCGACGAATCCACCCATTTCTGCGCCGCCGCTTGCATCCGAACGTGGTCGCCGGGCGCCAGGTCCTGCGCGGTCACGAAATGGTCCGGGAAGGGCGCGTCGCCCTTCACCTCGCGCCACATCTGCACGGCGTAGTCCACCACCTCTTCCTCGGTCTTGGTGCCGTCCTTTTGCAGCACCTTGCGGGTATAGGCGTGGGCAAAGACCGGCTCGATCCCCGAGGACACGTTGCCGGCGTAAAGGCTGATCGTCCCCGTCGGCGCGATGGAGGTCAGCAGCGCGTTGCGGATGCCGTGAGTGCGCACCGCCTCCCGCACCTCCGCGTCCATCCCCATCATCGTGCCGGACGCCAAATAGGCCTCTGCATCGAACAGAGGAAACGCCCCCTTCTCCGCCGCCAAGCGCGTCGATGTCAGGTACGCGGCGCGGGCGATCTGTTCCAGCCAGCGGGATGTCTGACGCGCCGCCTCCTCGGAGCCATAGCGCAGGCCCGTCATCATCAGCGCATCTGCCAGTCCCGTGACCCCCAGCCCGATCCGGCGCTTGGCCGCCGCCTCGCGCGCTTGCGCCTCCAGCGGGAAGCGGGAGGCATCGACGACATTGTCCATCATCCGCACGGCGGTGCCGACCAGATCGGCCAGCGCCTCTTCATCCAGCGCTGCGGCCTCGCCGTAGGGATCGACCACCAGCCGCGCGAGGTTGATGGAACCCAAAAGGCAGGCGCCATAGGGCGGCAGCGGCTGCTCCCCGCAGGGGTTCGTCGCCGCGATGGTCTCGCAATAGGACAGATTGTTGGCCGCGTTGATCCGGTCGATGAAGATCACGCCCGGCTCGGCATAGTCATAGGTTGCCTGCATGATCGCGTTCCACAGATCGCGCGCCGGCAACGTCTTGTAGACTTTGCCGTCGAAGGTCAGCTCCCACGGGCCGTCCGCCTTTACCGCCTCCATAAACGGATCGGTGATCAGGACCGACAGGTTGAACATGCGCAGGCGCGCCGCGTCGGATTTGGCGGTGATGAACGCCTCTACATCCGGATGGTCGCAACGCATCGTGGCCATCATCGCGCCCCGGCGGGAGCCTGCGGACATGATCGTCCGACACATCGCATCCCACACGTCCATAAAGCTCAGCGGGCCGGAGGCGTCCGCTGCCACGCCTTTCACGTCTGCGCCCGCGGGCCGAATGGTGGAGAAGTCGTAGCCGATCCCGCCGCCCTGCTGCATGGTCAGCGCGGCCTCCTTCAGCATCTCGAAAATGCCGCCCATGCTGTCGGGGATCGTGCCCATCACGAAGCAATTAAACAGCGTCACGGACCGCGCGGTGCCAGCACCAGCGGTGATGCGCCCCGCGGGCAGGAACTTGAAATCCTCCAGCGCGGCGTAAAAGCGGTCTTCCCATGCCTCAGGCTCCGCCTCGACCCGCGCCAGATCACGCGCGATCCGGCGCCACGTATCCTCGACCGAGCCATCCAGCGGCGCGCCGGCGGCATCTTTGAAGCGGTATTTCATATCCCAAATCTGCTCTGCGATCGGGGCGGCAAAGGCGGACATCGTGTCTCTCCCAGGAAAATATCCACAGGGCTATGTGGAGAAAACTACCAAGCGTTGCGACTGCGGCATGGCGGACTACAATATACGCCATGAGCACAGGGAATCAAACCGTACATCTCATCAAGCTAAGCGTTGGCAGCGATGATTTCGAAGCGTTGGCCGCATGGCAAGCCTCGAAGCCCGCGCAGACCGCGGACGGGCTGCCGCGGCATATCACGCGGATGTGGCCCAAACGGGAGGCTGAGATCCTCAACGGCGGCTCGATCTTCTGGGTCGTCAAAGGCGTCGTGACGTGCCGCCAACGGGTCCTGCGCCTGGACGAGGTGATCGGCCGCGACGGCATCCGCCGCTGCGCCATCGTGTCCGACCCCGAGCTGATCCGCGTGAGGGGCGGGCTGAAAAAGCCGTTCCAGGGCTGGCGCTACCTCAAGCCAGAAGATGCTCCGCCCGACTTGCCCGCGGGCCGCACGCCCGAGGCACCCCTGCCCGCCGATCTGAACCGGGCCCTGGCCGAAATTGGTGTCCTCTAGCGCAGCCCGCGCGCTTCCGGCCCTCGTCTTTCTGTGGGCCGGCATCTGCATCAGCGGCAATTTGGTCGCCGCCCCGGCCAAGTTCACGGTGGAGGGGCTTGACCTGCCCCTCGCCCTGCAAGTCGGCCGCGCGCAATTCGCGTGGATCGGCGCGCTGGAATTGGCGGCGCTGGCGGCGCTCGCCCTCATCTGCCTCACCACCCGGCGCCTGCCCGCAGCGCTGGCCCTCGCGGCGCTGCTCTTCGCCGTTCAGCAACTCGGCCTGCAACCGATGCTGGAGGCGCGCAGCGACGCCATCATCGCCGGCGGCCCCTACACGCCAAGCCGCCTGCACCTGGCTTTCGTCGCGTTGGAGGGGACCAAAGTGGCGCTCCTGCTCTGGACGGGTTGGGGCGCGATGGCCCACCGGTAGGCCCGCCACAAAAGGCACGCGCGTATCACAACTGATCGTGCTACTTCAAAGGTACAACGCCTCACGAAAGCCCCGCCCATGTCCGCAACGATCTTCGCCGCCGTCCTGCTGGCCGCCCTGCTCCACGCGGTCTGGAACGCGCTGGTCAAGCGCGGCGGGGACAAGCTTCTGACCATGGCGGCGGTGGTGCTGGGGCACCTGCCGATCTGCGTGCTGCTCCTGCCGGTCATTCCCCTGCCGGACGCCGCCAGCCTGCCCTGGCTGGCGCTCAGCGTCGCGCTGCACCTCGGCTACCAGCTGTTCCTGATCGCGGGCTACCGGGTGGGCGACCTGACGCAGGTCTATCCCATCGCGCGCGGCTCCGCCCCGCTGATCGTGGCCTGCGTGTCGGTGGGCCTGCTGGGCGTACCACTGGACCGGATGCAGTTGACCGGCGTGGGGCTGATCGCGGCCGGCATCATCTCCATCGCTCTGGTGCGCCGGGCGGACGGAACGCAAAACGGCCAGGCCGTCGCCTTCGCGCTCGCCACGGGCTGCTTCATCGCCGCCTATTCGCTGATCGACGGGATCGGCGCGCGGGTAGCCGGGACGGCGCTGGGCTTCTGGACGTGGAGCGCCATCGGCAACGCGGCGGTTTTCATCGGCGTGGCGCTCTGGCGACAACCGGACCTCCTACGCCGCATGGCGCGGGATGGCGGGGCGCTGCGGGTCGGGCTGATCGGCGGGACCGCGTCCTACCTCGCCTACGCCATCGTCGTCTGGGCCTTCACGCAGGCCCCCATCGCGCTGGTGACGGCGCTGCGCGAAACATCCATCGTCTTCGCTTTGCTGATCGGGGTGTGGCTGATGGGTGAGCGGCTGAGCCTGCTCAAAGTCGCCTCCACCCTCGTCACCATCCTCGGCGCCGCGGTCCTGCGCCTGGCGCGCGCCTAACCCAAACGGTCCATAACGGCCCGCAACGCCGCCTCTTGCCCGGCATCCATAGGCGCCACCCGCGATTGCCACAGCGTCGCCTGGCTGGAGAGGATCGGCGGCCCGCTCAGCACCTTGAGATGGTTGGCGCGCAGCGTCTCCCCGCTGGAGGTGATGTCGGCAATCGCTTCCGCCGTCTCGTTCGCGACGGTGCCTTCGGTCGCGCCCTGGCTGTCGACCAGCGCGTAGTCGGCCACACCCGCCCCGCGCAGGTAGTCCCGGACGAGGCGATGGTACTTGGTTGCAATACGCAAGCGCATCCCGTGCCGCGCACGGAACTGGGCGCAGACCGCGTCCAGATCGCCCGTGCTGTCCACATCCACCCAGAACCGCGGCACGGCGAGGATTAGGTCCGCGTGGCCGAAGCCCATCTCGCGCAGCGGCGTCACCTGACGCTCCCACAGGGGCAGCTTTTCGTGCACCAGATCGGTACCCGTCACGCCCAGATGCAGCCGCCCCGCCGCCAGCTCTCGCGGGACCTCACCCGCGCTCAGCAACACCAAATCGACCCCCTCCACGCCCAGCGCGCAGCCGGCATATTCGCGGTCCGAACCGGTACGCTCCAGCGTGATGCCGCGCGCGGCGAACCAGGCAAAGGTCTGCTCCATCAGCCGCCCCTTGGACGGCACGCCCAGCCGCAAGGTCATGCCTCCGCCTCCAGCTCGGTCATGAGGCCCGGGCGCAGCACCGCGCCCACCGCGGGGATCGCCGTGCCCCCGCCCAGCCGCGCGGTCAGAGCATCATAGCGCCCACCGCTGGCGACGGGCGGCAGGTCGGGACGGCCTGGCGCGGTGAGGCCGAAGACGAAGCCGTCGTAATATTCCATCGAGGTGCGGCCATAGCGCGCCTCGAACGCCAGTGCGGTCACGTCGATGCCCCGCGCGGCCAAAGCCTCCGCCCGGCGCTCCAGCCCCTCCACGGCGCTTTGGATCGCTGGAAGATCGCGGGCTAAATCTCGGAGCTGCGACAGAGCGGCGGGCATCGCCCCCGCCACGTCCAGCAGCGCCGCGATCCCGGCCACATCGTCCTCCGCCAGCGGGCCGGCGGCCTCATCTTCGCGCAAGGCCGCGATCCGGTCCGCCACATCGCCCGCGCTGCGCAGCCCGATCTCAGGCCCCGCCGCCGGCACGTCGCCGGCCAGAAGCGCCGCGCGCGCGGGCGGCCCCGGCACCCGGCCCGCCAAAACGTCCAGCAGCGCGCGAAACCGCGCGGGCCGCCAGATGTGCCGGCGCAGGGCCGCCCGGCGCGCCGCGGTGGTGCGCAGCCCGTCCACCGCCGCCAGCAGAATGCCGATATCGCCTGTCACAGCCCGCAGCCCCAAACCCTCCGTCGCTGCGAACATCAAGGCAAAAACCTCCGCATCATCCGCACCCGGATCGCGCCCGCCCATCAGCTCGAAGCCAACTTGCAGATATTCGCTCGCCCGGTCCGGATCGGCGTCCTGCCGGCGAAAGACCTCGCCCGCATAGGTGTAGCGCGCGGGGCTGCCGCCGGCCTCCATATGCATCTGAACGACGGGAACGGTGAAATCGGGGCGCAGCATCCGCTCGCCCCGCACCGCGTCGGAGGTGACGTAGGCCCGCGCGCGCATATCCTCGCCATACAGGTCCAGCAGAAGGCCGGCATCCTGCAGGATCGGCGGCTCGACCACCTGCGCGCCCGCAGCGGCGAAGCGCGCCCGCAAAGCCGCGGCGCGCGTGCGGGCGGCGGCGGTGATCATGGATCGCTGCGCCCTGCGTCCAGGATCTCGCGTACCTTGGCCAGCATCTGATCCCGCGGCACTTCGAATTGGCTCGGGCGGCCTTTCCATTCCTCGAGGCTCGCCGTCTCCGCGATCTTGGCGCCCAGGATCAGGTCTTTGATCTGGACGACGCCGCGCGCCCGCTCGTCCTCGCCCTCGATGATGGCGATGGGGCTGCCGCGCTTGTCCGCGTATTTCAGCTGGTTGCCGAAGTTCTTGGGATTGCCCAGATACATCTCCGCCCGCAGGCCCGCCTGCCGCAGCTCGGCCACCATGGCCTGGTAGTCGGCCATCCGTGCGCGGTCCATGACGGTGACGACGATGGGGCCTTGGGTCTCCGCGCCCAACTGCCCCTTGGAGGCAAGTGCCGCCAGCAGCCGGTCCACCCCGATGGAAACACCCGTGGCCGGCACCTCCTGCCCAGTGAAGCGCTTGACCAGGTCGTCATAGCGCCCCCCGCCGGCGACAGAGCCGAATTGGACGGTTTGGCCCTTCTCGTTCTGGACGTCGAAGGTGAGTTCGGCCTCGTAGACCGGGCCTGTGTAGTAGCCGAGGCCGCGCACAACGGAGGGGTCGATGACGATGCGGTCGGAGCCATAGCCGGCGGCGGCGAGGAGGTCTGCGATTTGTTCGAGTTCGTCGACGCCTTGTTGGCCGATTTGGGAGCCTGCGACCAGTTCCCCGAGATATTCAACGACTTGAACGTTTCTAACAAAACCTGCTGCTTCATCCGTGCTCTGGATGCCTGTGGTAGTGTCTTCTTCACCGACAATCGAGTGCATAGCCCGGACAAACCTCGAACTTGGCAATCCAGCCTTAATCTCTGACTCCGCTATGCCTTCCAGACGACTTGCGACCGCAGTATTCGCTTCGACGAAGCGCATGATGGCTGCAATTTGGTCTCCCTGAAGCCCCGCCCCCTTCGTAAAGTCCCCGCTCTCATCCTTCCGCCCTTCCCCCAGCAGCGCGCGCACGCCGTCTGGTCCCAGCCGATCCAGCTTGTCGATGGCGCGCAGGACGATGCCGCGCTCGGCTTCCTTGTCGTCCCCGGCGAGGCCCGCGACCTCCATCACGCCGTTCAGCACTTTGCGGTTATTGACACGGATCACATAGTCGCCGCGTGCAATACCTACCTCTTCGAGGCAGTCGGCCAGCATCGCGCAAATCTCCGCGTCGGCGGCCATCGAGGCCGTCCCAACCGTATCCGCATCACATTGATAGAACTGGCGAAACCGCCCCGGCCCCGGCTTCTCGTTCCGCCAGACCAGCCCCATCGTGTAGCGGCGATAGGGGCTGGGCAGATCGTTCCGGTGCTGGGCGTAGACGCGGGCCAGCGGCGCCGTCATATCGTAGCGCAGCGCGAGCCAGTCTCCGTCTTCCTCCTGCCAGGCAAAGACGCCCTCGTTCGGGCGGTCCACGTCGGGCAGGAACTTGCCCAGCGCCTCCACCGTCTCAACGGCCGAGGATTCCAGCGCGTCGAAGCCATAGCGATGGTAGACCGCGGCGATCTTGCGCAGCATCTCCGCGCGAGCGGTGACTTCGGTGCCGAAATAATCGCGGAACCCCTTGGGCGTCTGCGCCTTGGGGCGGGGGGTCTTTTTGGGCTTGGCCATGGCTGGCTCCCGGGGCTTTGCGTTGCGCGCACCGCTTAGCGTCCCGGGGGGAAGGGGGCAAGCGGGGCTTGCGGCGCGCGCACGGGCGGTCCACATGCTAGATCATGGAGCCGCTGGAAGAAAAGATCGCGCATCTGGAACGCACGCTGGACGAGCTGTCGGACATCGTCGCCGCCCAAGCGCGCGAGATCGACACACTGACCCGCCGGGTGGAGATGCTGGTCCGTCGCGAGGCCGAACGGGAAGAGGCAGCACCCGGCGCCGTGGTCCTCGGCGACGAGCGGCCACCGCATTACTGACCCGGCGCCGGCCATGCGGCACGCGCGCTGTTTTGAGTTTAAGTGGAACAGAGAAGCAGGTGCCAGGGCAGCCCTCCGCCCCGCTGGTTTGCCTCGCCCTTCGGTCTGAGGGTCTGCCTTAGCAAACTGGATGTGAGCCGGTCTGGGGCGGTCCACCCCCGATCCTGCGACCGGGGGCTTCTCCGTTCACGCGGGGGTCGCGCTCCCGCTGTCCCGCGCCCGCGCAGCATAGAACGGTGGACCCTAACAGGGCGGCAATGCGCTTCGCTGTTCCGATTAAACTCGGATTGGCTGGCAGGGCCCATGCGCCGCCGGAGTAACGCTGGGTCAGGGCGTCTTGATGACCTTCGCCATGACCTCGCCGTCGTGCAGCAGCACGTCCGCCCAGCGCGCGTTGTCGCCGAAGCGTTCGTAGGTGCTGATGAAGATCGTGTTGCGCTCCAGCGTGCCGATACGGCTGCCGCAGGGCTTGCGCTTGCCGACCCCGCAGATGCGCGACTTGATCCGCTCGTAGGCCTGGTCCGTGTCCGAATAGGGGTATTCGGTCGCCGGCCGGCCGTAGCGCAATTGCTCGTGCATGGAGGGCGATCCGAAGACGGCCAGCGCCGCCGTGAACTGGCGCGGACAGCCGTCGGAGAAGCCGGTGACGTACCAGGTGCGCGGGCCTTCGCTGTCCGGGTTACTGTCGTAGAGCGTGAAGCCGCGGGTGCGCGGGGCTTTGTCCATCTTGCGGCCGAGCGGTTGGCGTTTCGCGTCGCACACACGGGCGATTTGGCCGTAGGGTAGGACGGTGCCGTAGGTCACGTCGCGCGTGTCCGCGCCGCGCCGCGCGGGGCGGTTTTGGCGCGTTCCAAACCGACTACCGCGCTCGGCGCCCGGCGCGATGCCCGCAGGGGCCGGCCCGCTCGGCTGGGGCGACAGGGAGGCTGTGCGTGTCTCTTCCCCAGACGGCGCGGGACGGCGGAACAGACCGAAGAGCCCCGTTCGGGCCGGCGCGTCCTCCGCAACCGGCGGCAGTTCGGATGCGGGTCTGTCCGCTGCTGCAACGTCGGTCGCGGGATCGGGATCGACTGGCTCGGCGACCTCAGTCGCGGGATCGGCATCGGCGTCCGCCAGGGATGGTGTCTCCTCCGGGGCGGCAGCAGGCGCATCAACGGGAAGATCGGGCGCGGGGGCGGGCACCGGTTCGGGCTCCGGACGCACGGTGGCCCAGACCCGGCTCAGTAAGCCGCGCGGGCGGGCCTCCGGCGCGGGGATCTCGGCCTCCGGCACGGCGCTCGCCTCGGGCACCTGCGCTTCTTCGATCAGGCGGCCCAAGACCGGCTCGGGGTTGCTGACCTCCTCGGCGCTCGGCAGGGCCGCGGGCACGGCCTCCCCTTCGGCCAGCGTCACGTCGGAGATGCGCTCCACCCCGGCCAGTGGGTTGCCGCACGCCGCCAGCATTCCGCAGGCCAGCAAGATGATCCAAGCGCGCGCCATGGCGGCCTCCCCTTCCCTGAGGATGGCAAATAGCAGTCCGGGCCGCTTCCGTCCACAGATGCGCCGGCTAGAGCTCCTCCACCGCCAGCACGCCGCCCAAGGATTTCAGCGCCCCGCGGATCTGCGGGGAGACGGGGAAATCGCCGCCGAGGTCCAAATCGACATCGCCCGCCAGCCCGTCGGCCACCAGCCGCAGGTGGATCGGCCCTTTCGCCCCCGCCGGCGCGGCCTCCAGGATCGTCGCGATGGCCGGCACCGCGCTTTGCTCGCTCAGGAAGATGCGCAGGCCGGCGCTGCCCGACTCGATCTGCGCCTCGTCGATCGGGGTGATGCCGCGGGCGAGGAGTTTGAGCTGATCCGCCTCCATCGTCGCCTCCGCCTGGACCTGCACGCGGGCGCCGACGACCAGATGGTCCTGCGCCTTCTCCAGCGTGTCGGCGAAGACCGTGACCTCGTAGGCGCCCGACGGGTCGGACAGGCCGACAAAGGCAAAGCGGTTGCCGCGCGCCGATTTGCGGAACTGCGTAGCGGTGACGACGCCCGCGAGCTTGGCCACCAGCGGTTGGCGCTCGGCCTTGGCCGTGACCTCGTCCAGCGTGACCACGCCCGCGCGGCGCAGCCCGCCCATATAATCGTCCAGCGGGTGGCCCGAGAGGTAGAAGCCCACGGCGGCGAATTCCTGGGCCAAACGCTCGGCAAAGGGCCAATCGTCGACCGGCAGCAGGCGCGGCTCCGGCAGATCGTCCCCCGCATCCCCGAAGAGGGACACCTGGTTCGAGTTCTTTTGATCGTGCACCGCCGCGGAATAGGCGACCAGCGGCTCGAGGGACTCCAGCACCCGCCGGCGGTTCGGGTCCAGCACGTCGAAGGCGCCGGCGCGGGCCATCATCTCAAGCGGGCGCTTGCCGACGCGTTTGAGGTCCACGCGGCGGGCGACGTCGAACAGGGTGGTGAACGGCTTATCCCCCCGCCCTTCGACCACGAGGCGCATCGCCTCGACCCCGACATTCTTCAGCGCGCCCAGCGCATAGACCAGCGCGCCGTCGACCACCTTGAACGTCGCGCCAGAGCGGTTCACGCAGGGCGGCACCCAGGGCAGTGACAGGCCCTTGCGGACCTCCTCGAAATAGATCGCCAGCTTGTCGGTGAGGTGGATATCGCAGTTCATCACGCCGGCCATGAACTCGACCGGGTGATTCGCCTTCAGCCAGGCGGTTTGGTAACTGACCACGGCATAGGCGGCGGCGTGGGACTTGTTGAAGCCGTAATTCGCGAACTTGTCGAGGAGGTTCCAGACCTCCAGCGCCTTGCCCTCGTCCACACCGTTCTTCGCCGCGCCGGCCAGGAATTTCGGCCGCTCCGCATCCATCGCCTCCTGGATCTTCTTGCCCATCGCGCTGCGCAGCATGTCGGCGCCGCCAAGGCTGTAGCCGGCCATTTCCTGCGCGATCTGCATCACCTGTTCCTGGTAGACGATGATGCCTTGCGTCTCGTCGAGGATATGGTCGACGGAAGGGTGCAGCAACTCCCGCTCGCTGAGCTTGTTCTTGACCTCGCAGAACTTCGGAATGTTCTCCATCGGGCCGGGGCGGTAGAGCGCGACGAGGGCGATGATGTCCTCGATACAATCGGGCTTCATGCGCTTAAGGGCGTCCATCATGCCCGAGCTTTCGACCTGGAACACGGCGACAGTCTTGGCCGCGGCGTAAAGCTTGTAAGACGCCTCGTCATCCAGCGGGATCGCATTGATGTCGCCCTCGGTCCCGGCCTTGGGCGCGTAAAGCTCCGTGCCGTCCGCCGCGATGTGCAAGGGCCGGGTCGCGGTGATCTGATCCACCGCGTTCTGGATCACGGTCAGGGTCTTGAGGCCGAGGAAGTCGAACTTCACCAGCCCCGCCTGTTCGACCCATTTCATGTTGAACTGCGTCGCCGGCATGTCCGACCGCGGGTCCTGGTACAGCGGCACCAGCGCGTCCAGAGGCCGATCCCCGATGACGACCCCAGCGGCGTGGGTGGAGGCGTTGCGCAAGAGCCCCTCGACCTGTTGGCCGTAAGTCAGAAGGCGGTTCACGACCTCTTCGCTGCGCGCCTCCTCGCGCAGGCGCGGCTCATCGGCCAGGGCCTTTTCGATGCTAACGGGTTTGACCCCTTCGACCGGGATCAGCTTCGACAGCCGGTCCACCTGGCCGTATGGCATTTGCAGGACGCGGCCGATGTCGCGCACGGCGGCTTTGGACAGCAGCGCGCCGAAGGTGATGATTTGGCCCACCCGGTCGCGGCCATATTTCTCTTGCACGTAGCGGATCACCTCCTCGCGCCGGTCCATGCAGAAATCGATGTCGAAGTCGGGCATGGAGATCCGCTCGGGGTTCAAGAACCGCTCGAACAGCAGGGCGTAGCGCAGGGGGTCGAGGTCGGTGATCGTCAGCGCATAGGCCACGAGTGACCCCGCGCCCGAGCCGCGGCCAGGCCCCACCGGGATGTCGTGATCCTTCGCCCATTTAATGAAGTCGGCGACGATCAGGAAGTAGCCGGGAAAGCCCATCCCCTCGATAATCTCCAGCTCGAAATCGAGGCGCTTTTGGTACTCTTCCACCTCCGCCGCGTGGGGGATCACGGCGAGGCGCGCCTTGAGGCCCTCATTGGCTTGGCGGCGCAGCTCCTCGACCTCATCGTCGGCAAAGCGGGGCAGGATTGGGTCGCGCCGGTAGGCCATGAAGGCGCAGCGCTGCGCGATCTCCACCGTGTTTTCCAGCGCTTCGGGCAGGTCCGCGAAGAGGGTCGCCATCTCTGCCGGCGTCTTGAAATGGTGCTGCGCCGTCAGGCGGCGGCGCGGCTCTTGCTGGTCGACATAGGCGCCTTCGGCGATGCAGATCAGCGCGTCGTGCGCCTCATACATCTCTGATTTGGGGAAGTAGACATCGTTCGTCGCCACCAGCGGCAGGCCCTTGGCATAGGCCATCTCGATATGGCCGCGCTCTGTCGCGCGCTCGTATTCGGGCAGACCGCCCTCGCCCGGGTGGCGCTGGAGTTCGATGTAAAGGCGGTCCGGGAACATCGCCGCCAGTTGGTCCACCAAAGCCTCCGCCGCGGGGCGTTGGCCGGCTTGCAGCAGCATCCCAACCGGCCCGTTCGGCCCGCCGCTGAGCGCGATGATGTCCGCGCTGTGGATTTGCAATTCCTCCAGCGTGACATGCGGCAGGGCCGAGCCCTCGCGCAGGTAGAGGCAGGAATTGAGCTTCATCAGGTTCTCGTAACCCGCCTCGCTTTGCGCCAGCAGGACCAGGGGGGCGGGCGGGACGGGGCGGTCGCCTGGGCGCGCGGGCGCGTAGGCCAGATCGACCTGACAGCCGATGATCGGCTGCACCCCGGCGCCGGCCATCCCGACGGAGAATTCGAGCGCCGCGAACATGTTATTGGTGTCCGTCAGCGCGAGCGCTGGCATGCCCATATCGGCGGTCAGGCCGGGCAGCTTTTTCAGCCGCAGCGCCCCTTCGAGCAGGGAATATTCGGAATGGGTGCGTAGGTGGATGAATCGGGGCTGGGGCATATGGGTACGATATGTCGTGGGTGCGCCATCCGGAAGAGCATATGGATGGTGTTTTGTGGGAAGCAGCTTCGCCGCTCAAAAACCGCCCGTCAGCACGACGGGCAGCGCCGTATCGGGCGGCTTCGCCGCCCGCCCGGCCGCGTATTGCGCAGCAATGCGCGAGAGGGCGCCCCACCGGAGCGGCGCTTCGCCGCCCTTTTGCGTAGCCGGAACGAAGTAAACGCACCATCAGTTATCTTATTAACTAACTATCTTGACTCGAATCGCGCCTCTCAATTACCTAGCCATATGACTAACCAATTAGACACCCTCTTCGGTGCCCTCGCCGACCCGACCCGCCGCACCGTCATCGAACGGCTCACGCGCGGCCCGGCCAGCGTCAGCGACCTGCACCAGCCCCATGACATGGCCCTGCCGACCTTCCTCAAGCACCTCAAGGTGCTGGAAGCCGGCGGGCTCGTCTCCTCCACCAAAAAAGGCCGCGTGCGCACCGTCGCGCTGCGGCCCGAGGCCCTGAGTGCGGGGGCCAACTGGTTAGACGCGCACAAACAGATGTGGGAGGGCCGGATGGATCGTCTGGACCGCCTCGCCGCAGCCATGAAGAAGGACTGACACCATGACGACCCATACCGGACATTTCGACCTCACCCGCACGCTGCCGGTGACGCCGGACCAGTTGTGGCACCTGCTGACAGACGGCAAAAGCCGGGAGGCCTGGGGCGCGCCGGACGACACGATGGTCCTGACGATGGAATCCGAAGACTTCCGCGTCGGCGGGCAAGACCGCCACCGCTGCGGGCCGGCGGAGAACCCCCATTTCGCGGTGGAGACACGCTGGTACAATATCGACGCACCCAAGGCCGTGACCTTCACCGAAACCATCATCGACGGGGACGCCGCCATGGCCACAACCCTGGTGACCTACGCCGTCACCCCGGACGGCAAAGGCGCGCGGCTGGACGTGCATGGCGCAGTCGCCTCCTTCACCGGCGCAGACGCGATCGGAGAGGTCGAAGAGGGCTGGAATGGCGGCCTGTCCAATCTGGAGGCAATGGCATGGGAGATGGCGGCGTAACGCACCGCACCCGCTTGCACTTTGCGCCGCAGCGCCCCTATCCTGATCGCCGATAGCCCGCCCCGGTCTACGCCGCATCGACCGGGGCCACATCACGGGCAGAGGTAGGGCGGCGAGGCATGACCCATGCATGACGTGACGGATGTCGCGTTTCACCTCAACGGTGCGCCGGTGCGCATCACAGGCGCGGAGCCGACGACAACCCTGCTGGACTGGCTGCGCGAAGATCGCGGCCTCACCGGCACCAAAGAAGGATGTAACGAAGGCGATTGCGGCGCCTGTTCGGTCATCGTGACCGATTGCCAGGGCGCGCGGGCGCTGAACGCCTGCATCCTGTTCCTGCCACAGCTACAGGGCAAGGCCGTCCGCACGGTCGAAGGCATTGCCGCGCCCGACGGCACGCTGCACCCGGTGCAACAGGCGATGATCGAGCACCACGGCGCGCAATGCGGGTTCTGCACGCCAGGCTTTATCACGACGATGGCCTGCGGACATTTGAACGGCGCGGCGGACTGGGACACGGAGTTGGCGGGCAACCTCTGCCGCTGCACCGGCTACGCGCCGATCGTGCGGGCTGCCGAAGCCGCCTCCGCCGAGCCGGTGCCGGCGCATATGCATGACGCGCCCGAGGGCATTGCGCTCCGCAGCCTAGACGATCTGGCCGACTGGTACGCGGCGCACCCCGATGCCACGCTGGTCGCTGGCGCCACGGATGTCGGCCTTTGGGTGACCAAAGACTTCCGCGAACTGGGCGAGGTTGCCTTCCTCGCCCAGGTCCCGGAGCTCGCCGGCGTGACGGTGACGGAAGACGAAATCCGCATCGGCGCGGCCACAACCCTCACCGACCTGCGCGCGGCCATCGCGCCGCACCATCCGGCCTTTGCCGCGCTGATCGACCGCTATGGCTCGGTCCAGGTGCGCAACGCCGCGACGATTGGCGGGAACGTCGCCAATGGCTCGCCGATCGGGGATGGCTCACCCGCGCTCATCGCTTTGGATGCAACACTGCACCTGCGCCAAGGGGCGCGAACGCGCAGCTTGCCCATCGCAGACTTCTTCCTCGACTACGGGAAGCAGGACCGCGTTCCGGGGGAACTGCTGACCCACATCACCCTGCCCCGCGCGTTGGATCACCTGAGCTGCGATAAGGTCTCCAAACGGTTCGATCAAGACATCTCCGCCGTGTGCGGCTGCTTCTGGATCGACATACGGGATGGTATGGTGCACGAGGCGCGGCTTGCCTTCGGCGGCATGGCCGGCACCCCGCGCCGCGCGGCGCAGGCCGAGGCAGCCTTGGTTGGCAAGCCTTGGACCGAAGCGACCGTCCGCGCTGCTATGGCCGCGCTGGAGCGGGACTTCACCCCCCTCACCGACATGCGCGCCTCGGCGGCCTACCGGATGCAGGCGGCCCAAGCGATGCTCTGGCGCCGCTTCACCGCCTCGGGCCACGTGACGGAATTGGCCGGATGAGCCGGCGACCCGCCCGATGAGCGTCGGCACCCCCCTGCCCCACGACGCCGCGCGCCTGCACGTGACCGGCCAGGCCCGCTATGTCGACGACGTGCCGCTGCCCCGCGGCACGCTGCACCTGGCCTTTGGAGTGAGCGAGGTCGCCGCCGGGCAGATCGCTGCACTGGACCTCGATTCCGTGCGCGCAGCGCCGGGCGTGGTGCAGGTGATGGCGGCGGCGGACCTCCCCTTCGCCAACGATGTCTCCCCTTCAGTCCACGACGAGCCGCTGCTGGCGGACGGTACGGTGCACTATGTCGGCCAGCCGCTGTTCCTGGTGATCGCCACCAGCCACCGCGCCGCACGCTTTGCGGCCCGGCAGGGCCGTGCGTGGATCACGGAAGACACACCGATCTTCACCGCGGCGGAGGCTGAAGCGGCGAACAGCCGGTTCGAGGATGGCCCGCGCATCTACGGCCGCGGGGACGTCACCGCAGCGCTCGACGCCGCCCCGCACCGCCTGCAGGGGCGGTTCGATATCGGCGGGCAGGAGCATTTCTACCTCGAAGGGCAAGCGTCGCTGGCCCTGCCCGGTGAGGGCGGCGATATGCACATCGTCAGCTCCACCCAGCACCCGACGGAGATCCAACACAAGGTCGCGGACGCCATCGGCCTGCCCATGCACGCCGTGCGGGTCGAGTGCCGGCGCATGGGCGGCGGCTTTGGCGGCAAGGAAAGCCAGGGCAACGCGCTGGCGGTGGCCTGCGCCATCGCCGCCCGCGCGACGGGCCGGCCCTGCAAGATGCGCTACGACCGCGACGACGACATGCTGATCACCGGCAAACGGCACGCGTTCAAGGTGCGCTACGACGTCGGCTACGACGCGGATGGCGTCATCACCGCCCTGGACGTGCGCCACGACGTGCTGTGCGGCTGGGCGCAGGATCTGTCCCTGCCCGTGGCCGACCGCGCGATGCTGCACGCCGACAACGCCTATTGGCTGGAGGCGGTGCGCATCACCTCCCACCGCTGGCGCACGAACCACCAATCCGCAACCGCCTTCCGCGGCTTCGGCGGGCCCCAGGGGATGCTGGGGATGGAGCGGATCGTGGACCATGTCGCCCATGCCGTGGGCCGTGACCCGCTGGAGGTGCGGCGCGCGAATTTCTACGGCCGTGGCGAGGGGCCAGCCCCTCGCGCTCCCCGGGATATATATGACCCAAAGAAGGGCTGGACGACGCCCTATGGGCAAGTTGTCGATGACTTCATTGGTGGGGATTTGGTGTCGGCGCTCGCGACGTCTTCGGACTACGCGGCGCGGCGGGCGGCGATTGCGGAGTGGAATGCCGAAAGCCCGGTTATGAAACGAGGGATCGCGCTGACGCCGGTGAAGTTCGGTATTTCCTTTACCCTGACCCATCTGAACCAGGCCGGCGCGTTGGTCCATGTCTACGCCGACGGGTCGATCCACTTGAACCACGGCGGGACGGAGATGGGGCAAGGGCTGTTCCAGAAGGTCGCGCAGGTCGCGGCCAGCCGCTTCGGCGTGGGGCTCGAAGCAGTGAAGATCACCGCGACCGACACCGGCAAGGTGCCGAATACGTCGGCCACGGCGGCGTCCTCCGGCTCCGACCTAAACGGGATGGCGGTGAAGGCGGCGTGCGACACCATACGCGACCGGATGGCAGCGCATCTGGCCGAGCTGCACCAATGCGCGCCGGACGCTGTGCGCTTTACTGGCGGGCGGGTAGAGATGCCGGGACACAGCTATAGCTTCGGCGAGGTTGCGGCGCTGACCCACCAAGCGCGGATCAGCCTGTCGTCGACCGGGTTCTATAAGACGCCAGACATCTCCTGGGACCGGATCAAAGGGCACGGCCGGCCCTTCTTCTACTACGCCTACGGTGCGGCCTGCGTGGAGGTCGCGGTAGACACGCTCACCGGCGAAAACCGGATGCTGCGCGCAGACATCCTACACGATGCCGGCGCCTCCCTGAACCCGGCGCTGGACCGGGGCCAGGTGGAGGGCGGCTTCATCCAAGGCGCCGGCTGGCTGACCACCGAAGAACTCGTATGGGACGCCCAGGGCCGTTTGCGCACCCATGCGCCCGCCACCTATAAGATCCCCGCCTGCGGCGACCGCCCGGACGTGTTCAACGTGGCCCTGTGGGAGGGAGAGAACCGCGCCGATACGATCTATAAGTCCAAGGCGGTGGGGGAGCCGCCCTTGATGCTGGGCATCGCCACCTTCCTCGCCTTGTCGGATGCCTGCGCCGCTGCCGGCCCGCATTACCCGAACCTGCAGGCTCCCGCCACGGCGGAGGCGGTGCTGGCCGCCGTGCACAGGGCGCGCGGGTGACACCCGTCACGGTCGAGATCATCGCCACGCGCGGCTCCGCCCCCCGCGACGCGGGCACGGTGATGGTGGTCCGCGCGGACGGGATCGACGGGACCATCGGCGGCGGCGCGCTGGAGCATCGCGCGATCCGCACCGCGCGCACCGCCGCCCTGCCGCTGGAAGAGACGATCCCCCTCGGACCCGATCTGGGCCAGTGCTGCGGCGGCGCGGTCACGCTGCGCTACTCGGAAGGCGCGTCGGTGGCCGACACACGCAGCACCATGCCCGCCCTGCCGGACGGCACCCTGCCGCCCCTGTGGGTCTGGGGCGCCGGCCATGTGGGCCGGGCCGTGATCCGCGCCCTCCCGCACGGCGCCGCGGCGACCTGGATCGACACCGCGCCGGACCGCTTTCCCGCGCGCGCACCGGACCAGGTCACCTGCACCCACGCCGCCGATCTGCCGCGGCTGATGCCCTACGCACCGCGGGACGCCGCGCACCTCATCTTCACTTACAGCCACGACCTCGACCTGGCGCTGTGCGATGCCGCCCTGCGCCACGACTTCGCCTTCTGCGGGGTGATCGGATCGGCCACGAAATGGGCCCGCTTTCGCAAGCGCCTAGCCGCGATGGGCCACGCCCCCGCCCGGATCGCGCGCCTGACCTGCCCCATCGGCGATCCGGCCCTCGGAAAGCACCCGGATGCCATTGCCCACGGCGCCCTCGCGCAGCTACTAAGGCGGCCATGGGGACGGACGTGACGCCACTTTTGCAACTGACGGGGGTGACCAAGGCCTATCCCGGCGTGGTGGCGAATGACGCGATCGATCTGGCCCTGGCGCCCGGACGCATCCACGCCCTCCTGGGGGAGAATGGCGCCGGCAAGTCGACGCTGGTCAAGATGATCTACGGCCTCGTGGCGCCCGATGCCGGCACTATGACGCTTCAAGGCGCGCCCCACGTGCCCGCCGACCCGCGCGCCGCCCGCGCGGCAGGGATCGGGATGGTGTTCCAACATTTCTCCCTCTTCGACGCGCTGAGTGTGGCCGAAAACATCGCGCTGGGGATGGAAGACCCCCCGCCCATGGGCCAGCTGGCGCGCCGCATCGCCGAGGTCTCGCAAACCTATGGCCTGCCGCTGAGCCCGGGGCGCATCGTCGGGGACCTCTCCGCCGGGGAGCGGCAGAGGGTGGAGATCATTCGCTGCCTGCTGGGCGCGCCCAAGCTGCTGATCATGGACGAGCCGACCTCCGTCCTCACCCCGCAGGAGGTGGAGATCCTGTTCCAGACCCTGCGCACGTTGCGCGGTGAGGGGACGGCGATCCTCTACATCTCGCACAAACTGGAGGAAATCCGCGCGCTTTGCGACGATGCGACGATCCTGCGCGGCGGGCGCGTCGTGGCCGCCTGCGATCCGGCGCAGACCTCCGCCCGCCAGATGGCGGAGCTGATGGTGGGCAGCGCGCTGACGGCGCCGGCCGGCACCGCACGCAGCGCCGGCGCCGTGCGCCTGTCGCTGCGGGGCCTGTCCCTGCCGCCCAGCGGCGCCTTCGGCATGCCCCTGCGGGACATCAATGCGGAGGTGCAGGCGGGAGAGGTCTTCGGCATCGGCGGCGTCGCCGGCAACGGCCAGGACGAGCTGCTCGCCGCCCTGTCCGGCGAGGCGCGCGCCCCCGCCGGCAGCGTCTGGTTCGACGGCACCGACGTCTCCCGCCTCGGCCCGGAGGCGAGGCGCACGCGCGGCCTGCTCTGCGCGCCCGAAGAGCGGCTGGGCCACGCCGCCGCCCCCGATATGAGCCTGATCGAGAACGCGATGCTCACCGGCGCCGCGCGCCAGGGCCTTGCCCGCCGCGGCTTTCTGGATTGGGGCGGGGCGGCGGGATTTGCCCGGGACATCATCGCGCGGTTCGACGTGCGCACCCCGTCCGAAGGCGCCGCCGCGCGGTCGCTGTCGGGCGGAAATTTGCAGAAATTCGTCATCGGGCGCGAGGTCCTGCAGGCCCCCGGCGTCCTGGTCGTAAACCAACCCACCTGGGGCGTCGACGCCGCCGCCGCCGCCGCGATCCGCCAAGCGCTGCTGGACCTGGCCGCGGGCGGCGCCGCGGTGGTGGTGATCAGCCAGGACCTTGACGAGCTGATGGAAATCTCCAACCGCTTCGCCGCGCTAAACGAAGGGCGGCTGAGCCCCGCGCGCGCCACCGCCGATCTGGATATCGAACAGATCGGCCTGATGCTGGGCGGTGCGCACGGCATGGAGGTCGCCCATGTCTGACGTGCCCGCGACCGCCAGCCTCGCCCCGCAGCGGCGCGGCATCTGGCTGGAAAAACGGCCCGAGCCATCGGCGGCGATGGGCTACATCACGCCCCTGCTCGCCGTCCTTCTGACGATGATCTTCGGCGGCGCGCTCTTCGCCGCGCTGGGCAAGGACCCCGTGGGCGCCATCGTCACCATTTTTTGGGAGCCGCTCTTCGGCGAGTTCGCCTTCTTCTACCGCCCGCAATTGCTGATCAAAGGCGCCCCGCT
>JBCDFL010000013.1:0-29960 GCA_039178165.1 Pseudomonadota bacterium | reverse complement strand
GCCTCTTCGGGATCGTCGATCGCGCTGCCGGGCATCTCCCAATAGGGCATCGCGCCGGGCTTCTGGCCCTCGCGTTGATACGTCCAGCGGGTGCAGCCCATCGCTTCGAGCTCGTCTTGAAAGGCGCCAGCGCCCTTGATCAAAAGCCCGCCCGAGGGATGCAAAATCGCAAAGATCGTGCCCGCGAGGTAAAGGCACAACCCGCCCATCATGCGCCGCGTCGTGATCTCTCCGAGATCGGCAAAGAGGTCCTTGGCAAAGGCGATCTCTTCCGCCGACACGCTCATCGGGTCTAGAGCAGGGGCGCGCCGTTCTCAGCGCGTTCGGCCTTCAGTTCGTCCACATCTTTGAACGCGATTGACTCGCCGCAGCCGCAGGCATCGGTGACGTTGGGGTTGTTGAATTTGAACGCCGATTCCAGAAGCGAGGTCTCGTAATCGATCTCGGTCCCGAACAGGAACATCTGCGCCATCGGTGCGATGGCGACGCGCGCGCCGTCCTGCTCGACCACCTCGTCATTGGGATCGAGCGTGTCGACGTAATCCATCGTGTATTCCATGCCCGCGCAGCCGCCTTTCTTGACGCCGATGCGCAGGCCCTCGTGCCCGCCTTTCGCCATCAGCTTGGCGATCTGGGCGGCGGCCCGGGGCGTGATGCTCACGGCTTGCTTGTCGGGGATGGAAAACATGGGACGTCTCCTTTTACGCACAATCTAAGGGCGCGGCCCCGCGATCTCAAGCGCGCCGGGGCGGGCTACATGAACCCGAGCTCCAGGCGGGCGACGTCGGACATCATGTCCATGCCCCAGGGCGGCTCCCACACCAGGGCCACATCCACATGCTTGATCCCCGGGATCGGTTCCACTGCGTCGGCGACCCAGCCCGGCATCTCACCCGCGACGGGGCAGCCGGGCGCGGTGAGGGACATGATCACCTTCACCTCGTTCTGATCGTTGATGTCGATCGTGTAGATCAGACCCAGCTCGTAGATGTTGACCGGAATTTCCGGATCATAAACCGTCTGACAGGCCGCGACGACCTGATCGTACAGCGGATGGTCGGTCGAGGACGGCGCGATCAGCGGGGCGCCTTCCAGCGGGGGTTTTTGATCTGTCATGGCTCACCTCTTGTCCGCGTTCGGGATATAAGGACGCGCGCCCAAGCCGTCCAGAGGGGCGCGGCGCCGCGCTAGGGGCGGGCCTTGCCCTTTTTGCGCGTTCCGCCCCAAGCCGAGTGAGTGACGAAGAGCGGGATTTGCGCGGCGAAGAAGCCGAGGATCACCAGCGGCATGACGACCGCTTCGAAGATGACCCAGGTCGCCTCGTTCTGACTGCGCCAGACGGCCTCGTTCGCTGCCGCCGCAAGCAGGCACAGCGCATTAAGGCGGCGGGTCAGGATCTGCCAGCCCCGTTTCTTGAGAGGGACGGCGTCCTCCATCACCCATTTCAGCACCAGCGTGCGGCGCCAGAGGCCCAGGCCCAGGATCAGCGCCAACGCCGCGTAGATGATGGTTGGCTTCATCTGCAGAAAGCGCGCGTCGTTCAGCCCGACGCCGAGCGCGCCAAAGAGGATCAGCATCCCCGCCGCGCCGACCTGCATCCGCGTCAGCCGCCCGGTGATCGCCCAGAGTGCCGCGGTGCTCAGCACGAAGATCGGCAGGAACAATGCCGTGACGGCGACGAACCCGCCATAGGCAGTGCCGGCGAAGCTGAATGTCGTGTCGCGGTAAGCCAGATAGACGCCCAGAAACCCAATGACCGGCCCGTATTCCAGCGCCCCTTGCAGCCAGCCCGGTATGGATCGTGTGCGCATCACCGCCTCCCTTTGCGCGTGGTGCGGCAAAATCGCGAACCGGTCAATCGCGCAGCTTCCTACAGCGCTAGGTTGGCGAGGATGCCATGGTGGTCTGCACCCAGGAAGGAGCGCTGGGTGATGAGCCCTCCGCCAGGGGCCCGCGCGTGGTCAATCGACAGCGGCAGCTAGCCCAGACGCAGTATCTTGCGCACTGGCCCATGCAAGTCGGTTCAGTCGCGGCGACCAGGGCAGGATATTGAAGTCTCCGGCGACGACCACCGGGCCATCCAAATCTCGCAGCAGGGCCAGCAGGCCGCGGAGCCACTAGCGCCGGGCTGATGGCAAGCTTATCAGTACGGCCAGGGTACCGGCCGCTGCGCATCAGCGCCGCTTGCGCACCGGGACCGGTTTCACCCGCGCTTCGATCATGTCGTAGACTTTGCCGACGATGTCCTTGCCCGTCGCGCCCTCGATCCCTTCGAAGCCGGGGGAGGAGTTGACCTCCAGCACTTTCGGCCCCGTCTCGGACCGGAGAAGGTCCACGCCCGCCTTGCCCAGGCCAAAGGCGCGGGCGGCGCGGACGGCGGTCTCGCGCTCTTCCTTCGTGATGCGGACGGACTTGGCCGACCCGCCGCGGTGCAGGTTGGACCGGAAATCGCCCTCCGCCCCCGTGCGCTTCATCGACGCCACGACCTTGCCGTCCACGACCAAGCAGCGGATGTCCTCGCCCGCGGCCTCCTTAACGAAATCCTGCACCAGGAAGTTGGCGCGCAGGCCCCGAAAGGCGTCGATCACACTCTCGGCGGCCTTTTTCGTCTCCGCCAGGACCACACCTTTGCCTTGGGTGCTCTCCAGCAATTTCACGATCACCGGAGCGCTGCCGACGAGGCCCAGGATGTTGGCCGTGTCGCGGGGGGAGGCGGCGAAGGCTGTGGTGGGCATCCCGATCTTCTTGCCCGCTAGGATCTGGTGGGCGTGCAGCTTGTCCCGGCTCGCCGTGATGCCCGCACTGCCGTTCACGCAATAGGTGCCCGTCGTCTCGAACTGGCGGATCACAGCGGTGCCGTAGGCAGTGATGGAGGCGCCGATGCGCGGGATCACGGCGTCGTAGCGGGGCAGGCGCTTGCCGTCATAGTGGACTTCCGGCGCCATCGCGTTGATCGCCATGTAGCAGCGTGTGGTGTTGATGACTTCCACCGTGTGGCCGCGCGCCTCGCCCACCTCGACCAGGCGGCGGGTGGAGTAGTTGTCTTCCCGGCTCAGCACCGCGATGCGCAGATCGCGCTTGGGCGCAGCGCGGCGGACCGCGGCTGTGGAATAGACATCGTAGCTGAGCTCCGGCTGCAGACGCTTTTCGGAGGCGGTGATCTGGATGTGGTCCTGCAACGCCTGCCGGCCCAGCAGCATGCGGCTGCTCATCCCGTCGCGGTTGGTCAGCGTCACCTCGATCGGCCAGGACTGGCCGCCGACGTCCAGCTGCGTTTCGATGACGTAACGCATCTCCGCCTCGCCGTTGGAGGAGGTCACCTCCCGCCGGTCGAGGATCGGCGCCGAGCAGGTGACCTGCACGGAGGTGTCGCCCGCCACCGGAAAGACGTTGAAGCGGACCTTTGGCGCTGACTTGGCGCCGAAGACCTCGATATCCTGCGCGTGTAGGGCCGAGGTGCGCGCGCCGGTGTCGATCTTCGCCTTCAGCGCCGGCAGGCCGAGGCCAGGCAGGGCAACCCACTCCTCCCAGCCGAAAGTCAGGATGTCGCGGGGGGTGTCTGGGTCAGTCATGGGCGCAGGCTAGTCACGCGGATAGAGTGGCGCAACCTACCGGCCCAGTGCTTGGCCGAACGTTATAAGCAGCAGGACAGCGATGATCGCCCACATAAAGGCGCGTATCCACCAATATGCAAGGCGCGGATAAAGCTCACCTGACACAAGTCTTTGTAAGTTCGCTGGCATAGCGCGGCGTGCTTTGCCCGGCGGTGCCTCAGCGATACTCGTCTTCCAAAGAAGAAAGATAACGGTCACCTGCAAGACAAGGGCCACTGCACCCGCTGCGATGGCGTGGGCTATGAGGATCCAGGTCAACACGTCAGCGACCACGGCTTGCCTCGTCTAGCGCCAACGCGCGTCCGCGGCCTCTGCCGCCAGGCGCCCTTCGTCCAGGAAGTGGCTGACCATGACCGGGGTGGCGATGGCGTAGGCCTCTTCGAGCGGCACGCCGATATGGGCGTGAAGCGCAGCTTTGCCCGCGGCGATAGGGCCGGGGTTGCGGGTGGCGAGGGTGGCGGCGAAGGCCTGCGCCTCGGCCAGCGGGTCCTCCACGACCCGGGTGACCAGACCGGTGCGCAGCGCCCAATCTGCATCCATCGGCGTGCCGGTCAGCGCCAGTTCCATCAGTGCCTTCTGGCCGAACACGCGGCTGACCGCGACGGCGGGCGTGGTGCAGAAGCCGCCATTGACCACGCCCGGCAGGGCAAAGCGTGCTTGCGGTCCCACGATGGCCACGTCGCAGGCGGACATCAGTTGCAGGCCGGCCGCTGTCGCGATGCCTTCGACCGCGGCGATGGTGGGCGTGGGCAACCGCGCGAGGCGCAGCATCATGGCCGAGCAGTCCTCGAAGAGCTGGGTCAGGAAGGCCTCACCCCGGTCCGGGTCGCTGCGATGGCGCGCCATTTCCTTAAGGTCGTGGCCCGCGCAGAAGATGCGCCCTTCGCCGTGGAGGAGCACTGCGCGCACCTCCGCGGTGGCCTCCGCCTCCCGCAACGCGGCATCAAGCGCGCGGATCATCCCGTGGCTCAGCGGGTGTGCCGGCGCCGCACCGAGGGCGAGGTGCAGCACGCCGTCCTCAAGGCGCTGGGCGATCAGGGGCTCGGTCTGCATCTGGTTCATGGCGCGTCCTCCTGCCGCCATCTTGACCCGGCGCCGGCGTTCCGGCAAGGCTCTTGGCATTTGCCGCGGCGCGTTGCATCAGGCGCGCATGAGCCGCTTTTCCTTCGACCTCAAAGCCACCGATGGCCGCGCCCGGACGGGCGTGATCTCCACCCCACGGGGAGAAATCCGCACGCCCGCCTTCATGCCCGTCGGCACCGCTGCCACGGTGAAAGCGATGCTGCCCGAAAACGTGCGTGCGACGGGAGCGGACGTCCTGCTGGGCAACACCTATCACCTGATGCTGCGCCCCACGGCGGAGCGGGTGGCCGCGCTGGGCGGGCTGCACACGTTCATGAACTGGGATCGGCCCATCCTGACCGATAGCGGCGGCTTTCAGGTGATGAGCCTTGCCGGTTTGCGCAAGCTGACCGAAGAGGGCGTGACCTTCAAAAGCCATATCGACGGGTCGAAACACAGCCTGACGCCGGAGCGGTCGATGGAGATCCAGCGGCTTTTGGGCTCCGACATCGTGATGTGCTTCGACGAATGCCCCGCCTTGCCGGCGGACCGGGACCGCATCGTGGAGTCCATGCGCTTGTCCATGCGCTGGGCGCAGCGCTCGCGCGACGCGTTCGGGGACCGGCCCGGCCACGCGCTCTTCGGCATCCAGCAAGGCGGGTTGGAGGAAGACCTGCGCGCCGAAAGTGCAGAGGCCCTGCGCGCCATCGAGTTCGACGGCTATGCCGTCGGCGGCCTCGCCGTGGGGGAGGGGCAGGAGGCGATGTTCGCCTGCCTCGACTACGCGCCGGAACAGCTGCCCCGGGACAAGCCGCGCTATCTGATGGGGGTGGGCAAGCCCGCCGACATCGTCGGCGCGGTGGCGCGCGGGATCGACATGATGGATTGCGTGCTGCCCTCCCGCTCCGGCCGGACAGGGCAGCTGTTTACGCGGCGCGGGGTGGTGAACATCAAGAACGCCCGGCACGCGGACGACCCGCGCCCGCTGGACGCGCAGTGCACCTGTCCCACCTGCCGGGGTTATTCGCGGGCCTATCTGCACCATGTCTTCCGCTCGAACGAGATTATCGCCTCGATGCTGCTGACCTGGCACAACCTGCATTTCTACCAAGAGCTGATGGCCGGGATGCGCGCCGCCATCGCCGAAGGACGGTTCGAGGCCTGGCGCGCTGCCTTCGAGGCGGAGCAGGCGCTCGGGGATATCGAGCCGCTCTGATCGCCCGGCCCGCGGTCCACAGCCCCGCGGGCAAACCGCTGTACTCGCGTGCTACTAATCGCGTCACATCCGTGTCACCTCGGGCCGGTAGAGGTGCCGCGACATCTGGTGCTGAAGAGCGGGCTTGCCCGATGCCGAACACGAGATATAGTCACCTCATAAGGCCGGGGCGGGATCCCCGCTCTGCGCCGGATGGGCACAGGGCAGTGACGGAGTCGCAAAGCATGGACGCCGATTTCAGGACGGATTTCACCCGCGCCCCCGCGGCGCTGAAACACAACCCGGCATTGGTGCTCAACGCCGATTACCGGCCGCTCAGCTACTACCCGCTGTCGCTCTGGCCTTGGCAGGAGGCTGTGAAGGCCGCGTGGCTGGAACGGGTCGATATCGTCGCCGAATACGATGAGGTCGTCCGCTCCCCCAGCACGGAAATCCGCATCCCGTCGGTTGTGGTGCTGAAGGATTACGTGAAGCCGCAAAAGCGCGTCGCCTTCACGCGGTTCAACCTGTTCCTGCGCGACCAGTTTCAGTGCCAATATTGCGGCGCCAAGGGCGATCTGACCTTCGATCACGTCGTGCCGCGCGCCGCCGGTGGGCGCACGTCCTGGGAGAATGTCGTGGCGGCCTGTCCGTCCTGTAACCTCAAGAAGGGGTCCAAACCGCTGCACCGCACGGGCATGTCCCTGCGCCGCCCGCCGCGCCAGCCCGGCGCCGAAGAGCTGCGCAATCTGGGCCGGAAATTCCCGCCGGGCTATCTGCACGACAGCTGGATGGACTTCCTCTACTGGGATGCAGAGCTGGAGGCGTAGGCGCCCCCGCACATTTGTTGGGGATAGCGCCCCGCACCGCATTGCACCCCGGGCGGGGGACCGGCATCTTGCCCTTGAATATCCGCCGCGCCGCATACACCTTGTGGTGCCGAGACGCGGAGACGCGCGCGCTGCCTATATCTAGGGGCCGAGTGTCTTGCCAGATAAGGAAAAACGCATGCAAGAGCCCCTTAACGCCTCCTATCCCGTGCTGCCCTTGCGCGACATCGTGGTGTTCCCGCACATGATTGTCCCGCTGTTTGTGGGCCGTGACAAATCGGTCCGCGCGCTGGAGGAGGTGATGCAGGACGACAAGCAGATCCTGCTGTCCTCCCAAGTCGATCCCAGCGATGACGAGCCGGACGCCTCCGGCATCTACAAGGCGGGTGTCCTCGCCTCCGTCCTGCAGCTTTTGAAACTGCCCGACGGCACCGTGAAGGTGCTGGTCGAAGGTCAGGCGCGGGTACGCATCACCGAATACCTGGACAACGACAATTACTTCGAGGCGCGCGCCGAATACCTGACGGAGATGCCAGGCGATCCGGCCACGACCGAGGCGCTGCTGCGCTCCGTCTCCGACGAGTTCGAGCGCTATGCCAAGGTCAAGAAGAACGTCCCCGAAGAGGCGCTGGCCGCCGTGGGCGAGGCCGAAGAGCCGGCAAAGCTGGCCGATCTGGTGGCGGGCCATCTGGGCATCGAGGTCGATCAGAAGCAGGACCTGCTAGAGACGCTGAGCGTCAGCGAGCGGCTCGAGAAGGTCTATGGCCTGATGCAGGGCGAGCTGTCGGTCTTGCAGGTCGAGAAGAAGATCAAAACCCGCGTGAAATCCCAGATGGAGCGGACGCAGCGCGAATATTACCTCAACGAACAGATGAAGGCGATCCAGCAGGAGCTTGGCGACGGCGAGGACGGCAAGAACGAGATTGCCGAGCTTGAGGCGCGCATCGCCGATACCAAGCTGTCCAAGGAGGCCAAGGAAAAGGCCGAGGGCGAGCTGAAGAAGCTCAAATCGATGTCCCCGATGTCGGCGGAGGCGACGGTTGTGCGCAACTACCTCGACTGGATGCTGTCGATCCCGTGGGGCGTGAAGTCTCGCGTCAAAAAAGACCTGGGCCGGGCGCAACGCATCCTGGACGACGACCACTTTGGCCTCGAGAAGGTCAAGGAGCGGATCGTCGAGTACCTCGCCGTGCAGCAACGCTCGAAGAAGCTGAAAGGCCCAATCCTGTGCCTCGTCGGCCCTCCGGGCGTCGGCAAAACCTCTCTGGGCAAATCCGTGGCGAAGGCGACGGGGCGTGAGTTTATCCGCATCAGCCTGGGCGGCGTGCGGGACGAGTCTGAAATCCGTGGCCACCGCCGGACCTATATCGGCTCGATGCCCGGCAAGATCATCCAGGCGCTGAAGAAGGCGAAGACGACCAACCCGCTGATCCTGCTCGATGAGATCGACAAGATGGGGCAGGATTTCCGGGGCGATCCGGCGTCGGCGATGCTGGAGGTGCTCGATCCGGAGCAGAACGGCACGTTCGTGGACCACTATCTTGAGGTGGAATACGACCTGTCGAACGTGATGTTCCTGACCACGTCGAACAGCTACAACATGCCCGGCCCGCTCCTCGACCGGATGGAGATCATACCGCTGGCCGGCTACACCGAGGATGAAAAGCGCGAGATCGCCAAGCAGCACCTGCTGCCCAAGCAGGTGAAGAACCACGGCCTCAAGAAGCGCGAGTTCGAGCTGACCGATGAGGGCCTGACCGGCATCATCCAGCACTATACCCGCGAGGCGGGTGTGCGGAACCTCGAGCGGGAGATCGGCAAGACCGCCCGCAAGGCGCTGACCCAGATCGTCAAGAAAGAGGCGGAGGCCGTCACCGTGACGGAAGACAACTTGCCGGACTTCCTGGGCGTGAAGAAGTTCCGCTATGGCCTGGCCGAGAAGGATGATCAGATCGGTGTCGTCACAGGCCTTGCCTGGACCTCCGTCGGCGGTGACCTCTTGCACATTGAGGCGCTGAAATTGCCCGGGAAGGGCCGGATGAAGACGACCGGCAAGCTGGGCGATGTGATGAAGGAAAGCATCGACGCGGCCTCCAGCTATGTGCGGTCGATCAGCCCGGAGATTGGGGTGAAACCGCCGGCCTTCGACAAGCTGGACATCCACGTGCACGTGCCCGATGGCGCGACGCCCAAGGATGGTCCGTCGGCAGGTCTGGCCATGGTTACCTCCATCGTGTCGGTCCTTACGGGCATCCCGGTGCGCAAGGACATCGCCATGACCGGCGAGGTCAGCCTGCGCGGCAATGCGATGCCCATCGGCGGGCTCAAGGAAAAACTGCTGGCGGCGCTTCGCGGCGGCATCAAGACGGTGCTGATCCCCGAGGAGAATGAGAAGGACCTGGCCGACATCCCCGACAACGTGAAGGAGGGGCTTGAGATCATCCCCGTCTCCCATGTGACGGAGGTGCTGGAGCGCGCCCTGATTGCCAAGCCTGAAGCGATCGAATGGGACGAAGCCGCGGAGGAAGCGGCAGCCGCCGCAGCCGCCGCGGCAGCGACCAGCGGCGGGGCAGGGGCCACGGCGCACTAAGCCTAAGCCGCATCAAAAGCAAAGGCCCGCCGGTTCAGGCGGGCCTTTTTTCGCTCTAGATGGGTGGTTTAGTGGACCCAGCGCATCTCCATCCCCAGCGCGCCGTAATCGACGCCCAGAAGGCCGGGCTGAATTTCGACAACCGCGCTCGGCATCACCTTGGCCACGTCCTGCGCCATCACGCCCTCGTAGACGCCCGGCAGGCCCGCGTAGCGGAACTGGTAGATCGGCAGGTCATACGCGCCGGTGCCGACCCGCACGATGTCCGTCTTGATCCTTTCGTCGCTGGTGCCCACCACACCGCCGCCACCGCTGCTGTCCGCCACGGCCGCCGCGACCAGCACCAAAAGCAGCAGGGGCAGGATCACCCCGCCCGAGCTCGATTGCGCCTCTTCGACGATCACCGGCGGTTCGATCACCGGATCGGCGGGCGCGCCAGCCAAGGCGGAGTGCGCCACGAGTGACGCGGACAGAAGAATTGGAAGGGCAGCTTTCATTTTGGGCCTCATGAATGTTTTGCAATGCCAGAAGGTTAGCGAATAACGCCTTTCGATCAACCCGCCGCAGCGCGCAAATCCTAAAGCGGGCTGTAGAATTGTTAACCAATCGGCACTAGGCTGTTCACAAACGCGAAACAATTGAGGCCCCGATGGCACGCAGCACCAAATCCGCCACCACGACCCGCAAAACCAGCACACGCAAGACGACGTCCACGAAGACGCCGGCGAAGACGACCACCAAAGCGGCTTCGGCGCCAGAGGCCCCGACACCCGTCGTCACCGAAGCGCCGGCCCCGGTCGTCACCGGCCCGATGATGCGCAAGAAGGAGCTGATCGAGGCGGTCGTCTCCCGCTCCGGTATCAAGAAGAAGGATGCCAAACCTGTCGTCGAGGCGATGCTGGACGTGCTGGGCGACGCGCTGGCCGACGGGCGCGAGCTGAACCTGCAGCCTTTGGGCAAGGTGATGGTGAAGAAATCCAAGGACCTGCCCGCCGGCAAGGTGCTGATCACCCGCATCCGCCAAAGCAAGCCCGCGGCCCAGACCCCCGCGCCCGATGCGGCGCCGTCCGAGGCCGCCGAATAGCCCACGTTTTTGCCCCGCGCCCCTTGCACGGCGCGGCGCCATCCCGTATTTCCGCGCCCACGGGTGATTAGCTCAGTGGTAGAGCGCTTCGTTCACATCGAAGATGTCAGGAGTTCGAATCTCTTATCACCCACCATCAGACTCTGGTCCGCCTCCGGCGGATTAAAAGGTCCGGGGGACCTTTTGAAAGAGGCTGATGCGCGGAGCGCTCATACCCGTCGTTCACTGATAAGCGCTGACCGACGCGCATCGCCTTCGGCGCTACGCTGGGTCCGGAGTTCGAATCTCTTATCACCCACCATCAGACTCTGGTCTGCCTCCGGCGGATCAAAAGGTCCGGGGGACCTTTTGAAAGAGGCTGATGCGCGGAGCGCTCCCGTCCCTCTTTTACCGAATAAGATCTTACCGACGCGCGCGGCTGTCCGGCCCGCTGGGCCCGGAGTTCTGGCTGCCTAAGCCGAACATAAGCCGCGCTTCGGTTGGCGTAATCTGCATGCGATCGGAACGTTCAGCTCTTCCAAATCCGTGCGGCTCTCCCCATGCTAGCCCAATCGTTCTGCACCGGGAGCCACAGTGACACAGACCTATCCACCCTGCCTGATCCTGCGTCATGGGGAGACGGAGTGGAACGTTGCGGGGCGGTTTCAGGGGGCGGAGGATTCGCCGCTTACGGCGCGCGGGCGGGCGCAGGCGGCGGCGCAGGGACGGATCTTGGCTGCGCACGGCGCGTTGGATTCCACGTGGTGCGTGAGCCCTTTGGGCCGAGCGCAGGCGACGGCGCGGATCGCGGCGCCGGACGCGCCGTGGACCACTGATCCGGCACTGGCGGAGATCGGGATGGGCGCATGGACGGGTGCGCTACGCACTGATCTGGCCGCCGCTCATCCCGCTTTGTTCGAGGCGGAAGGGATGGCGTGGTACGATCATGCCCCGGATGGGGAAGGGCTGGCCGCGCTGGCCGTGCGAACCGCGGCGTTCCTGCATCGCCTGAGCGGCCCAGCGATCATCGTCACCCATGGCATCACCAGCCGCGTTCTGCGCTGCCATCTCCAGGGCCTGCCGTGGGAGGCGTTCGATACCGTCGGCGGCGGGCAGGGGGTGGTCTACCAACTGGCGGAGGGCGTCCAAACGGTGCTGCGCGAAGAGCCTTGAAGGACCAGCCCGCCATAGGCTAGACGAGGCGGGCGGGGTCGTTAGCTCAGTTGGTAGAGCGCTTCGTTTACACCGAAGATGTCGGGAGTTCGAGCCTCTCACGACCCACCAAGCGCTTTTGCAAAGCAAAAGCGCGTCGCCCCGTCAGCCTTTCTCGCGCATGGCTGCGCCATACGCTGCCAAGGCAACGCGCGCCGCTGTGCGGCACGCTTGGGTACTCACCGCAGGTGAGTGTCCCGAGAGGGGCAGCCCAGGCGTGTTCATTGGCGCTACCGCCGCCGCCGCGCCGTCCTACATCGTTCCAGCGCAAATGGTCCCCAGCTTTTCTTGCAAGAAAAGCGCGCCAGCGATCCTTCAAGGATCGCAGCCCGGCAATCCTTCGAAGGATTGCCCTAGTCCAACGCGTAATCCGGCAACTCGTCGAAGGCGCGGCGCAGGGCGTCGCTCCACCCCGAGGAGAGGTCTTCGAAAAACGCGTCGCCCGCGGCGATGCGGCGCTGGGTGCCAAGGGCAAAGCTGTCCGCCTCATAGAGGTGCAAATCCAGCGGCAGGCCGACCGACAGGTTCGCCTTGATCGTCGAATCGAAGCTCAGCATCAGCAGCTTTACCGCTTGTTCAAAGCTCATCTCGGCATCGAGCGTACGCACGATGATCGGCTTGCCGTATTTCGTCTCCCCGATTTGGAAGAACGGCATTTCATCGCTGACTTCGATGAAATTGCCCTCGGGATAGACCAGGAACAGGCGCGGGGCCCCGCCGCGGATCTGCCCTCCCAGGATCATCGTGCCGGAAAACGCCTCCGCCGTCTGGCCTTCATCCGTCTGGCCCGCGATCACCTCGCGCAGGGTCTGCCCGACCAATTCGGCGGCGCGAAACATCGACGGCACTTCCAGCAGCGAGGGCACGCCGCGCTCCTCGGCCGGCAGCGCGCGCTCGTTCAGAAGGCTGACCACCGATTGCGTCGTGGCGAGGTTTCCGGCGGTCATCAGCGTCAGCGCCCGCTCGCCCGGTGCCTCCCAATGGAACATCTTGGGAAAGACGCTGATGTTGTCGACGCCGGCATTCGTGCGGGTGTCGGACATGAAGACCAGCCCGCACTTGAGGCGCAGGCCAACGCAATAGGTCATGTGGGTGTCCCTTTCATCGGGCCAAGATATAGGGCCCGCCCTATTGCTGCGCCACCCGGATCGCGACGTCCATCGTCTCCGCTGCGTCACCCAGGCGGATGCCGGAAATAGGCGCCGCGCCCCGGTAATCGAGCCCCGTCGCCACCCGGACGTAGCGCGCGTCCGGCGAGATGCCGTTCGAGACATCGAAGCCGACCCAGCCCAGATGCGGCACGTGCGCTTCGGCCCAGGCGTGGGCGGCGTCCTGCGCCTCGCGGTCCTCCAGCTTCACGTAGCCGGAGACGTAGCGCGCCGGGTAGTCCAGCGCCCGGGCCGCCGCCACGAAGATATGCGCGTGGTCCTGGCACACGCCGCCCTGGCCGGCCTCCACCGCCGCATCGGCTGTGGTGCCGGCATCCGTTTCGCCCAGCCGGTAGGGCACGCGGTCCAGGATACGGGCGCTGAGCGCGTGCAGGATGCCCAGATCGTCGCCCGCCTCCTCCTTGACGCCTTTGGCCAGCGTTCGGACATTCGGGCCGGCGCGGGTCAGCTCGGTCGAGCGCTTGAAAAGCCACAGCGGCACGAAGCCTTTCTGCGCGCCCACCACGCCACCACGATCTTCGGTCTCCACCGTGCCTTGGCAGTGCAGGCGCACCTCGGTTGCGCCCGGATCCAGCGCGACGAGCGTGACGACATTGGCGTGCTGGTCGGTGAATTCCGCCTCCACCCGGCCGCCCGTCACCTCCAGCGTCCACTCCGCGATGCGCTGGCCGTCGCGGCTTTTGGGCGTCAGGCGCAGCTGCTGAAGGCCGTAGGGCACCGGCGCGGCAAAGGAGTAGGTGGTCGCGTGATCGATGCGCAGCTTCATGCGGTGAACCTGTAATCGGCCTCGATCGCGGTGCCGAGGGCGGCGATCTCGTCAAGAAAATCGGTCAGGAAGTCGTGCAGCCCGGTGTCGAAGACTTCCGCCACGCTGCCCTTGCGCAACATGCCCTCTAGCCGAGCGGCGCAATGGTGGCTGGGCGGCGTGGCCCCGTCTTCCAGAAAGGCGAGGTTCGAGCGGATCTTGGTCATCGAATAGCGCAGCGAGCGGGGCATGCGCGGATCGAAGATCAGGAAATTCGCCACCCCGTGGGCGGTCGCCGTCGCGGTGCCGCCCGCCCAGGCATAGGCGCGCTCTCCGGCGACGGAGCGCAGGATGGTGTCCCATTGCGCGTTGTCCAGGCGGCCGCCCACATGGGTGACGGAGGGCAATAGCACGTAGTATTTGACGTCGAGGATGCGGGCGGTGTTGTCCGCCCGCTCCAGAAAGGTGCCGATGCGGCTGAAGTCGAAGCCTTCGTCGCGCATCATGGAGCCGTGCATCGCCCCGCGCACCAGGGCCGATTGCTGCCGGATCAGGGCCAGCACGTCGGGCAGATCTTTGGCCGCCACGGGCCGCGCGAGGCGGGTCTTCAGCGCCAGGTAGGTGTCGTTCACCGCCTCCCACACCTCGCGGGTCAGGGCGGTGCGCACCGCGCGGGCATTGGTCCGCGCCGCCGCGATGCACGACAGGACCGAAGACGGGTTCGCCCCGTCGCGCAACAGGAAGTCGATGGCGTGCGCTTGGGTGAGCGTTTCGTATTGCGCGGCGTAGCCCGCCGCGGCGCCGGCGGTCTTCAGCACCGAGTTCCATTCGGAGGCACCCGCTCGGGTCAGCGCGATGCGAAAGCCCGCCTCGATCAGGCGCGCGGTATTCTCCGACCGCTCCAGATAGCGGAACATCCAAAAGAGGCCCTGTGCGGTCCGTCCCAGCATCCCTATTCGTCCTCCAGCACCCAGGTGTCCTTGGTCCCGCCCCCTTGGGAGGAGTTGACGACCAGGCTGCCGGCTTTCAGCGCGACGCGCGTCAGCCCGCCCGGCGTGATCTCCACCCCGTTCGGAGAGAAGAGCGCGAAGGGCCGCAGGTCCACGTGGCGTGGCGCCAGGCCCGCTTTGGTCAGGATCGGCACGGTGGACAGCGCCAGAGTGGGCTGCGCGATGTAGCCGTCGGGCTTTGCCTTAAGTTTGGCCCGGAAGGCGCTGATTTCCTTCTTGGAGGCTGCCGGGCCCACCAGCATCCCGTACCCGCCCGAGCCGTGCACCTCCTTGACTACCAGATCGGCGAGGTTGCCCAGCACGTAAGACAGCGCCTCCGGCTCGCTGCACCGCCAGGTCGGCACGTTTTGCAGGATCGGCGCCTCACCGGTGTAGAATTCCACGATGTCGGGCATGTAGCTGTAGATCGCCTTGTCGTCGGCGATGCCCGTGCCCGGCGCGTTGGCGATAGTGATCCCGCCCGCCCGGTAGACGTCGAAGATGCCCGGCACGCCCAGAAGCGAGGCGGGGTTGAACGACAGCGGGTCCAGAAAATCGTCGTCCACCCGGCGGTAGATCACGTCGATGGGCCGGTAGCCGCGCGTCGTGCGCATCGCGATCTTGCCGTCCTGCACCCGCAGGTCGGAGCCTTCGACCAGTTCCACGCCCATATGGTCGGCTAGAAAGGCATGCTCGAAATAGGCGGAGTTGTGGATGCCCGGCGTCAGCACCGCGACCGTTGCGTCGCCCGAGGCGCGATCGGGCATGCAGGCCGCCAGCGACCGGCGCAGGGCGGCGGGATAGGTGCTGACCGGGCGCACGGGGATGTCCGCGAAGAGCTCGGGGAACATCTGCATCATCGTCTCGCGGTTCTCCAGCATGTAGGAGACGCCGGAGGGCGTGCGCGCGTTGTCTTCTAGAACGTAGAACTGGTCTTCCCCGGTGCGCACCAGGTCGATGCCGGTGATATGGGTGTAGATGCCGCCCGGCGGCTCCACCCCGATCATTTCGGGCAGGAAGGCGGCGTTTCGGGCGATCAGCGCTTCGGGCACGCGGCCCGCGCGCAGGATCTCTTGCCGGTGGTAGATGTCGTGCAGGAAGGCGTTGATCGCGCGCACCCGCTGCTCGATCCCGCGGGTCAGGCGCGTCCATTCGCGCGCGGCGATGATGCGCGGCACGATGTCGAAGGGGATCAGCCGCTCGTCCCCGCCGGCCGCGCCGTAGACGTTGAAGGTGATGCCGGTGCGGCGAAAGAACAGCTCCGCCTGGTCCGACTTGCGGCGCAGCGCCTTCAGTTCCTGATCGTCGAACCAGTCCTTATAGCGGGCGTAGGGGGCGCGGGCGCGGTCCCTGCCGCCGTCCATCTCATCGAAAAAGGGGGTGTCGTCGGCCATCGGCCCTCCCGGTCGCGTGCACACGAGACTGGCAAGTTCCACCGCGCCGCGCAACCTTAACGGCGATTGCGCACGAAGCGCACACGCTAAGCGCCCAAAATCGCACCATTCTTCAGTTTTCGTCGGGATTTGAACCCCCGATGTGCTATGGTTAACCGCGTGAGAGACCGTGCGTGAGGCCACTCGTGACGTTCCCTATTTCGCCGCGCGCACCTTTGATGTGTTAGGTTAATTCCATTCGCGAGATTTTAAGCAGGATCGAGGCTAAGACGACCACTAAAGGTTTGTGGGCGCTGATGCGCTCCGTCTACAACGCCAACGGGTTCGACAAGATCAGCTACCACCATATGTCCGGCTCGCCGACGGCACCGATGCCGGTCGAGGTGGGCGCGATGGGGTTCGACGACCGCTGGGTGTGCCATTACATCCGCGAAAAGCTCTTTATGGTCGATCCGATCACCGAGCTTGCGCTGCGCGCGACGGAGCCGTTCTTCTGGTCGCAAATCAACGAATTGGTGCAGCTGACGCCCGACCAGCGGGGCTATCTGGCGCAGATGGAGGCGGCGGGTCTGGGCAACGGTCTGGCCTTTCAGGTCTTCGGGCCGGGCATGCGCAACGGCTATGTCGGCCTTGGCTTTTCGGACCCGGCCAACGTGCCGGACGGGCCGAAGGTGCACGAGATGCAGTTCATCGCCCAAGCCGGCCACATCCGCTACTGCGCGCTGGTCCCGCTGCGCTCGACCGATCTGCGCCTCTCCCCGCGCGAGCAGGACGTGCTGCGCTGGATCGCACGGGGCAAGTCGAACTCGGTGATCGCCGACATTCTGGGCCTGTCGCCCCACACCGTCGATACGCTGATGCGGCGCGTGTTTCGAAAGTTGGGCACGTCCGACCGCACCACCGCCGCGATCGAGGGCCTGGGCGCGGGCCTGATCCTGCCCTGACCGCACACAACCTGGCGCTGTGTGGCGCAATTACGGGACATGACCAGGTGGCGCTCCGGGGCGTAGAGGGGCGCTCAATCCTCCTTTATGTTGACAGGTCACCCAATGTCCGAGCCAAGCCAATTTCCAACCCGAGATATCCCCTCCGACGTGCGCGCCGTTTTGGACCGTATGTCCCAATTGCCGGTCGAAGACCGCACGCCCACCGCGCTGGCGGCGGCCGCCCATCTGATGGAATTCGCCGCCTATGAACTCGCGCGCAGCGAAGAGGCCCAGCATGTCGCGCGCCTGATCCTGATGGCCGCCGACATGGAGCGGACGGCCCAATCGCTCAGCCGCAAGGGCCGCTAGCGATCCGGGCCGGCTGCCGCGCGGGGCACGTCCCGCAGCGCCCGCCGGACCGCCACGGCGGCGCCTGCCTGGCGCTTTTCCACCACTCGGCCCCTGCGCATCTGCGCAGAGGGCGGGTGCCGCCGTGCAGGGGTGACGCGGACGCCCCTTGGCCCCATCTTTGGCTCACCTATAGCCCAGATGCCAAAAGGTGACGCCATGAGCTGGAACCCCGCCCTCGACCCCGATTGCCCGACCGGAGACGCCGTTGACGCGATCGAGACGGTCATCGTCCCCCGCGCCCGCGACCTCGGCGGGTTCGAGGTGCGCCGCGCACTGCCTGCGCCGAAGCGCCAGATGGTCGGCCCGTTCATCTTCTTCGACCAGATGGGCCCGGCGGAGTTTGTGACGGGGCAGGGGATCGACGTGCGCCCGCACCCGCATATCGGCCTCGCCACGGTGACGTACCTTTACAAAGGCAAGATCCACCACCGCGACAGCCTTGGCACCGACAGCTGGATCGAGCCGGGTGCGGTGAACTGGATGGTCGCGGGCCACGGCATCACCCATTCCGAACGCGCCGATGGCGAGGTGCGCAAGAACCCCCACAGTCTGTTCGGAATTCAGACCTGGGTCGCCTTGCCGGAAGCGCATGAGGATGCCCCCGCCGCGTTCGAGCATGCGCCCAAGCACACGCTGCCCGAGCTGGAAGGAGAGGGGAAGCGCGTGCGCATGATCCTCGGCACCGCCTGGGGGGAGACCGCGCCGGTGTCGACGTTTTCAGAGATGTTTTACGCCGACGCGATCCTGGAGGCCGGCGCCTCCATCCCGCTGCCCGACAACCACGAGGACCGCGGCGTCTACGTCACCCAGGGGTCCATCACAGTGGCGGGCGACACGTTTGAGGCGGGGCAAATGATGGTCTTCCGCCCTGGCGACCGCATCAGTCTGCGCGCCGGCGACCAGGGCGCGCGCCTGATGCTTTTGGGGGGTGAGACGCTGGGCGGGCCGCGCCACATCTGGTGGAACTTCGTCGCCTCTTCCAAGGACCGCATCGACGCGGCCAAGGAGGCGTGGCGCGCGGGCGATTGGGCGCACGGGCGGTTCAAATTGCCCCCCGGCGACGACGCGGAGTTCATCCCCTTGCCGGATAAGTAATGCTGTTGACATACGTGCGCATTTCGTAGTCGGCTCAAGGTATTTTTATAAGGCGACGTTGAAATGGTAATGCAAGACGACACAATTGAGCGCGAAAAACAAAAAATAGAAAATCGTAATTCATGGATTGGACTGGCGACGTTCTGTGTCGCGGCTGTCTCTGCGGCCTTTTCCATTTTCGCTCAGGGCGAGGCCAAAACTGCGGCCGCAACTGTCGCAGAAGTTGAGCAACAACAACAAAAGGTCGCCCAGCAGCTCCAGTCAATTCAAACGAGTGTAGGACGCGGTCAGGCGCGGTCTGAGCTTGTCCAAATGGCAGTTGTTCATCTTGATAAGATGATCTCGACCACTGCCACACAAAAGCGTGACCGGGCTTGCGAGGTTGCACGACAACTCGCGTTGATCGAACAAGAGGATTATACCGGCTCGGGCACAATACTGCGGCTACACGCGGTCTATTCCAAACAGCTGTCAACAAGCGTTACAGACACAACAGACGCGACACAGATGTGTATTTTTGACGTAACGAATTCAGTCGATCAGATTGAACTGGAAGGAGTGGCCTCGACGCCCCCTGCTCCTCCAGGGTTGGCTGAGAGTGTTGTTGTACTGGCATCATATCAAAGCCAAAATTGTAAAACTGCGCTCCAAGCGCGGGAAGACCTGCAGTCTTTCTTCGCTGACGTTCCGCTAGCCGTCGCGCTATCTGGCAGTGGTCTTTATGCCGTCGTCTATTCCCCTACGCAGATCGGACCGTCCGCACAGTCCTTTCGATCTCGCGCTCGAAGTGCGGGTGTTGCAGCGGAACGCAGGATTGTTGAAGGCAACTCCACCCAAGTCGATCGTCGGAATCTCAGATTTACGGCCGATGCTTTCGTTGCCGGCACTCGCGGATGGGAACTGAGAGAGCGTTGTCCCACTTAGGCGCCCTCATCAGTGAAAATTCTGACGCCCCAGCCCAAAACCGCGCTTGACGGGGCAAGGGGCACCTCATAAGACGCTGAGACGCAGCGGGCGGTTGTAGCTCAGTTGGTTAGAGTACCGGCCTGTCACGCCGGGGGTCGCGGGTTCGAGCCCCGTCAACCGCGCCACCGCTGTTTGTAAAAGGCCGCCCTCCGGGGCGGCTTTTTCCTGTCAGGGACGCCGTTATCCGTAGGAATATCCCAGCGCCGCCTCCTGCGCGGGATCAAGCTGGGTTTGCATGAAGGCGCGGTCCTCCGCGCTCATCTCTTCGGGCGGGGCGGGGCGGTCCGGGACCGCCGCGGCGAAGCGAGAGCCAAGGCGCTTGTAGACCGGTTTGAACGCCTCCTGCCGGGCGTGGCCCAGCGGCGCCAGCACCCGGTCCAGGAACGCCTCCGGCGCGGCTTGGGCATCTTCCATCCGGCACAGGACCACGGTGCAGTCCCGCGCCAGATAGCTGAGCAGCCCCTGCAATTTGGCGCGGCGCAGGGCAAAGAGGTTCTCGAACGGCGCGCCGGTCAGGGGGTGGCGGTCGTATTGCAGCGGCTGGCCCTGCGCCGCGGGCAGGCCGGTCGTCTCGAAATACTTCATCTTGTCCAGAACGGTTGTCCAGGGCGCGCGGATGAAGTCCGAAAAGCCCAGCCGCTGCAGCTCCGGCGCCGCATGCCAGGGCTTGGCGTGCATGGATCGCGCCCAATTGTCCGCGCCGCGTACGCACAACACCACGGCGATGTCGGGCGGGATCGCGGCGGCCGAAGGAAAGCCGTGTTTCCAGCCCAGAAGCTCCACGGGCCGCAGGGCGCTGTTCTGACCGATCAGCCGCTTGACGAAGTTGGTGCCCGAAGACCGCTCTCCCAGCACGTTGATGCGCCGCACGTCGCCGCGGCGCTGCACCAGCAGGCCGTCCTTCGCAAAATCCCCGAGCCCGTCCATCTTTCCCTCGATTTAACGATTCTCTTTTAGCAAGCCGCCCGGTAGGGTGCGAGGCAAAGCGGCGCAGTCCGCGGGCAGGGCAGGGGAAAGCGCGATGCAGCTGGCGGCAGCCGTGACGATGGTGCGGAACGACGCGTTCTTTCTGCGGGCCTGGCTGCGCCATTACGGCGCGATGTTCGGGCGCGAGAATTGCTACATCGTCAACCACGGCCGCGGGGCGGATGTCGCGGCCCTGGCCGAAGGGTGTAACATCATCGGCATCCCCGGCGATCCGCATAAGAATTTTGACGTCAAGCGCTGGGGCCTGCTGAACAACCTCGTGAACGGGCTGCGGCGCTATTACAAACACGTCATTGTCGGCGACGTGGACGAGTTGGTCGTCGTCGACCCGTCCGAGGGCAAAAACCTGCGCGACTGGCTGGAGACGGTGCCGGAGGACCGGGTCTTCACGCCCGTGGGGCTGGAGGTGCTGCACCGCATCGATCTGGAGCCGGAGGCTGCGGACGAGGTGATCCTCGGCCCCCGCCGGCACGTCCGCCTGGCGCCGCATTACTCCAAGCCCTGCATCCTGTCGGCGCCGACCAAGATCGCGCGCGGTGGGCATTTCACCCAGTTTCCGAAGCTGTACGCGCCGGACATGCTCTACCTGATGCACCTCAAGTTCTGCGATTTTCCGGCCTACAGCGAGGCGATGGACCGCCGCAACGCGGTCACTGCGGATATCGGGACCGGCATTAAGGAGACCGCGATCGGCCGGCACTGGTTCAGCGAGGAGCGGGGCGAGGACCGCGCGATGTTCGAGGCCTTTGCCGACATGCCGATGGAGGACGGCTTCGATCTGGGCTACGTGCGCAAGCGTATGTTCCGCAGCTTCGGCCCGCGCGGGGATACGGGCTATTACGAGTTCGCGCGGCCCGATTATAAGGTTCAGTACAAGTTGCCAGAGCGCTTTAATGGAATCTTCTAGGGCGCTGTTTTTACACTGTTTTGGCGGATACTGATCTACGGCTGCACGGACGCCAGGAACGCCTCGAGTGCGTCCGCCGTCGCCTCCGGCGCCGTGTCGGGAAAGAAGTGCCCGCCCGGGATCGGCGTGCTCTGCATCCTGCTCAGCCGGTCCGCCCACGTCCCCGGTACGTCGAATTGGCGCGCCATGATCCCGTCCGCTCCGTAGAGGACCAGCGCGGGCACCTCGATCCGCCGGTTCAGATCGGCGGCGTCGTCCCGCACGTCATGGTCCAGCGCCGCGCGATAATCGGCGCACATCGCGCGGATGACCTCCGGCTGCCGCCAGGCGGCGCGGTAGGCTCCTAGCGCGGCGGGCGCGAACGCGGCCAGCCCGTCCGGCCCCCACGCGCCCAGCAGACTTTCAAAATAGGCATCGGGATCCGCCGCGATCATGCGCTCCGGCTTCGGGCTGGGCTGGGCCAGGAAAAACCAGTGGTAATAGGCCCGCGCCGTGGGCCAGCGCAGGCTGTCCAGCAGCAGGTGGGTCGGGACGATGTCCATCAGCGTCAGGCTGGCGAGGCGCTCTTCGGCGTCCAGCGCCAGCCGGTGCGCGACCCGCGCGCCCCGGTCGTGCCCGGCGAGGTGAAAGCGCTCGAACCCCAGCCCGGCCATCAGGGCGGTCATGTCGGCGGCCATATGGGCAAAGCGGTAAGGCTCCGTCCCGGCGGGTTTGGACGAGGCGCCGTAGCCGCGCAGATCGGCGGCGATCACGGTGTGGCTTTGCGCAAGGCGCGGCGCGATCCCGTGCCACATCGCGTGCGTTTGCGGAAAGCCGTGGAGCAGGAGGAGCGGCGGGCCGCTCCCGCCCCTGCTGAAGGCGATGGTCTGGCCGGTGGCGGCGAGCGTGCCCTGCGTGAACCCGTCGATCATGTGGCTGCCCGCCGGACTGGGGGGTGGCTTCCCCCCAGACCCCCCCGGAGTTGTTTTTGGCCAAGTGAACGGGGGAGGCTGTTTTCCTGTGGTTGTAGAGCTGGCGCTTGAATCAAGTTGGTTTCTGCCTTCGGTGTCCTTTGCGTCATGCCGAGAGCCGCCGGTCGGTCGTTTCGCGGGCATTCATCAAGCCGCAGGTGTGAGGGACGGCTCGGGCCGCGGGACATCGAGGCGCGGCTCATTGGCGCAAAGCGTCCAGGATGCGCACCCAGCTGCGGATGCCTTTGTGAAAGCTCTCCACGTCGTATTTTTCATTCGGTGAGTGGATCTGGTCGTCGTCTTTGCCGAAGCCGACCAGCATCGGCGTCATGCCGAGGATGTCCTGGAAGTGCCCCGCGATCGGGATCGAGCCGCCGCAGCCGATATAGGCCGCTGGCACGCCCCATTCGGCGCTCAGGGCGGCGCGGGCGCGCTCGAAGGCCGGGTCCGAGACGTCGAAGGTGCTCGCGCCGGACGCGCCGTGGCCGTGGAAGATAACCTCGCAATCGGTGGGCAGGGCGTCCTCGACCATCGCGCGGAAGCTGGCGCGGATCGCCTCGGGGTCTTGTGCGCCGACCAGGCGGAAGGACACTTTGGCGTGCGCCTCGCCCGGCAGGACGGTCTTGAAGCCCTCGCCGGTATAACCGCCCCAGATGCCGTTGACGTCCGCTGTGGGGCGGGACCAAATCATCTCAAGCGGCGTGCGGTCGTCCTCCCCGGCCGGCTGTGACAGGCCCACATCGCCCAGGAACGCCGCATGATCGAACGCTAGGCCCTGCCATTGGCTGCGCATCTCGTCCGAGAGCTCCGTCACGCCGTCGTAGAAACCCGGCACCGTGACCCGGCCCGCATCGTCGTGTAGGCCGCCGAGCACTTTGGTAAGGGCGCGGATCGGGTTCATCGCGATGCCGCCATACATCCCCGAATGGAGATCCTTGTTTGCCGCGCGGACAGTGATCTCCTCGCCATAGAGGCCGCGCAGCATGGTCACGATGGCGGGCGTTTTAGATTCGAAGAGGCCCGTGTCGCAGATGAGGGCGAGGTCGGCCGTCAGCTCGTCTGCATTCTCGTGCAGGAAGGGGATGAGGGAGGGCGAGCCCGACTCCTCCTCTCCCTCGAAGAAGAAGGTGATGCGGCAGGGCAGGCTTCCGTGCTCCGCGATCCAGGCGCGGCAGGCCTCGATGAAGGTCATCACCTGGCCCTTATCGTCCGACGCGCCGCGGGCGCGGATCACGCGACCCTTGTCGGTGTCCTCCAGCGCCGGATCGAACGGGTCCCGATCCCACAGCTCAAGCGGATCGACCGGCTGCACGTCGTAATGGCCGTAAAACAGCAGGTGCGGCCCGCCCGCGCCGATATGCCCCACGACCATTGGGTGGCCCGGCGTCTGGCGTTTGGAGGCCTCCGCCCCCAGCGATTGCAGATCTGCGACCAGCCAGTCGGCGGCGTCCTGGCAGGCCTCCGAAAAGGCGGGATCTGTGGAGATCGACGGGATGCGCAGCAGCGCCAGCAGCCGCTCCAGCGCGGCATCGAGGTCGGCATCGATGCGGGAAAGGACGGGCTCTTGCATGGGGTCTCCTATCTGCTGTGGCCCGTAGCCTATCGGCGCATGCGGGACTGTCCAGACGCGCCCTGCGGCCTTTTGCGCGGGGGGCCTGCGTTGAAACCGGGACCGCGCACCTATAATCGTTCTAAGACGCGACAAACGGAGCACGCTGTGGACTACACTGCCAAGCTGGACGACGCCCTGAACCGCCTGCACGAGGAAGGGCGCTACCGTACCTTCATCGACATCGAGCGGCGCAAAGGTCAGTTCCCGCACGCGGTGTGGACGCAGCCCGATGGCGGCGAAAAAGACATCACCGTATGGTGCGGCAACGACTATTTGGGCATGGGCCAGCACCCTGTCGTGCTGGCGGCGATGCACGAGGCGCTGGACGCAACCGGCGCGGGCTCGGGCGGCACGCGCAATATCTCGGGCACCACGGTCTACCATAAGCGGCTGGAGGCGGAGCTGTCGGACCTGCACGGGAAGGAAGCCGCGTTGCTCTTCACCTCGGCCTATATCGCCAACGACGCGACGCTGAGCACGCTGCCGAAGCTGTTCCCGGGCCTCATCATCTATTCCGACACGCTCAACCACGCCTCCATGATCGAAGGTGTGCGGCGCAATGGCGGGGCCAAGCGCATCTTCCGCCACAACGACATCGGCCACCTGCGCGAGCTGCTGGCGGCGGACGATCCCGACGCGCCCAAGCTGATCGCGTTCGAGAGCATCTATTCCATGGACGGCGATTTCGGCCCCATCGCCGAGATTTGCGATCTGGCCGATGAGTTCGGTGCGCTGACCTATATCGACGAGGTGCACGCCGTCGGCATGTACGGCGCGCGCGGAGCAGGGGTCGCCGAGCGGGACGGCCTGATGGACCGGATCGACATCATCAATGGCACGTTGGCCAAAGCCTACGGCGTCATGGGCGGCTACATCGCGGCGAGCGCGAAGATGTGCGACGCGATCCGCTCCTACGCGCCGGGCTTCATCTTCACCACCTCGCTGCCGCCGGCTGTCGCTGCAGGTGCTGCGGCCTCCGTCGCCTTCCTCAAGACCGCACCTGAGCTGCGTGAGGCGCACCAGCTGCAGGCGCGTATCCTTAAGATGCGGCTCAAGGGCCTTGGCCTGCCGATCATCGATCATGGCAGCCATATCGTGCCCGTGATGGTTGGTAACCCGGTCCACACCAAGCTGCTGTCGGATATGCTGCTGGCCGATCACGGCATCTACGTGCAGCCCATCAACTTCCCCACCGTGCCCCGCGGCACGGAGCGCTTGCGCTTCACCCCCAGCCCTGTGCACGGGCCGAAGGAGATCGACGCGCTGGTGCGGGCTATGGACGCGCTCTGGTCCCATTGTGCGCTAAATCGTGCCGAGTTGAGCGCCTGACCCCCCAAAACGTGTAATTCCGTTTGCCTTGTGGTAGCGTGCGATCAACAAACAGGGCGCGGCGAATCGCAAACGGGGGCGATCGCTGACTGCTGATACAGCGCAACGCGCGAGCAGGACGGTAAAGCGGGGCATAGTATGATCGGGCGGAAGGTTCCGAAAATCCAGGAGGTGGAGGCTGAGCCGAAAGGGTTCGACGCCTACGACCTGCGCCTGGGGGACATGATGCGGGGCGAGCGGGCGACGATGGGTAAGTCGCTTCTGGACGTCCAGCGCGAGTTGCGGATCAAAGCCTCCTACATCGCCGCGATCGAGAATTGCGACCCCGGTGCGTTCGACACGCCCGGCTTTATCGCCGGCTACGTCCGCTCTTACGCCCGCTACCTGAACATGGACCCGGACGAGGCCTTCGCCGGATTTTGTGCCGAGTCTGGCTTCTCCGTGGCGCACGGGATGTCCGCCGAAGCGTCGGTCATCAAGAAGCCCAGCCGGGAGGAGCGTCTGAGCGCGCCCAAATCCGACATCTTCGCCGCGCCCGCCACGCCGTTCGTGCCGTCGGGCGAGAGTATCTTGAGCCGGGTGGAGCCGGGCGCGATTGGCTCGTCCCTCGTCTTGCTGGCGCTGATCGGCGGTCTGGGCTTTGGCGGCTGGACGGTTCTGCAAGAGGTGCAGCGCGTCCAGGTCGCCCCCGTCGATGCGACCCCGGTGGTGCTGAGCGAGGTGGACCCGCTGCAAGGCGCCGCCCCGACCATCGGCGCGCCCGCCGCAATCGAGGCGCCGCAGCCCGACGCGCTGGACCGGCTTTACCGGCCCCAAGCGCTCGATGTGCCGGTCCTGACCCCGCGCGACGGCGCCATTGCCGGGATCGACCCGCAGGGTTTGGGCAATTTCGCCGCGCCCGAAGGCCCGCGTGAGGGCGGCATCGGCGGCGCGCGCCTGGCCGGCGCACAGCCGAATGCGCTGCCCGGCGCTGGCGCGCAGGATGTCCCTGCCATCCCGCAAGTCGTCGAAGCGGCTGTGGAAGGCGTGCGCATTATCGCTTCTACCACCTCTTGGGTGCGCGTCCGTTCGCCTGAAGGCAACGTCCTTTACGAAGGTACGATGATCGCTGGTGATACCTACGATCTGCCCCAGCTCGAAGGGAAGCCGACGATGCATACAGGCAATGCCGGCGCGATCTACTTTGCGATGGGGAATGATTGCTACGGCCCCGCGGGAACGTCCGGCGAAGTATATTCTGGAATATCGCTAGAACGCACGCAACTGGCACAGGCCTTCGAACTTGTGCCTCCGTCCGATCCCGACAGCGACTTCCACCGGATGGTCGCCGACATGCGGTCAAACGACCCGGGTTGGATCTCCAACCTACCCTGTCAGATCAACTGATCCCGCCTTATATGCAGGCCAAGGACATTGCGCGGCCCCGCGCATGTGTCTAGTTTGATTGACAGACCCTGCGCGCGAGGAACCGATGTCGCTCAACCATATCCGCCCCTGGCGCAATATCTACCGCCGGGAAAGCCGCCAGATCATGGTCGGATCGGTGCCGGTTGGGGGGGACGCGCCGATCTCTGTCCAGACGATGACCAACACGCTGACGACCGACGTGCAGGCGACGATCCGGCAGGTCAACACGGCAGCGGAGGCCGGCGCCGACATCGTGCGCGTCTCCGTCCCCGATGAGGCCAGCGCAGCGGCGCTTAAGACGATCTGCGCCGCCGTTCCGGTGCCCATCGTGGCCGACATCCACTTCCACTACAAACGCGGGATCGAAGCGGCGGAGGCGGGCGCGGCCTGTCTGCGGATCAATCCGGGCAATATCGGTAACGAGACGCGCGTGCGCGAGGTCATCAAGGCCGCCCGCGATCACGGTTGTTCGATCCGGATCGGCGTGAATGCCGGCTCCCTCGAAAAGCACCTGCTGGAGAAATACGGCGAGCCGACGCCCGAAGCGATGGTCGAGAGCGGCCTCGATCACATCAAGATCCTGCAGGACAACGACTTTCACGAGTTCAAGATCAGCTGCAAAGCCTCCGACGTGTTCATGTCTGCCGCCGCCTACCAGCAGCTGGCCGAGGCAACAGATGCGCCGATCCACCTCGGGATCACGGAAGCGGGCGGCCTGACCTCCGGCACGATCAAAAGCGCCATCGGCCTCGGAAACCTGCTGTGGATGGGGATCGGTGACACGATCCGTGTATCCCTCTCCGCTGACCCGGTCGAAGAGGTGAAGGTCGGCTACGAGATCCTCAAATCCCTCGGCCTGCGCCACCGCGGGGTCAACATCATCTCCTGCCCGTCCTGCGCGCGGCAGGGCTTCGACGTGATCAAGACGGTGGAGATGCTGGAGGAGCGGCTGGCCCATATCAAGACGCCGATGAGCCTGTCGATCATCGGCTGCGTCGTGAACGGGCCGGGTGAGGCGCTGATGACCGATGTCGGCTGGACCGGCGGCGGGTCGGGCCGCGGGATGGTCTATCTCGGTGGGGCCAAGAGCCACGCGATGGACAACGACAAGATGGTCGAGCACATCGTGGAGCAGGTCGAACAGAAGGCGGCCGAGCTGGAGGCCGCACAGGGGCAGGCGGCGGAGTAGGCTGGCTGGGTCCTGTGGTCGCTTCCAGTCGGCGCGTACGGCGTCGACGTAAGAAGCGGCCCGTCGAGAGCGCAATTTTTTCAGTAACGTCCCCCGAGGCAGCACAGCTTAGCCTACCGACTTCCGCAGGAAGTCGACACGCCTGCCGCCCCCCTGCGGCTGGCGTGTCCCACGCCGCCCGCGCGGCCCGCTTGGGGTTGAGCGAGAAATCTAACTTGAGAATGGCGCGAGGCGCGGGGCCTGCATGATCGGCACGCTCAGGCCGTCGGCCTCCGCAAGGAGGCCGACACGCGGGCCGCCCCCTGCGGCTGGCGTGTCCCACGCCACCCGCGCGGCCCGCTTGGGGCTAAGCACATCTTAGCATATCTTTCACATCCAGCCCGCCCTAGATTTTCGCCCGGCTGGGTAAGCCTGACCGCACGCCCCATTAACCCAAGCTCAACCCGAACCCACGAAAACCCTGCACGTGCACAGGGGGCTTCGCGCCCCGAAAAGCAGATCATGTACGGCCCCAAGGGGCCGACGGGACCCGCTTGGCAAATGTGATCGCCCCTTGGTGCGGCGCCGCGCTTTTCACCCGATCCCAACACCACACCTGCCTTCCCCGCCGCGGTCGCGCGTGCGGGGCGCTTGGCGTGGGCGCGCCTAGCCGCGCTTTTGCGCCACCAGGGCCTGCATCTGATCGTAGGGCAGGAAGCCGCGCAGCATCTCGTCCTCCAACACGAAAGTCGGCGTGCCGGTGATGTTCAGCCGCTGGGCCAGGGCCCGCGTGTCGCGGATCTGGGCGGTGACCTCGTCGGACTGCATCTCCACCTCGATCGCCTCGAAATCGAGACCGAACGTGTTCGCCAGACGCCGCAACGCCGGGGGTGCGATATCCCCGTTGAACTCCATCAGCGCGTCGTTCATCGCGCCGTAGGCGTCGTCCCCGGCCACGTTGCGCACCGCGATGGCAAAGCGGCTGGCGAGCAGCGATTGGTCCCCGAGGATCGGGAATTCCTTAGTGATCAGGCGGATATCGCCGTCCGATTCCAACAGCTTGGCCACTTCCCCGTGGGCGCGTTTGCAAAATCCGCACTTGTAATCGACGAATTCGATCAGCGTGATGTCTCCGTCCGGGTTGCCGCCCACGACGGAGCGCGGGTCCTCGAACAGCCCGTCGCGGTTGGCGGCGACCAGTTCGACATCGGCGCGCGCGGCCTCGGCTGCCTGGCGCTGCTCCATGATCGCGACGGCCTCGAAGATCACGTCGGGGTTCTCCAGCAGATAGGCGCGCACCGCGTCGCCGAAGGCCGTGCGCTCCGCATCCGTCATCTCTTCGAGATCGAGCGCCAGGGCGGGGCCGGCCCACAGCGCCGCGATCAAAGCCAAAAGTCGTGTCATCAAGAACTCTCCGTCGTCGTGTCTGCGTCGTCTTATCTGCGTTTGGGCGCCCGTTCAGCGGCGATGAGGACGTCTTGCGCCCGGGACCAGGGCCCGGAGCCGGTGGCCAGCAGCGCGCTGGCCCGTTTGGCGTGAATGCCCGCATCCGCCAGCCGCCCCTGCAGGGCGTAGCGTTCGGCGGTGACCAGGGCGGCCATGCCCTGCTGGCCCGACCGGGCATAGGCGACGCTGAGGTCGCGCAGCATCACGCTGTCCCGATAATCGATGCTGCGGGCGCGTTCCAGCGCCTGGCGCGCCGGCGCGACACGCCCCGCGGCCAGCAGCGCGCGCCCGTATCCCGCCAGGATCAGCCCGTCCCGCGGCGCCAGCTGGGCCGCGCGCCCGTAGGCGTTGGCGGCGGCGCCGAATTGGCGCGCGTCCATCAGGATCTCGCCCCGCGCGTCGTGCAGGAACGCATCGTTCGGCCGCGCACGGATCGCGGCGTCGATGGCGCGCAGCGCGCGGCGGGCATTCGACTGGCGCGATTGGGCGACCGCCTCGCGCAGCAGCTTGACGTCCGGATAGCGCTCGCGCCCCAGCTGCCGCAGCGTCCAGCCGGGCGCGCGGGTATGGGCGCTCAGCTTGCCTTTGACGCGGGCGAACCAGTATTCCGCCGTCGCGTTGGGCGCGTCGCTTCCCGCGCCGTAGGCTGCGACATAGGCGTCGACCGCGCGCACCCGGTCGCGGGTCAGCGGGTGGGAGCGGACATAGGGATCCTGCCGCCCGGCGCTGAGGTTTTCCTGGCCGCGAAACACCTCCAGCACGTCGCGCATGCCCTGCGGCGCGATACCGGCGGCGCGCAGGTAGCGAATGGCGGATTGGTCGGCGCTGGCCTCTTCTGCCCGGGTGTGGCGCAGGAAGGCGCGTTGGGCTGCGCTTTGCGTGCCCGCCGCCAG
>JBCDFL010000012.1:0-31662 GCA_039178165.1 Pseudomonadota bacterium | reverse complement strand
CGACATGTGAAAAAAGCCCGCGGATATCCGAAACAGTTTTCACGATTTCATTTGGATCGCAAAGATCTCCGATCAAATGTTTATAGGAAGGTTTTGGAGATTTGTGTTCTTTTCTATCTATCGAAATCACGTTGGCGCCAAGGTTTGAGAAAGCTTTGGCGATTCCCATGCCTAAACCGCCGGCCCCTCCCGTTACTATTACATTATCATCACTTATTGTGAGCATACTATTCTTCCCCCAAGGGTTCTTCGACTTCTCTCCGAAGCCTTTCTGCTGTTGTGATCAATGATTCCCGTTTTGTGTTGCCCATTAATCCTCTAGCGTGCAGAAACTTCGCCGCTTGAGCCGCGCCAATGGCGTGGAGAAATTTCATCTCTAGTTCAGATAATGAGAGGTCAAAAGTACCTAGCGGAGTAGTGTCTACGACGATAGTCTTCTCCTTATCTTTCTCTATGAGCGATGTTTCGTCCTGTTCCAGCCAAATATTGAAGATATCTTTGAACGTGCGGGGAATCAGCTTTGCAAGCGGTGCTTCACTTTTCTCTGCAAACGACCTAAGGGCGATACCGACATGAGCTTCGTTTGGATGACGCTCTTTGAATCGATCCAGGGGGTAATTGCTGGTTAGCCCGCCGTCATACGCCCGCTCGCCGTACAAGTTGCTGGGTGCAATGAAGAAAGGGTAGCTTATGCTGGATCTAACCGCAAATGCGGCAGGTGCGTCCTTGTTTTCACCTTCGCTATCGAAGCATACTGTCCCGGCTCTGCGTTGAGTTGCAAATACTACAGTTCGCTTAGGTAGCTCTTTCATTGTTGGTGAGCGTTTGGTTCCCAGTTTGCTCTTCAGAAGATCTGTGATCCAGGGTTCAAATTCGTTTGCGCGATGGAGAGCGCGGTGCCGGAGGACGTTCCAACCGGTCCTGAGAACTCCGCTATCAAGAAAAGTCTCAAACGGCGTTTCAAGACAAACTTTTCTTAGTTCTGAAGGGGTGAATCCAGCTCCAAGCAGGACCGCTATAATACTCCCAGCTGAGGTGCCCCAAAACTGTCCAAACTTGTAGTGTTCCCAAAGCTCATCGATTGCACCAACAAGTGCTAGGCCCTTTGCTCCGCCTCCACCCAGGATCAAATGGACGTTGGCACTGTCTTCGGGATCATCCTTTCGTACGGTTCTTAGCAAGCCCTCCATCAAAGCTCGGGCGCGGTAGTCGTTCAGTACGGAGCGCACGGACTTCCTTGGATCTGTGTCGGTAGTCAACTCAGGAAATGCCTCTACAGCAGACGCGTAGAATATGTCGGTTGTATTGTTGATCTTCCTGATAAAATCTTGATGTGGCTCGTCAATAAAGAGGCAGGTCGCGCCTTCGGACAACCTCATATACGGAGAGCCATCTATGCCTGGAATGCTCTTGCATAGCTCTAGTGCTGGTAGCGAGATGCCATCTAAGGTGCCTTTTGAGCATGCATGTTTTACAAGTGTCTGCACCACCAACCAAGGGTACGCGTTCCTTTCAGCTTCCAGTATTACTGGTGCTTTTCCATTGTCGGTGCTTTCTGTGAGAAGCGCCAGTGTGGCGGCGGTCGCCGCGAGATGGTGGCTTTCAAACCATGTTGCCCGGTAGGTAAAGGCATATAGTGTTGCTAATAACTCTGTGTCGCTGACGTCAAAATACTGGCGAAGGATTTTCAAAGGAGCTTCTAGCGAGAAAGAAGGCTCCGCAACAACCGACGATCGGTTAGCCGCCAAGTCAGTTCTTGCCTGATTGGAAAGCTCAATACTCGCGGCAACAGAGTTAATGTCAGCGAATGAAACAAGCGACTGAGCTTCTATTGCTTGGTACGCCTCTTCTTCGTTGCGAAAGCCTGAGTTGATGTCGCTTAAAAAGAAAATTTCAACGTCTTTATGAGAAAGAATTCGAAGGAATCTGTAAATTGTATCACGCTGTTGTCGTGCTTCTGGGCGGTTCCGAGAGCTCAGGATAACGGGAGGATCACATATGATTGCAGTCGATCTTCCACCCGCTTCGATGTTGGCAGCAAGTCTCTCCAACATTGAGATTTGTCCAAGATGATATCGCAGCCTACCATCAAAGTACGGTGGCTCCATGCTCCAAAATGTAAGATAGTTTTGGCCTGCGGCAGACACGGCCATATTTTCAGCCTTCATTATCACTAAATTTCCTAGCAATAGCTTCGGTGACACGTACCGCAACCGATTCAGGTGTACCTGTTGAGCTTATTCGAATAACGGTTCCCCGACGCGCTCTTGCGATTTCATCATAGTAACTGTGAAATCTATTCAGAATTGCAGTCTCTTCATTTGTTATTTCCCGGTCCTCTCGTTCAGAAAGTCTTGGCAAAACGTCATCAACAGTTGCGTCAAGGAGTATAATGAAGTCGGGTGTAGGTACGGATAAATCAGAAAGTAGGTTCTCAAGCTTTCTCAAGAAATCCAATGCCGAGAATGATTCATGGTTTGGGCTCGTAAAATAACCTTGATAAATAGCATGAGTGATGTGACAACGATCTGCTACGACGACATCAGTGTTGGCCAAGCCAATTGAATGAACAGATATTACTTCTGCATGTAAGAGGTATAAGTAGGCAGCAGCTGCAGGCATTTGTAAGTGCTGTGCAAGGAACAGACCCTTGTTCAGCGCCGCACGAAATTCTACATCGAGGCGGCCCGTAGGAAACTCCGGCTTGATGGTGGCAATAATGCCGCTCGATTTTAGCTTCTCTACTACTAACGGTATGATCGTGGTTTTTCCGACGCCGTCTAAACCTTCAATGCCAACAAACATCGTCTCTCCGTAGCTCAGATCCACAAAAAGAATCTTAGGTTCATGAAGCCAAGTTTGCAATGAATGCTGATACCCTTGAGCTTGACGTTTCAACAGAAACCAAAGTTTGGAATTTGGCCCGAGGGAGCCATTGCCGGTAAAGGGAGGTAGTGCGTCAGCCGGCAGTATTTACCAAGGATTTCTGACTAGTCGAAGCTGAAATCCGCGTGTCCATACTCAAAGCTAGCACAGGCCTAGCACAAGTTGATTTTAACCCAAAAATTACAATGGCTTAACCCACCATGACGCGCATTGAAAATTCGCTACTCTATGGCGCGCTACACTTCGATCATAAATCTGTCCACAACAGGCATCATCGTATGTATCGAGGCCTTTTCATCGCTTGAAGCGTTGAGCCCTGACCTTGATCATGGGACGCCCGTCTAAAGCAAGCCAGGGTTAGCGTTCGACGGGGTGGCAAATGATTGAATACGTTGTGTATTTTCGTGTATCGACGGAACGCCAAGGGCGATCTGGCCTCGGGTTGGATGCACAGAGGGCGATGGTGGAAGCGTTCCTGCAACAGGGTGACACTGTGCTTGCTGAGTTCACTGAGGTTCAATCGGGAACTAAGGACGACCGTGACCAACTTTGGCAGGCAATTTCCTTAGTAAAGAAGACCGGCTCCAAACTGCTGATCCCGAAGCTGGATCGGTTTTCGCGCAAGGTGTCGTTCATCTCGGGTATCATCGATCAGGGGATCGATCTTGTCGTGTGTGAGCATCCAAACGTCTCTACGTTCTTTCTTCATTTGCTCGCGTGTTTTGCCGAAGAAGAACGCCGTCAGATCGCCCAACGGACGAAAGATGCGTTGGCTGCCGCCAAAGCTAGAGGCACCGTTCTAGGGAAGAATTCACGCGTTCTGGCGGAGAAGCATCGAGCAGAGAAGCGAGAGTTCGTCTTCAGCGTTGCCGATCAGCTTCAGGTAGCTTTGGACGACAGCCCCTCTTACGCCGCCACAGCCAGGCTCTTGAACGAGCGAGGCGTTCCAACCGCAAACGGCGGCAAGTGGCACACTCAAACTGTCATCAACTACTTGGCCGATTTGGACGCTTACCAACGGAAAGTGGGATCAAAGTCATCCACCGATGGGATCATCGGTGGATCGTAATCGGTCTCTTGAAGCTCCTGATCATAATCCCGTTGCATCAATGAGAACTCCTGTCGGCAGTAGTTTTCGACCAGAAGCAGCAAGATCGACGTTCGACTGACGCCTTTCGCTTTTGCAACCTGATCCAGCCGCCTCTTCAGCGGCAAAGGCATATTGAAGTTGATCAATTGCGTCATGAACATCTCCTGTATCGGGTTCTAGAATGGTTGCGTCTTGGGAACTGTCTTGGTCTCAATAGAGGCTTCAGGAAGGTATCTGATCGTCTCAGATACCTGAGCCCCTCAGAAGCAGCCTTGGGCTTCTTGATGTCGTTCCTGGCTACGTATGGTCTTGTATTACTAAGGAACTTTTCTGGATCTTCTTTGCTCGGTTCCAGATCTCTTTGGATCAGCCTTTGGAGCATACTAAAGATTAAAGGTGCCCAAGCAGGCCCTCATCGTTGGCAGTGCAAAAGCTGGTTGGGAGAACGAAGGATACTGTGCTCAGCAGCGTTCAAAACAGGTTGAGTTAGCCCAATCAACCGAGGACGCAAAATCGAGCTTGGTCCTCTTTTTAAAACAGTAGTAGAGCCAGCAATCTTCGCGCTCAGCGGTGGCTGGCACCTCGAAGTGATGCTCCCGATATCCGAAGCGTGTGCGCATCCAAAGGGACATGACCAACTGCTTGAAATCGTTGATCTCCCAACCTTCAGGAAGTTCGATAGCTCCATGGATATGATGGCGTGTCCATTCGGTCCCTTCATGGACTATCAGTGTCCTCAGCTGCCTACCGTGCCGCTTGCACGCGTTGCCAAAGAGGCGACGGTTCAACAGGTTGCGGAAGTGCTTGATATTCTGCTCGGCAGCGTCTCTCGTCAGCCATTGGCCCTCAGCGCGTAGCTTGAACGTCAGCGTGACGTTAACTGGGTTCGGAACCTTATGGCCTTGATAGTATTCGAAAAGAACCTGGGGCGAGAACATACACATACCTTCCAAACATTCGGGTATGGGTATTTATCTGATGAAGACCTGCTCTTTATCGGAGCAGGTCAACTTTCTGAATTTATTTGGTCTTTTTGAACTTCGCCCGAAGGGCGGCGCTCGCTTTTTCGAGCGCTTCATCGAGTTCACCAGCCAACGTCATCTCACGAACCTTCCCGAGGGTCATTTTGACTGCGGGCAAGTCTTCGCATGCAATCGAGAACATCCCTTTGGACAGCTCCAAGTCTCGCCGTCCGTAGCGGATCGACAGAAGGTAGGTGCCATCATCGACCCGCCAGAACCATAGGCCGTGGACGCTCTTGCCGTCCGAGACCTGGTCCAGCTTGGCACTCTGTCGGTCGATCTGTTGCACGAGCTTGGAACGACGCTCAGTAGTGCGATCCGCTTTTTGGGGCTTTTGCGCAGTTGTCAGTTTCAGGTCCATATCATGTCCTCCTTTGATGGAGGCATGGGTCCGCTGGGTTGGCCAAAAGGTCTACGGTCTTCGCTGACATTCGATGGATGGACGGCGCAAAACTTAATCGATTAGGAGATCGAGAAAGTGCCTCAGGCCTCTATTGCACTGCAAAAATTGGTAAAAGTGCCGTATGGGTGTGAGAGACTGACAACTACCAATTTCCCGGTTCAGATGTATTTGCGATAGTCGCTGCTCACCTTTTGACCTTCTGAAACGTACTTCAGAACATCACCGACTTTACGCGCCGCTCGTATTGGGATTGGTAGTCTTTGGTTCATCTGGGTTGAATTCCAATTCACCTTTGTGAGGCTAAAAACTTCCTTCGCGATCTGTTCGATCGTGCTTTCGCTTTGCTGGTGCGGGCATAGCAACAGAGGGTTCGGTACATAGAGGCCGGGATAGGTCCCGTAGTAGGGAATGCTTCCGTTGGTATAGAGCAGTCCATTGCCGTCCAACTCAACGAAGGTACCGCGAAGGACAGGGAAGTCGCCGTCGCGTAACACTTTGACCGAATAACTCTCGTGAATCCAAACGAGATCACGCAGTTCCACACTTGCCTCGTCCAGCGCCTTGCCAATCCCCTCGGCCTCGTCTTCGCGAAATCGGGAGGTTTTCATTACGATCACGCGAGCTGGCATCGTTCTATGGACCGACCTGTAGGCTGCCAGGGCGCTCTCGGTGAGCTTGTGAGCCTCGTCTATGGTGAGGAACGGGTGGCGACCCCGCGCCTCTGACTCCGCAGTACCGCCTCTAAGAATGAACCCTCTGCCCCGCTCGTCGAACATTTGAGCAGCGCTGGTCCATATCTGGTCGGTTTTGGCATCTTTGAAAAAGCTGATGCCAATATAGCAGGCAGTGAACTCACCTTCTTCCGGCAATCTGCGCCAAGGCACCTTGCCGCTGCCCTTGTAGTAGAGCGTCGTCATGAGGTTCCATGCGAGGTCCGCTCGATCTTGGGTTTGGCGGTCAGATTTCTCTTTGATTTTACGTGGAATTTTGGCATCGGGGTTGATGACATCCTCCCATACAATCTGAATTGAGAACCTGAGATCCATCGCTCTAGCCTTGAGCAAGCCGCGGAAGTTCGGAGAGGTTTCTTTGCCAGCTTTTGCACCGGTCGCTTCATCATCTATGACAGCGTCATCCCGCGCCTGCTCGTTCCTCCAAACTCGTTCGATCAGCTTCACAGGGAGCGAAACCATAGCCACATCCGGCCGTTCGTGATGCGCCTCCAGCTTTTCCAGTTGTGCCATAACTGCGTCGACAGCCATCTTCACAGCACGTGTATCGCTTGGTTCCTTGGAGATCTTCTCGATCTGGCTTTTCGTCAGCACTCCATCTTCGGCGGCAACCATTTCAAAGCGGCACCGATAGGGATTCTGGTTTCTCAACCCAGGAAAATCCGGGTGTAGGTTCGGGTGCTTGTCGGTCTTACCTTCGAACCCATCTTCGATCGAATTTAGAAACTCACCTGATTTCTCGACCGTCAGGGCGCTGCCAACAACGCCTACTTTTATAGTGTCGCCTAGGTTAGTTTGCAGTGGGCCCGCCTGTAGCAACCCCAATCGCGGATCAGGATGATGGTGTTGGTCACCAAATTCTAGTTCAGGCTCCGGGAGGATTTTTGTCTTGAAGTCGCTCATAGGTCGAAGCTGCCTTGTTCATTCGAGCTTGACGGCTTCTTCATCTTTTGCGCCTTCGCGCCCCACACGTCCTCGGGAACGCTCTTAGGCAGTTCGATGGAAGGCGGTTCACCAAACTTGATGATGCGATCCGCCTTGGTGTCGGGTGCCAGCAGTTCACCGGTATCTTCAAATTCCATACCCGACAGTAATCGATGCCACATGATCACCTGGCCTCGAACTGTGCTGTTTGTGTCGAGGCGCTTCTTCCCTGACAACAAGGCATCCGGATAACTCAACGCGCGTTCTCCATCCGAAGTGAAGTAGTAGGATGGGTTTACAATCAGGTACCATCGGTCCGCCAAGCGCTCGAACCGGGGATGGAACGAATGGTGCCGTACATAGTCGATTGGTCCCTCTCCCTTCGACTTCTGATAGACGCTGACAACGTCGGCCTGCGTCTTCTGCTTCGCACCAAGATAACGGAACTTACGCGCCACGACTCCAGGTGTTGGCAAGAAGTAGAACTGTTTTTTCTTTCGGTCCCATCCAAGCAAATCCCGAAAATCATGGCCCAGTGTATGTCGCAACAAACCTGCAAATTTGTGTTGCTGATCCACGGCATCGTGGTGTGCCAGAAAACTTGTCTCGATCTTTTCAACCTGATCGCGTTCGACGAGCTCGCGCACTGTGGTGGTTAAGGGGTCGCAGAACGTCCAAAGCGAAGTCTCATTGATCATCCAATCGTATCGTTGGCCTGCCTGGACTTTCTTCATCCGAGCAAGAGCCTTCTGGGTGGTCAGCTGAGTCTGTGCGACGAAGATTTCCTCAGGAAACTGTAATGGCATCATGTTGATGATCGCTTCCTCCCCACCGCCAAGTGGTGGGACGTAGTAACCTTGTCCTTGTTTGGCGACTGTCAGGGCGGCAAGGCGATCCTTCGCGCTCCCGTCCAAGACGTCGCGCTCCTTGTCTAACTGCAATGTCCGTTCGGTTTCGCCAACGAGGTTATCGATCGACTTCCAGTAGAACGTGTCATCCAATTGCCTGTAGAGAACGAGAATTACTGGCAAATTGGAGCCGCGCCAGTAGTCAAAATCGGAAGCGCGGACACGATAGGTAAAACCAGCATCTGTCTCGCCAGCATATTTGCCGCTCTCGGTAGCCTTGACTTGTACCGCTATTATTTTGGCTGTCGGCTGATCACCGTCCATAACCTCAGCGAAACCATCGATACCCGCCTCCAGCCGCGACCGACCATCAAATTGAAACCCAATTCGCAAGAATTGAAGTTTGGCTGCCTGCTCTCCGATTTCGCCAATGCGCTGATTGGCCGTAACTCTCTTTTGCAAATTTCGATTCCCACTAGGAGGATCGTTGAAACATAACACCTTATATGGCACAATTTAAGTCGAGACCAACAACATGTGGCTCTTAGCTTGCTCAGATTTTCACTCGTCGGGTAGTTACGAGTCTTCACATGGCCTGATAGTACTTAATGGCAGCAGGTTTGTTTCTTTTCCCAGATGCTGCTAGCAACTACCCTTCGCTATTAGGATGGCGTCTCCTGTAGCCGCACCTGGGCAGATGAAAAGTTCTCGCCCTCAGTCCCGACTGTGCAGGTTCTCGATCAACTCCTTCGAGAGCGGCATGTTCTTCATGTAGAACCGCTCAAGCTGGTCCACGGACGTCCCAGCGTTCTTGGCCAGCGTGTAGATGTTGACCTTGCCGTTCGATCCTAGCAGCCGTGACTGGATTGCATAATGACGGAACGAGTACGGCGATAGCTTGTGGTCCTCGTCGAACAGGCCCGCACGGTCTCGAATGTGGTTGAAGATGCGCCGTGCCGTGTTGATCGCAGTCGTTCGGTTTGGATACTCCGGCATCCAGACGTACTCGTCAGGATCAGGCATTTCACCCGTCTGTAGGTTCATGAACCCCTTATAGATCACTACGGCGAGTGGCATCGTCACGCTTATCCGTCGGCCTGTCTTGCCCCGAGGCAAATTCATCTGAAGGTGTGCCGGATCGCCTTCGACTGTTACATCCTTGTGTTTGAGACCAAACAACTCCCCTTCGGTCGGTCTCAGGAAGCTGTGGACCATGAAACGGAACATCTTAAGATGATGATGGCGGATGCGGACACCACGAACCTTGTCGCAGTTCGCCACACATTCGGCTCCAACACGCATGAACTTCCGATAAGTGCTGTCCGTGAATGACGTCCTGGGGCTATCGACCGTCTTCTGCTTGGGCATCAACGGTAGCGTTTTCATCAGGCCGTCTTCTACAGCGAGCGAAAGCACCTTTCGGATAATGATCACGTGTTTGGCTCGCGTTGACTCCGCCAAAGGCTTTTTCCGGTTCGCATCTAGCAGAGCTAGATACTCCCGGATCATCTTCGGCGTAATCTTCGAGACGTCATAGGGCCCAAAATACGCGAGAAGCCCGTCGTTCTGACGGTAGAGCAGCTTGCGGTCACTCTCAGGGTGCTTGGTCTTACTCGCCTGCGTCCGCAGCATCTGTTCGGCGTAGTACTCAAAGCTGGTCGTCTTGGTGACCGCCAAGTCCGTATTCAAGTTGCGAAAGTAGCTCTCTGAGAACTCGTTCGCCGCAGCAATCGCCTCGACACGGGATGTTTCTCGCGAAGATCGCGTGACGTACTTCTTGGAATACGGATCACGCAATCGGATCAACCAGTTAGGACTGCGGCCCGTCTTATAGACCGCAAGACCTTCGCGTAGATGCTTGATCGCTTGGACGGAGTTCGGGTTCTGAGTGGATTCTGAAATCATGGAGGCACCGGATTTTCAGTGTATAACTGTGTATAACATCCGAGATGAAATTCTCTCGGCCAACGCATCTGATTTAATCTAATAAAATCAGTCTGTTATGGTGCCCGGGGGCGGAATCGAACCACCGACACGAGGATTTTCAATCCACTGCTCTACCCCTGAGCTACCCGGGCACGGGAGATCGGCTGCGATCTGGGTAGGGTGTCTCTAAGGTCGGCGAGGTTGAGTGTCCAGAGGGATTCTGCGGGGCGCTGGCCCCGAGCTAAAGCGTCGTGTAGCACGGCGCGCAAAGGGGAGGCCTCTATGACGCCGCAGGACATTTGGAACGCCGCGCCGCGCAAGCTGATCGCGATTTTGCGTGGGGTGCGGCCGGACGAGATCGCGCCCATCGCGGACGCTTTGCTGGAGGCCGGATTTCCCGCCATCGAGGTGCCGCTGAACTCGCCCGATCCCTTCACCTCCATCGCCGCCGCGGCCGAGCGGGCGGCGGCTTATGGCCCGCGCCTCATTGGGGCGGGCACGGTGCTGGAGCCCGAAGATGTCGCGCGGGTCAAGGCGGCGGGGGGCAATCTGATCGTCTCTCCCAATGTGGACCCGCGGGTCGTTACCGCGGCGCTTGAAGCTGGGATGGCGTGCTTCCCGGGCGTCTTCACAGCTACGGAAGCCCATCTTGCCGTCCGGCTGGGCGCAACGGGGCTGAAGTTCTTTCCGGCGGCACAGCTGGGCGCGGCGGGGATCAAGGCCATCGCCGCGACTTTGCCCGCGGGAACATCGCTTTGCGCCGTGGGCGGCATTGGGCCAGCGGAGATCCCGGCCTACCGCGCCGCGGGCGTGGAAGGGTTCGGCCTCGGCTCCAGCCTCTACCGGCCCGGCGCAACGGCTGCGGACGTCGCCGCCGCAGCGCGGGAAAGCATGTCCGCGATGGGCTAATGCGGGCGCTTTTGCGCCGCTTCCTCGATAGCCCGCTCGATGTCCTCGGGGTCCTCGCTGGGCACGGCGTAGTCGCCACTGATCCAGCGGCCCAGATCGATATCCGCGCAGCGGCGCGAACAGAACGGCCGGTAACGAGCGGCGGTCGGTGATTTGCAGATCGGGCAGCTCATACCAGTGGGAACCTCGCGCGTTTGCGGCTGAGTTCCATGTGGCCGAGCGGGGTCCAACCGACAAGGGTCGTTTCCACCTCGTCGGCGCGCAAGGCGGCGCGCAGCGTCTGCTCGAATGTGCGGCGGTCTTTTTTGGGCATGGGCGCGAGGTCGAGCACGATCTGACCACCTAGACCGCGGATCCGCAAAGCCGCGGGCAGTGCGCGGGCGGCGGCGATATTGGCCTTGAGGCCCGCCGCGGGGGAGGTATCGGCCCCGGTGTTCACATCGACGGCGACGAGGGCGCGGGTCGGCTCAATATACATCGTGCCAGGTTTCAAGGACACCGCCGGGCTTTTGGCCGCGTCGATCAGGTCGAGCGTGCCTTCGGCCGCAAAGCACCCCGCCTCGGTGATCACCTGGCCAGGGGCGGTCCAGTCCCGCCAGGCCAAGATGTGTGGGCCGTCCCCTTCGGCCAGCGTCTCGGCCGCGGTTCCGGCATCACGCGTCACGCTCTCGGCCAAGGCGCGCATGGCGGCGATGTCTTCGGCGATGTCGTCCGGCGCTGCGCCATCCGCGGCGGAGCGCAGGATAAGGCCCATCGCGCTGCCTTGCATGGCTTCGTGCGCGATCTCCAGCAGCGCGTCGCGTGCGTCTTCATCGCGGATGCTGCGGGAGATATTGAGGCCGGGCGCCTCGGGCGTCACGATCGCGTAGCGTGATTTGAAAAGCAGCTTGGACGTCACCGGCACGGCCTTGCCCGGCTCGGCGTAGCCCGTGACCTGCACCAACAGGGCGTCACCGAGCGCGAGGCCCTTGGCGCTGCGCAGGAAGGCGTTGCCGTCGGGGGTGCGCAGGAACATGCCCCCCTGCCCTTTCACCGGCCGGTCGGCGATGGCGCGATAGACGGTGCCCGGGCGCGGCGCGTCGGTGTCTATGAGCAGATCGGTCAAGGCGCCATCTTCGACCAGCGCCGCAGCTTCGCGGCCCTCGTAATGGTCCAACAGGATCGTGCGGCTCATGGGGCGTTCCAGATGGTGAGGCCGGCGGCCTGCAGCAGGCCTGCGGTCTCCGCCAGGGGCAGGCCGACGATGCCGGTGAAGCTGCCGCTCATCCACGGAATGAACGCGCCAGCGGGGCCTTGGATCGCATAGCCGCCCGCTTTGCCCTGCCAATCGCCGGTGGCGATGTAGCCGGCGATGTCTGGCTCGGATAGCGCCTTCATCCGCACCTGACTGACCACGTCACGCTGCCATAGCCTGTCGCCGCGTTTGAGGGCGATGGCGGTGATGACCCGGTGGCGCCGGCCCGAGAGCATATGCAGGAAGCGGGCGGCCTCCTCCGCGTCCACAGGTTTGCCAAGGATCCGGCGCCCCAGCGCGACGGTCGTGTCGGCGCACAGCACAACGTCATCGGGGTCCGCCTGCACCGCGGCGGCTTTCGCCGCGGCGATACGGATGCAATAGGGGCGCGGCAGCTCGCCCTTGAGCGGGTCCTCATCGATATCCGGCGGGCGCACGGCATCGGGCGTGAGGCCCAGCTGCGCGAGCAGGTCCAGCCGGCGCGGGGAGCCGGAGCCGAGGATGAGTTTGGGCATCAGAGGCGATGGGCGAGAACGCCCATCCTACTTGAAGCGGTAATTGATGCGTCCCTTGGTCAGGTCGTAGGGGGTCATTTCCACCTGCACCTTGTCGCCTGCCAGAACGCGGATGCGGTTCTTGCGCATCTTGCCTGCCGTATGTGCGATGATCTCATGGCCGTTTTCAAGCTCGACCCGGAACGTCGCATTGGGCAGGAGTTCTTTCACGACACCGGGGAATTCGAGCGTATCTTCCTTGGCCATGTCATCTCCTTGATAGTGGGTGCCCCTTTGCCGGGACGCGCCACGATATGCGCCGCTTGGGCAAGGTTTTCAAGGGCCAAGTCAGCGCAGGGGTGCGAGCGGCGCGGGGCCATCGCGCCCCGTTTGCGCAGCCCAGTCGCGGCGGTTGAGGACGGTGCCGTCGGCGCGAACGCGGGCGATGGCGCTCACATCGACCTCCGCGATGGTCCAGCCGGGGACGTCCAAGCCGCCCTGGGCCAGCACGCCGTCCGGGGGAAAGCCCGTATCGGGGGGCCCATAGATGCCGCCCGCCCCGACGGAAATATCGACGGCTTCGGACCACGCCGCCGCGCCGGTGACACTGGACATCGCGGTGATGCACTGGTTTTCGAGCGCGCGGGCGCGAGCGCCGATCTGCACGCGGGTATACCCGCTAATCGCTTCGGTGACCGAGGGTATCAAAAGGATCTTCGCCTCGGCCAGCGCACGGCCCAGCAGGGGGAATTCGCTGTCGTAGCAGATAAGGACGCCGATCTTGCCCAGCGCCGTATCGAAGAGCTGCAGCGGTTCGCCGGGGACCACGTCCCACACCTCTGCCTCGAAGCGGGTCATGATCTGCTTGTCCTGAACGCCGATGCCGCCCGCCGGGGTGAAGAGCCGCGCGCGGTTGACCGGGCGCTGGCCGGGCGCGAGGATCACGGGGGCAGACGCGGCGAGGATATGCTTGCCACTCTCCCGCGCGAGCCGCGCGTGCAGGGCATCGGCCTCTGGAATGCGGGCGGAGACGGCGTGGAGTGATTGCTCCAAATCGCCCGCAACCTCCAGGCCGTCGAGCGTCGCCAGCTCCATCGCGCCGTATTCGGGGAAGACGAGCAGGTCGGCCTCTGCCCGGTCGACCCAGGCCGCGATCTTGTCCTCGTACTGCGCCCAAGAGGTCAGCACATCAAGCGGGTAACAGGCGGTCGCGATCTTCATGGGACGGGTTGTGCGCCGCTGCGACGGGCTGTGCAAGCGCCGCGGGCGGGACGCTGCCGCGAGCGAGTTGTTTTTGGCCAAGTGAAGGGGATGGGGCGGTACTCCGCCCGATCAGCCGCGCGCGAAGGCGACGATCTCGCCGGTGAGTATGTCGAGGCTGTCTGTCCACGGCATGTGGTCCGGCAAGTCCTGCGCAAGCAGCGACAGCTCCGTGCAGGCGATCAGCAGATGGTCGCTGCGCGCCATCAGTGCGGCTGCGATGGGGTTCAAGGGCGCGGGGGGCTGGCCGGCCTTTACGGCCTTGATGATCCCCAGCAGCGGCGCGTCGTCCTCCGGGTAGACGAGGTCCAGCCCCGCCCGGTCGAAGGCGCCTGTGAGGCGGACCGCAGGGGAGGCGAGGATGCCGATGCGGCCCTGGCCCGCCAGCGCCGCGCCGGTGGCTGTGATCATGTCGAGGAAGGGCAGATCGGTGCCGATGGCGCCCGCATAGTGGTGCGCCGTATTGCACGGCATGGCCAGGGCCCGCGCCCCAGCCGCAGAGAGGTCCTGCGCCATTTGCGCCAGAACAGGGCCTGGATCGGCCCCGTCCCCATCAATCAGGGCTGCGATCCGGCTGGGCACGGCGGGGTTCTGGTGCACGATCAGCGGCACGTGGTCCGCGTCATCCGCCGCGTCCACGGCGCCCAGCACTTTTTGCATCAGCAGGATGGTTGCCTCCGGCCCCATCCCACCCAAGATGCCGACGGGCCTCATGCCCGCTGGGCGACGTTGAATTCGTGTGTGTAGCCTGTGAGGCCAATCGCCCCGCCGGTGTGCAGGAAGACGACCTTCTCGCCCTTCTTGAAGTGGCCCTTGCGGCACAGATCGATCAGGCCCGCCGCGCCCTTGGCGCTGTAGACCGGGTCGAGCAGGATCGCTTCGGTCCGGGCGAAGATGTCAATGGCCTCCAGCGTGTCCTCGCGCACCATCCCGTAGCCCGGGCCGACATAGTCGGTGTTGGCGACCACATCCTCGCGCGCGACAACGCCTGGGGCGCCGAGCTTCTCTGCCGTTTTAACCGCGAGGTTGAAGACATTCTCTTCCTGCTTCTCCTTCGGCGCGCGCACGCCGATGCCCAAAAGCGGGATGTTGGCGTTCATCGCCTGCAGGCCCACGATCAGGCCCGCTTGCGTGCCGGCCGAGCCGGTGGCGTGCACGATGTGATCGGGCGCCAGGCCCATCTCCGCGAATTGGGCCATCATCTCCAACGCGCAATTGACGTAGCCCAGCGCGCCCGTCGCGTTCGAGCCGCCCCCGGGGATCGTGTAGGGTTTGCGCCCCTCGCCGCGCATCCGCTCGGCCACCGCCTCCATCTCTGCGTTCATGTCGAGGCCCGCGCCGCGATGCTCGATGCTGGCGCCGTGCAGGACGTCGAGAAGGACGTTGCCGTTGTAGCGGTAGTTCTCGTGATTGTAGCCCGTGCGGTCCTCCAGCAGGATATGGCAGTCCATGCCCAGCTTGGTCGCCGCCGCCGCCGTCTGGCGGGCGTGGTTGGATTGGGTGGCGCCTTGGGTCAGGACGATGTCGGCCCCCTGCTCCACCGCTTCGGCCATCAGGAATTCCAGCTTGCGGGTCTTGTTGCCGCCGGTGCTGAGGCCGGTACAATCATCGCGCTTGATCCAGATGTCTGGCCCGCCCAAGGCCTCCGTCAGGCGGGGCATGAATTCGAGCGGCGTGGCCAGGTGCGCCAGACGCACGCGGGGGAATTTCGACAGGTTCATGGGCAGGGTCCTTTTTACGCCAATTTCAGGCTGGGGCTGTTCTTGTCCAGCCGAATGTCGGCGGTGCGGGCGTGTCCCTCCATCCCCTCCAGCCGGCTGATATGGGCGGTGGCGTGGGCGAGGCGGGGCAGCGCGACCTCGTCCACGGTCTGCCAGGTCACGGTCTTGAGGAATTTGTGCACAGACAACCCGCCCGTATAGCGCGCGGTGCGGTTCGTGGGCAGGACGTGGTTGGGGCCGGAGGCTTTGTCACCGAAGGCCACCGTCGTCATCTCCCCCAAGAAAAGCGAGCCATAGGCGCTCAGGCGCGTGCGCCACCATTCCGGGTCCGCGCATTGCACCTCAAGGTGCTCCGGCGCGTAAGTGTCCGACGTTGCTGCCATTTCCTCGCGGTCCGCGCACAGGATCACCTCACCCAGCGAGTCCCAAGCCGCGCGCGCCGCGCTTTGGTTCGGCTCCGGCAGGGCGGCGATGCAGCGGGGGACCATGGCGATCACATGCTCGGCCAGCGGGCGATGGTCCGTGACCAGCCAGGCGGGGGAGTTGAAGCCGTGCTCGGCCTGGCCCACCAGATCCCAGGCGACGACATCCGGGTCGGCGGTCCGGTCGGCCAGCACCAGGATGTCGGTCGGGCCGGCGAACATGTCGATGCCGACCGGGCCGAAGAGTTGGCGTTTGGCTTCGGCAACAAAATGGTTGCCCGGCCCCACCAGGATATCCGCCGGCTTTGTGCCAAAGAGGCCCTGCGCCATGGCCGCCACGCCCTGCACGCCGCCCAGCGCCAGCACCGTGTCGGCGCCGGCCAGATGCATCGCGTAGAGGATCGCCGCCGGCACGCCGTCTTCCCGAGGCATGGAGCAGGCGGTTACGTGGCTCACGCCCGCGGCCTTGGCGGTGGTAATCGTCATCAGCGCGGAGGCGATGTGCGAATAGCGCCCGCCCGGCACGTAGCAGCCCGCCGCAGACAGGGGGATCTGGCGCTGGCCGCCGATCAGGCCGGGGCGGATCTCCACCTCGAAATCCTGGGCGGAGGCGCGCTGCGCTAGCGCGAAAGCGCGAATGTTTTCATGAGCATAGGCGATGACCTCGCGGTCCGTCTCGCTCAGCTGATCGCCCGCGGCGGCCAGCTGATCCGCGGTCACGACGATCTCTCCCGTCCAATTGTCCAACTTGGCCGCGTAATCCCGCACGGCGTCTTCGCCGCCCGCGCAGATCGCCTCCAGCATGTCGGCGACGATCTGGTGGGTCTCTTGTTTGGTCTGCGCCGGAAGGCCCGGCGCTTTCTTGAGATAGGTCAGGGGCATGGGGGCCTCGCAGGTCGGGGTTGACGGAACGTGCGCCGAGTTTCACAAATCCGAAAACGGCGGAGGGGCGGATGCTCAACAAAGGGGTGACGCTGCGCGGCCTCGAAGTGTTCGAGGCGCTGGCGCAGACCGGGTCGGTGGCGCAGGCCGCGGCGATGACCGGCCTCAGCCAGCCCGCGGTCAGCCAGCAATTGCGCAACCTGGAAACGGCGCTGGCGGCCGATCTGATCGACCACGGCAAACGGCCTATGCGCCTGACGCCGGCGGGCCACAGCTTCCTCGGCCGGGCCGAAGCCGCGCTGGCGCAGCTGCGCCTCGCGCAGTCGGAGCTGACGGTGATGGACCTGGCGCATCTGAGCGCGCTCAGCATCGGGATGATCGACGATTTCGACCACGATCTGACGCCGCGGCTGGTGACGATCCTCGCCGGCTCGCTGACCCGCTGCCGGTTCAAGCTGATCACCGCGCCCAGCCACGAGATCAGCGAAGCCATAGCCGCCAAGCGCCTGCACATCGCCATCAGCGCCAGCCCCGGCCATCTGGCGCCGGGCATCCTGGAATACCCGCTCGCGCGTGATCCGTTCATGCTGGTCGCGCCGCGCGGAATGATCCGGCAAGGCGCTGATACCATGTCTCAATTGCGAGAGCTTCCGCTGCTGCGCTACGAAAAGGAACAGCTGATCAGCCGCCAGATCGAGGCGCATCTGGCCCGGCAGAAGCTGGACTATCCCGAACGGTTCGAGATCGGCAGCCACCTGGCGCTGATCGCGCTGGTCGCCCGCCGCGTCGGCTGGGCGATCACCACGCCGCTGGGATATATGCGGGCGGCGCGCTTTCACGACGCGGTCGATGCGGTGCCCCTGCCGTTCAAGCCGTTCTCGCGCACCATCTCGCTGTTTGCCGCCGCCGAATGGGCCGGCGAGGTACCCGCCGATGTCGGCCACACGATGCGCCGTCTGATCCAAACCCAGATGATCGAACCCGCGCTGGCGCAGCTTCCGTGGCTGACGGGCGATCTGCGGGTGCTGGAGGCGTGAGGGCATGACGGGCGTGTTGCGTTCTTGGATGCGGCATGATGCGCGCCGCACCGCCCCGCGCAAGCCGCGCGCCGGAAATTTGGAAAGGGGCGGCTGTAGTTTCGAGAATACTTATATCACCGGGGGCACATCATGGCCGATATCGTAATCCTGACCGGCGCGGGGATCAGCGCCGAGAGTGGGCTGGGCACCTTCCGCGACGAAGGCGGCCTGTGGGCGCAGCACCGGATCGAGGATGTCGCGACGCCCAAAGGGTTCGCGCGCAATCCCAAGCTGGTCATGGACTTCTACAACGCGCGCCGCGCGCAGGCCGCCGAAGCCAAGGCCAACGATGCGCACCGCGCGCTCGCTAAATTGGGTGCGCAGCGCGACGTCTTGATCGTCACGCAGAACGTCGACAGCCTGCACGAGCAGGCGGGCAGTTCACACGTCTTGCACATGCACGGCGCCTTGAATCGCGCAACTTGTACAACTTGCGGCACGCGGTACGAGGCGCCGCTGGTGATGGCGGCGTCGGATCCCTGCCCCCGCTGCGCGGCGCCGACCACCCGCCCGGACATCGTTTGGTTTGGAGAGATCCCGTTCGGCCTCGACGATATCGACGCGGCGCTGCAAAGCGCGCGGACCTTCGTGTCCATCGGCACGTCGGGCAACGTCTATCCCGCGGCGGGGTTCGTGCAGGCGGCACGCGCCTACGGGCTGCACACGGTGGAGCTGAACATGGAGCCGACGCAAGGCTCCCTCTTTGCCGAGCGGCACGTCGGACCGGCGAGTGAGGTTGTCCCCGCCTGGGTTGAGACATTGCTAGCCGGGTAGGATGGGCCATTTGGCCCACCCCGGGATCAAACCCTAGTCGGAATGACTGGAATGGTCGTGCCCGCCGTGGCCGCCGCCGTGCTTGTCCATCCGCTCGTTATCGACGGGGATCGTCACCTCGACCTCGCCGGCCTGTTCGAAGACCAGCGTCACGGTGAGCTCCTCGCCCTGGTCCAGCGTCTCGCTCAGGCCCATGAACATGACGTGGTCACCGCCGCGGACCATCGCGTGCTCCCCGCCCGCGGGCAGGGGAATGCCGCCCTCGATCTCGACCATCTGCATGACGCCGTCGCCGGTCTCGATATGGGTGTGCAGCTCGACCATCTGGCTGAAATCGGCCTTGGCGGAGATCAGAACGTCATCGGTCGTGCCGTGGTTGTGGATCATCATGAAGGCCGCGCCGGTCGGTGCGCCGGGGCGCGAGACGCGGGCGTAGGGGTCGTGGATTTCGATCTTGCTTTCGGCGATGGCGGCGGCGGGAAGGGCGGCCAGGAGGGCCGCGATGAAGATGCGTTGCATTGTATCTGTCCTGTGATTTGAGAATGAAGGTGGCTCAAATCACAGCGGGCGGCGCCCGGGCGGAGGCGCGCGGCGCCGGTCGCCCCGCGCTAAGGATGGCGGCCGCAGCCGGGACGAAAGGTTCGACCCTGACCGGCGGTGCAGCGTCCGGCAGCGCCGGCCCCGCGGCCAGCAGAAGCGTCGCTTCGGGGCAGGTATGGGGCACTTCGACCGGCTGGCCGTCCGCGTCCGTCAAGACCACGACGACGGCGGCGCCGATGCACAGCACCATGCGGCCCGACGGGTCCTCCGCCGCGCGGGCCTGCGCGTAGGATTGCGCGGTCACCGCGATCAGCAGGGCCGACAGGATATGCAGCAGCTTGCGCATGAGCTTCACATAACCCGCGCCGCCGCCCCGGAAAAGTGCGGCGTGACGCCCTAATCGGCGTGGGCCAGATAATCGCCCAGCGCGGCGAGGCCCGCGCGCAGGTCGGGCTCTGGATTGGCAAAACCGATACGGGCATAGCCCGGCATCTCGAACGCGTCGCCCGGGGTCAGCATCACGCCCGTCTTGTCCAGCAGATCGAGGCAGAAGGCCCGGTCCGTCTGCGCCGTCTCCAGCCGCAGCATACCCGTCGTGCCCGCCTGGGGCCGCACCCAGTCCAGGCGCGGCTGCGCGGCTACAAAGGCATCGACGAGGGCGAGGTTCGTGCGGGTGATGGCCCGGCTGCGCGCTAGTATGCGGTCCGCCGCCTCCAGCGCGAGGGCCGCGAGGTGATCGTTCAGCCGCCCGACGGCGATGGTGTCGTAGTCGCGGTGGATCAGTAGCCGCTCCGTCACCTCATCCGACGCCACGGCCCAACCCACACGCAGGCCGGCGAGGGAGAATGCCTTGGATAGCCCGCCCGTGCTGATCCCGCGGCGGTAGAGGTCCGCCATGGACGGCGACATCCCGTCCCCCGACTGCGCGGTGCCGCGGTAAACCTCGTCACACAGAACGTAGGCGCCCGCACCCTCGGCGATCTGGGCCGTCTCCTCCAGCATCGCCTGGGGGATCAGCGCGCCGGTCGGGTTGTTCGGATTGGTCAGCGCGATCAGCCGGGTGCCGGGCACCGCCAGCGCGCGCAGCCGGTCCAGATCGGGCAGAAATCCATCCTCCGCACGCAGGGGCAGCAAGTGCACGTCGGCGCCGATGCTGTCCGGGATCGAATAATGCTGCTGGTAGCTAGGCACGATGGCGATCACTCGGTCGCCCGCCGACACCAGCGCCTTGTGCACCAGCATGTTGGCCGCGATGGTCCCGTGCGTCACCGTCACCTGCGCGGGCTGCGCCCCGGCATAAAGCGCCGCGATACCGGCGCGCAGCCGGTCCGAGCCTTCGATATCGCCGTAGGTCATCTTCATCGGCAGGAGCGTGTTCAGGTCCGGCTGGTTCTGCCCGGCGAGGGCCAAGAGCGCCTCTAGCGTCAGGCTGTGCACGCAGGTCTCGGCCAGGTTGTAGGTGCAGCGCGTCTCCCACGCGTTCATCCACTGCTCGACCTTGAAGGGCGCAATCTGCATGGGCTGGTCCTTCCGTTTGCGCGGAGCGTAGCGGGCACGCGCCGGCCTGTCACCGCCCTGCCGCTGCTCACGCTGCGGGCCGGGCGCTGCAAAAACCGGCAGGCTTCGCTGCAGAGCAGCATTTTCGCTTTCCCAGCGTCACTTCGGGCTTTGGACGCGGGTCAGCCGGGCCTATCCCGAGGGCATTCTCAGACATTTTCAGATCAAAAGGCGATTGCCATGCCCTTCTCATCCAAGACCCCCAAGCCATTTTTCACCCTCGCCGCAGCGCGGCAGATGACCTCCTTGATCGAGCGGGAGTTGCTGCTCGCCGCGCCGCCCTTCGTGCGGGACACCTCCGACTGGGTGAAGCTGTGGTACGATCCGGGCAACGCCAAAACGTCCGAATGCGGGCAGATGACGGCCTACCGCGCGGTGACGGATGGCGGGCGCACGCTGTGGTTCGTCTTCACCCCCCGCAAGGCGCGGGGCTACCACGCGCTGACCGATTGCCACATCGCGGCGATGGACATGGCCCGCCGCGCCTGGGCGCAGCGCCGCGCGGTGCGGGCCGATTGGCCAGCGGTCGAGGCACTGGCCCGCGAGCTGCGCCTGGGCCGGGTGCGCCTGGACGTCCGCATGGACGATGCCGAACGCTCCCCCCTGTGCACGCTGGGGATCGAGGGGTTCTTGCGCGGCGTGGGCCTGGGCCGCGTCCGGCAGATCAGCGGGCGTCTGGCCGCCTGGCTGATGCTGATCGAGCCGCAAATGGGGTTTGTCTTGCACGAGGCCGCCCTGCGGCAGCGGGCGGCGGGCGGCGTTCAGCCCCTCACCGCGGCGCTTCGCCCCTAATCACTCAAAGATCACGTCTGTGCGCAGGACATGTTTGACGCCTGTGGTCACCTCCTCCCCCCGGTGGGACAGGTCGTGGTGGAACAGCAGCGCTTTGCCCGTCTTTGGCTGGATCGTGAAATCGGCGAAGATGTAGGGGGAGAAGACGTCCGCAAACCGCGTGCCGCCGCCGGTGCAGCCGTCGCTGAGGTAGATCATCAACGTCATCAGGCTGCTCCGGCCTGCCGCGTCGGTCACCCGCCCGTCTTGGTGCCAGTCAAAGAACTGGCCGGGGGTGTAGCCGTAGACGCGCCAAATATCCCAAAGCCCGACCCCGCGCGCGCCGTCGATGTCCGGCACGTGCGGCGCAACGACCGGCCACAGACGCTGGGACAGGGCAGCGTCGCGCCAGAGGGCGCGGGTATTGCTCCGAATATCGGGGCGGTGCTCCCCTTGATTGATCGTAGCGGTGGCAAACCCTTGCGCGGCGGCGCGGGCAATTAGCGCTGCGCAGTCAGGCGCAGGCAGCAGGTTTGGGACCTCGATAACGCGGCCCGACAAAACGGATGGAATGGACATGGAGTGCCTTTCGGATGGGAACAGAGGGGGGCCGGGCTGCGGCGCATTCATCTGTTCCAGCCGCGCAGGGCGGCGGCGAAAGGCGGACATGCAAAAGGCCCCGCGCGGGGGCCTTCACACGAAAATCTTGGCGTTCAGGTCGCGGCGTCGATCGTGCTGGCGGTCGACTTGGCGATCTCTTTCTTCACCTTCAGGGCGCGGGCGCTCAGCTCGCTGTCCTTGGCCTTGGCCAGGTACGCGTCGAGGCCACCGCGGTGATCGACCGAGCGCAGAGCTGCCGCAGAGATGCGCAGCTTGATCGCGCGGCCCAGCGTTTCGGATTGCAGCGACACGTCGTTCAGGTTCGGCAGAAAGCGGCGCTTGGTCTTGTTGTTGGCGTGGCTGACATTGTTGCCAGACATCGGGCCTTTTCCGGTCAGTTCGCACACACGCGACATGGGCTTTTCCTTTTGGTCCGGGCGCCGGGCTGTTGGGGGCCTAAACAAGCGCCAAACGCCGCCCGGTGGCGGCGCCTGTGAATTGGTCCGCGGGGGATAGGTCGAATCGGTGAAGGCGTCAAGACGTGACGGCAGCCTTGCACGGCCTCCTTGGCGCCGAAATGCTGCGGTCAGGCAAGGGAGGAGCCGCCATGTTGTCACTGATCGTGAACCGCGCCGATTTGGCCGAGACCGAGGTGCTGGAGGCACCGCAGCCCACCCTGGCGGAGGGTGAGGCGCTGCTGCGCGTGGACCGGTTCGCGCTCACCGCCAACAACATCACCTATGCCGTCGCGCCGGACCAGATCGGTTATTGGAAGTTCTTTCCGGTGGACCGCCCCGGCTGGGGCCAGGTTCCGGTCTGGGGCTTCGCCGATGTGATCGCGTCCCGCGCGGATGTGGCGGAGGGCACGCGGCTTTACGGCTATTTCCCGATGGCGACGCATCTGCGCGTGCGCCCTGGCCGGGTGACGCCCTACGGCTTCACCGATGCGGCGCCGCACAGGCAGGAGATGGCCGCGATCTACAACCAATACGCCGATATGGCCGCCGATCCCGCCTGGGCGCCGGAGCGGGAGGGGGTGATCGCGCTCTTCCGGCCCTTGTTCACCACGTCCTTCCTGCTGGCCGACATGGTGCGGCGGGCGGGGACCTTCGGGGCGGAGCAGGTGATGCTCTCCTCCGCCTCCTCCAAGACCGCGCTTGGTCTGGCGTTTCTGCTGCACCGGGCGGGCGTGCGGACGGTTGGCTTGACCTCGCCTGGCAACGTCGCGTTTTGCGAGGGGCGTGGGGTTTACGATGAAGTTGTGACCTACGATGCGGTGACGGGGATGGAGCGGGCGCGGACGGCCTTTGTGGACATGGCCGGTGCGGGCGACGTCCTGCGGGCGGTGCACGCGCATTTCGGTGCGGCGCTGGTTGATTCCTGCCGGGTGGGCCTGACCCATTGGGACAAGTCCTCGAACTGGGTGGAGGGGCTGGAAGGCGGGCCAAAGCCCTATTTCTTCTTCGCCCCGACCTACGCGCAGGAGCGGATCGCCGAATGGGGCCGCGCGGGGTTTCAGGAGCGCCTGGCCGAGGCCTGGTCGGCCTTTATCGGCGGCGCGACTGGCTGGCTGCGCGTCGTGGAGGCGTCGGGGTCAGAGGCGGTGCGCGCGCAGTATCTGGAGATGCTCAACGGCCGGATCGACCCGGCAGAGGGCCATGTGCTGTCGATGCAGGGGGGTTGAGGCGGCTCTTTGGCTTGGCTCCAACACTTGCGCAGACGGCCGGCGCGCCTGCTTAGGAGTGGCGCGTCGAAGTTCTTTGAGCGGAATGGTGGGGTGGAACCCCACCCTGCGCTTCGGTTGCAGATAAGGTGCGCAATGAATGCGCACCCTACGGATGTTCGTTTTGGACAGATACTGCCCGATAACTGGGAAGGTCTTGGTGCTTAGCTCCTAGACATCCGCAGGATGTCGACACGCCTGCCGCCCCCCTGCGGCTGGCGTGTCCGACGCCACCCGCGCGGCCGGCTTGGGGCGAAGCGTGAATACCCAACACCACTATCCGCTATTTGTCCCAGAAACCGGAGAAAAGCGACGCCCAAAGACTTAGGCAGGAAGTCGACACGCCTGCCCAAGCGCGCCGCACCGCAGCGCGCGTTGACCCGGCAGCGCATCATAGATGCACGGGAGGGTCCCCTCCTTACTGCAGGTTTGGGGCTGAGTGCGGCCATAAAGGATCGGAAAACACTGCATGCGCCCATCTACTGGCTAAGCCCACAGGCCTCCTTAAGGAGGCCGACACGCCGACCGCCCCCCTGTGGGCGGCGTGTTCCACGCCGCCCACGCGGCCGGCTTGAGCTGAGCATTATCTTAGGTTTGCGCAGGACGTATCGCGCTACAATTGAGCCGAACATTACCTCACAAAGCGCGGAGCAACACAGCCATAGCTCCGATGTAAGCCGCGCCCATGACCCAGAAACGATATTTCATATTCTGTTGAATTTCCGCCGTCTCGGCGATCAGCTTGGCAATCTCAGCGTCGATTTTTCGCAAATGCTCCGCGCGTTCGGCGTCATTCATCGTGCTCACTCCAAGTTCCTATGACCAATCTATGTCGGACACATCAGCTTTGCGAGACTTCGATTAAATTGACGTTAAAGTGCACGCCTAAGCCGGCGCGCGCCCGAGCAGCCGCAGCATCTGCTCGGACGCTGCGCCGGGGTCCAGCGCCCCCGCCGCAACACGCCCTCCCAGCTCCGCCATGGCACCGCGCACATGGGGCTGGTCCAGTTGCGCCAGGAGCGCGGCGCGCACGTCCTCGCGGAACCAGTATTGCGCTTGATCGGACCGGGTGCCGTCGAAGAAGCCGGCCTCGCGCCGCCACTGGGTCAAGCTCTGCATCGCGTCCCAAGCGTCATTCAGCCCGTCTTCGGCCAGGGCGGAGACCATCATCGCCTTGGGATATCCGGGCGGGTCCTGGGGCCGCTTCCGCAAAAGCCGCAGGGCGCCGGCGTAATCGGCGCAAGTGCGGGTCGCGGCGGGCTTCAGATCGCCATCGGCCTTATTGATCAGGATCAGGTCCGCCATCTCCATGATGCCGCGCTTGACACCCTGCAGCTCATCCCCGCCCGCAGGCGCCAGCAGCAGAACGAAAAGGTCCGCCATCTGGGCCACGACCGTCTCCGACTGGCCGACGCCGACCGTCTCGATCAGCACCACGTCAAAGCCCGCCGCCTCGCACAGGCGCACGGCCTCGCGGGACCGGCGGGCGACGCCGCCCAGATGGCTCTGGCTGGGGCTGGGACGGATGAAGGCGCCCGCCTCGCGGCTGAGCCGGTCCATGCGTGTCTTGTCCCCCAGGATCGATCCGCCAGAACGCGCGGAAGACGGATCGACCGCCAGCACCGCCACGCGAAGGCCCTGCGCGGTCAACATCATGCCGAAGCTTTCGATGAACGTGCTTTTGCCCACTCCGGGCGTCCCGCTCAGCCCGATGCGCAAGGCTTGGCGCGGCGGCAAGTGCGCCAGCAAGTCCGCCGCCTGCGCCCGGTGATCGGCGCGGCCGCTTTCCACCAGAGTGATGGCGCGGGCGAGGGTGCGGCGGTCGCCTTGGACCAGTTTATCGGGGTCGATCTGCATAGCCCGTCTTGTCCCGGCTGGCGCGCGGAATGTCCAGCTTGGCCTTTGCCCGGCGCGCTGGCATCAGGGGGCATGGATCTTCCCATCGACCCCCTTTTGCCGGAGATTTGCGCGACGCTGGCCAAGGCCCGCCGCTTGGTGCTGGAAGCGCCGCCCGGCGCGGGCAAGACGACGCGCGTGCCGCTGGCGCTGCTGGAGGCGGGGGCCCAAGGTCGTATCCTGATGCTGGAGCCGCGCCGCCTGGCCGCCCGCGCGGCCGCGGAGCGGATGGCGAGCACCCTGGGGGAGCCGGTAGGCCAACGTGTCGGCTACCGCGTGCGGGGAGAGGTGCAGGTGTCGAAGGCCACCAGGATCGAGGTCGTGACCGAGGGAGTCCTGACCCGCATGATCCAGTCCGATCCGGAGCTTAAGGGCATCGGAACCGTCATTTTCGACGAATTTCACGAACGCTCCCTTAACGCTGATCTGGGCCTGGCGCTCTGCGTGGAGGTGGCGGAGGCGCTACGGGACGATCTGCACCTGTTGGTTATGTCCGCGACCTTGGACGCCGCCCCGATTGCCGACATGCTGGACGCGCCGCGCCTGCGCGCGGAGGGGCACGCCTTCGATGTCACGCCGCATTGGTTGGAGCGGCCCCTGGGGAAGACACGGCTGGAGGACGGGGCGGCGGACCTGACCCGCCGCGCGCTGGCGGAGCAGGACGGCTCGGCCCTGGTCTTTCTGCCCGGCGAGGGGGAGATCCGGCGCGTGGCCGCGCAGCTGGGGGACCTGCCCTGCCCGGTCCTGCCGCTCTACGGCGCGCTGGACCCGGCGGCGCAGCGCGCGGCCATTGCACCGTCCGAGGCGCGGCGGGTGGTGCTGGCCACGTCCATCGCGGAGACGTCGCTGACGATCCAGGGGATCACCATCGTGGTGGATGCCGGGCGCGCGCGCCGCTCGGTCTTCGATCCGGCCTCCGGCCTGGCGCGGCTGGTCACGGAGCGCGTCACCCGGGCCGAAGCCACCCAGCGCGCGGGCAGGGCGGGCCGCGTCGCGCCAGGCCATGCCTATAAGCTGTGGACCAAGGGCGAGGACGGCGCGCTGGCCGCTTTTCCCGCCCCCGAAATCGAGGCCGGAGACCTCGCCACGCTCGCGCTGGAGCTCGCGGTGTGGGGCGCCGCGCCGGAGCAGATGCGCTTCGTCACCCCGCCCCATCCCGGCCGGCTGGCGGAGGCGCAGGGCGTTCTCAAGATGCTGGGCGCGTTGGACAGCGGGGGCCGGATCACCGATCACGGGCGTGCCTTGGCCACCCTGCCTCTGCATCCCCGGCTGGCCCATATGGTGACGCGGGGCGGGCCCGGCGCGGCGACGACTGCCGCGCTGCTGGCGGAACGGGACATCCTGCAGAGCGCAGGCCTCGACCTGCGGCTGCGGCTGGAGGCGCAGCGCGATCCCGGCCGCTTCGGCGGCGCAGTGCATCGCGGCGCGCTGGCCCGCGTGCGGGCGGAGGCCAAACGGCTGAAACGGTTCGAAGGTGGGCCGGACCAACCCTTGGGGGTGCAGGCGGCCCTCGCCTATCCCGACCGATTGGGCCTGCGCCGCAAGGGGGACGCGCCGCGCTTCGTGCTGTCGGGCGGCAAGGGCGCGATCCTGCCGGAGGGCGATCCGCTCGCCGGGGCGCGCCTGATCGTGGCGCTGGACCTCGATGGCAACCCGCGCGAGGCGCGCGTGCGCCAGGCCGTGGCGTTGCCGGAGGCCGATCTGCGCGCGGCCTTTGCGGGACAAATCGCCTGGCACGACGTCTGCACCTGGTCTCGGCGCGACAGCCGTGTGCTGGCGCGCCAGCAGGAGCGTTTTGGCGCGCTGGTCCTCGACGACCGCACCTGGACGCACGCCCCGGCGCAGGCGGTGGCGGAGGCGATGCTGGAGGGCGTGCGCCAATTGGGCCTGCGCCCGGACGCACGGGCGGCGCGGCTGCTGGCGCGTATCCGGCTGGTCCATGACGGCTGGGACGACCAGGCGCTGCTGGACAGCGCGGAGGACTGGCTGTTGCCTTTCCTGACGAATGTGCGCAGCGCAGTGGACTGGAAGGCCTTCGATCTGGTCCCGGCGCTGGAGGCGCGGCTGGGCTGGGACGGGATGCAGGCGTTGGAGCGGGAGGTTCCGGGCAGCTTCACCACGCCGCTGGGACGGCGCGTGGCCATCGACTACGCGGGCGAGGTGCCGGAGATCGCCGTGCGCCTGCAGGAGATGTTCGGCGTCACGCAACACCCATCGGTCGCGGGCCAGCCCTTGAAGGTCACGCTGCTGTCGCCAGCCCAGCGCCCCATTCAGATCACCACGGACCTGCCGGGCTTTTGGGCGGGGTCTTACGCGGATGTACGCAAGGATATGCGCGCGCGTTATCCCAAACATCCCTGGCCCGAAGACCCGACCGAGGCCGATCCCACTCTGCGGGCCAAACCGCGGGGCTAGGGGCGTCGATCCTTCAAGGATCGACCGTCGTCAAATCTTGCAAGATTTGACGGATCAGCCCCGCAGCCAGTCGCCGTGATGCGCGCCGTCCCGGTCCACCCGCCGAAAGCCGTGATGGCCGAAGAAATCGCGCTGCGCCTGGATCATGTTTGCCGTCCCGCGGCCCAGCGCCATGCTGTCGTGCCAGGCCAGCGCCGCAGACAGGGCCGGGATCGGCTGGCCCAGGGCCGCGCAGGCCGCCACCGTTCGGCGCAGGCCCGGCAGGCTTTGCGCCAACGCTGTGCGCATGGCCGGCGCCAGGATCAGGTGGCCGTGGGGCAGCCCGCCGCGCACGGCGCCTGCGATGTCGTCCAGGAGCGCGGATCGGATGATGCAGCCCGCGCGCCAAATCTCCGCGATGCGGGCCAGATCGAGATCCCAGGCAAACTCTTCGGAGGCGGCGGTCAAGACCCGAAAGCCCTGCCCGTGGCCCAGGATACGGCCCGCCAGAAGCGCGTATTCGAGGTCTTGGGGGCTCGGCAGCTCGGCCTCCACCGCCGCCAGATCGAGCAGACCCGCCTGCCGCGCCGCTTTTTCGGAGGACCAACTGCGCGCGCCCACCGCCGCTTCGATGGTGGAAGCGCTTTGCCCCATCTTCAGCGCCTCGATCAGCGTCCAGCGGCCCGTCCCCTTTTGCCCCGCCTGATCTAGGATCACATCGACCATGGGCCGGCCCGTCCGGCCGTCGGAGGAGGCGAGCGCCAGCGCGGTCACGTCGATCAAGTAAGAGGCGAGCGGGCCTGCGCGCCACCCCTCGAACAGCGAGCCGATATCGGGGGCGGACAGGTGAAACTGGTCGCGCAGCAGCCCGTAGACCTCTGCGATCATCTGCATGTCGGCGTATTCGATGCCGTTATGCACCGTCTTGACGAAATGCCCCGCCCCGTCCGGGCCCAAATGCGCCACGCAGGGGCTGCCATCGTGCCGGGCGGCAATCGCTTCGGCCATGGGCTGCAGCTGCGCCCAGCTGTGCGCGCTGCCGCCGACCATCATGGACGGGCCGCTTCGCGCGCCCGCCTCCCCGCCCGACACGCCCATGCCGACGAAGTGCAGGCCCGTGCCCGCCAGCGCCTGCGACCGGCGGCGCGTGTCGTTGAAGTCCGAATTGCCGCCGTCGATGATCGTGTCGCCGTCCGCCAGATGCGGGCGCAGGGCGTCGATCATGCTGTCGACCGGCGCGCCCGACGGGATCATCATCAGGATCGTGCGCGGCGATTTCAGCGCCTGGACGAAGGCGGCGAGGTCCGCGTGGCCGCTCACGGTCCCAACGCCCTCGGCCTCTTCCAGGAAGGGCGCGATCCACTCCGCCTCGCGGTTGGAGACGGCGACGTAAAAGCCGCGTTCGGCCAGGTTCAGCGCCAGCGCGCTGCCCATCGTGCCCAGACCGTAGACGCCGATATCCGCTGTGCCCATGAAAGCCTCCCTTTCCCCTTCACCCTAGCGGGCGGGGGCCGGGGAGCAAGGTGCGCCTCAGCCGCGCAGATCGGCGGGCGCAAGGCCGGGCGGGCCGTCCCCCCGCGCTTCCGCCGCGCGGATGGCCGCCAAAACGGCGGCGTTGACCGGCGCGCTGCGCCCGTGCTGGGCCGCCAGGGCGATGATGTGGCCCTGAAGCGCATCCACCTCCGTCAGGCGGCGCTGGGTCAGGTCGTCCCACATCGAAGAGCGCGCGTGCGGGTCGATCGTCAGCATTTTCGCCGCGATCCGGCGGAAGAGCGGGGTCGGCAGCCGCAGAATGTGCGGGATGAGACCCGGTGCGACGGAGGTCGCTTTGGCCGGCGTGATACCGGCGGCCTTCAGCACGCCCAGCGCCTCGGCCATCTGATCGGCCCAGAGCGTGCGCCAGGCGCGGATCTGCAACTGCTCGACGATCGGCACATCCGCCAGTGCGTTCAGCGCATTGTTAAGATTGATCAGCAGCTTGCCGTACTGGACGCCGTGGATATCGGGGTGCGGCGCGATGCGCAGCGCCCGGGCGCTGAGGTCCGGCAGCGGGCCGTCTTGCACCAGTATGTCGCCCGATGTGGCACGGTGGAAATGGCCGGGGCCGGGCCGGACCACGTTGAAGGGCACCATGGCCGCGCGCACGTCGCGGCCGGGCAGCGCGCCGCGCAGGATGTCCGCAGCGTCCAGCCCGTTCTGAAAGCTGATCACCGGCGCGTCCTGCGGCGCGTACCGGGCGATATTGCCGGCAATCTCCGCCGTGGCGGCGGTCTTGCAGGTCACAAGCACCACCTCGGCATCTTCCAGGATCGCCGGATCGTCGCTGGCCTGAGCGATGGGCACCTCCAGCTCCAACGTGCCGTAATCGGTCAGGCGCAGCGCGCCGGCGCGCAGGGCCGCCAGCGTGCTGCCGCGCGCCATCAGGCGCAGGTCGTGCCCCTGTGCCGCCATGAGGCCGCCGACGAAGCAGCCGATGGCGCCGGCGCCAGCCACGGCGATGCGGGTCATGCGCAGAGCCTCATTTGCCCAGGCACCAGCGCATGATCGCCTTTTGGGCGTGCAGGCGGTTTTCGGCCTCGTCGAAGATGACCGAGTTCGGGCCGTCCATGACCTCGGACGTCGCCTCGTCATCGCGGTGGGCGGGCAAGCAATGCATGAAAAGGGCGTTCGGGCTGGCCTTGGCCATCAGCTCCGCGTTGACCTGGTACCCGCGCAATTGGTTGTGCCGCCGCTCGCGCGCGCTTTGCGGATCGTGCATCGACACCCACGTGTCGGTGACGACCAGATCGGCCCCCTGCACCGCCTGCGCCGGATCGCGCTGGGTGGTGAAAAGCCCGGCGAGCGCAGGCTCGGGGTCCAGCGGTTCGGGACCCGTGAAGATCAGATCGAACTCGAACTGCTTGGCGGCGTGGGCGAAGCTGGCGAAGACGTTGTTGCCGTCGCCCGACCAGACGACCTTGCGGCCTTTGATGGGGCCAAGATGCTCTTCGAACGTCATGACATCGGCCATGATCTGGCAAGGGTGCGTGCGGTTGGTGAGGCCGTTGATGACCGGCACGGTGGCGTGGTCCGCCATCTCGAGCAGCGTCGCCTCTTCGAAGGTGCGGATCATGATCATGTCGACATAACGCGACAGGACGCGCGCGGTGTCTGCGATGGTCTCCCCGTGGCCGAGCTGCATGTCGGCGCCCGACAGCACCATCGTCTCCCCGCCCATCTGGCGCACGCCGACGTCAAAGCTGACGCGGGTGCGGGTGGAGGGTTTTTCGAAGATCAGCGCGACCATGTGGCCGGCCAGCGGCTGTTCAGCGTCGGGGGTGCCTTTGGGTTTGCCTTTGCGCGCCTCTTTGATGATCCGCGCGCTGTCGATGATCCGCCGCAGATCTTTGGGCGATGTCGTGTGGATGTCGAGAAAGTGGTTCATGTCGGACCTTTTTCGGGGGGACGCGAATTTTGGAAACTTCGCGGGGGGGGGGGGGGGGGGGGGGGCGGCGCCCCCCCCCCCCGGGGGGGGAGAGGGGGAGGGGCGGGGAGACGGAGAAGGCGGAGGAGGACAGGAAAGGGGGGGGAGGGGGG
>JBCDFL010000011.1:0-33281 GCA_039178165.1 Pseudomonadota bacterium | reverse complement strand
TCCTACGGTCTGGAGAACGGTCTCTATTTCGACGTCAACGCGCATATCGGCGACGGGACGGAGTTCCTGACCGCCGGTGGATCGGACAAGTGGCGCAACACGCCCGCGGACCGTATCGCGCTGACCGTCGGCAAGAAGTGGGACGACGACCGGATCGATGTGAGCTGGGAAGTCATCCACGACGGCGACAAGCGGGACGGCTCGCAAAACGCGCTGCCGGATTCGACGGTGCACAATCTGCGCGCCACGTTCCGGCCGCAGCAGGGATTCTGGGAAGACACGGAGATCCGCGTGGGCCTCGAGAACGTGTTCGACAAGGCCTATACCGGCCACCTATCCTCGGCCTCGCGCCCTGCGGCGGGCCGGAACCTCAAGCTGACTGTGAGCAAGATCTTCTAAGCCATTGAGGTAACGCGTAAAGAGAGGCCGCCCCAGCGACGTTGGGGCGGCCTTTTCTCGTTGAGGCAGTCCTCAGCCGCCTTGGATGCTGATGGTGAACGATCTGCGCGCGCCCGGCGGGGGTGGCGGGCAAGACCCGACGCGCTGCAAGGCGCGCAAGGCCGCCTGATCCATCGGTGCGCTTCCTGAACTGCGGGCGATTCGAACGGAGGTCACCGCGCCGCTGCCCGAGATGTTGAAGGCAACGGAGGCCGTGCCGCGGGCATTTGTTTGGGCGCGGCGGGCACGGCGGACGCACCGCGCGATGATGCCAGGATAATTCGCAACCGCTGCATTTCCGGCGCGTGCGGCATTTCCGGGCTGAGCGGTGCTTGTCGCGGCGCGGCCCGTGGTTTGGCCGGTATCCGTTCCCCGCCGTTGGGCCTGATTTTCGTTGCTGCGCTGGCGGGTCTGTCGGGCGCGCTGCTGCTCTTCGGCGCGGCGGGCGGCCTCTGCTGCGGCGGCAGCGGCGCGCGCCTCGCCGGCTTCCTCGATGGCGCGGGGGCGCAGGGAGGGGCGCGACGACAGGTTCGGGGCCGGCCCGGTCTCCTCTTCGGGCAGGGCAGCGATGGTTTCGGGCGGGGTGGGGGCGTCGGCGGCCTCTGCCTCCGGCGCCTCGGTGGTGGTCACCTCCGGCACGGGCGCAAGCGGCGTGACCGGCTCCAGCCGCTGGACCGGCGCGGGCTTCAGCGCGGTCAGGGCCGGCACGCTGGGCTGCGGCGCAATGGCGGCACTGGGCGCGGCGGGCGCCACGTCCTGCGGCGGGGCCTCGGTCTTGTCCTGCGCGGGCGGGGTCTCAGCGCTTTGCGCCCTCGCGGGGGCGGTGGCTGGCTGCTGGGTGTCCGGCGTGTCGGCCTGTTGCTGGGTCTGCGGTGCGTCCGAAAGCTGCTCCGTCACCGGCGCGTCGGGGGCGCGGGCGGTTTGCGGTGTATCGCTTTGCTGAACCAGCGCGGCGTCGTCGGGCGGCGTGACATCGGTGGTCGCGTCAGGGTCCAGCGCCTCCTGCGGCGGCTCTGCGGTCTCGACCTCGTTCGGGGTTTCGGCGGTCTGCGTGTCTGTGGGCGTCTCGGACGGGGTGAGGGTGCCGGCCACATCCTGGAATGAGTTGCCGAGCATCGCGGTTGTGGCGCCGCCTTCCTCCTGCACCGGGTCAGGCTCCGGCCCGAAGGCGAGGCCGACCAGCCCGTGCAGCGCGCCCGACAGTACCAGCGCTAGCGCGGCAATGAGGGCGGAGCCGCGGATCATTGCGGCACCTGTTCGGTCACGATCAGCACCCGTTCTGCGCCCGCGGCGCGGAGCTCGCGCGCGACGCGCAGCAGCTCGGTCGCCGGGACGGCGCGGTCGGGCATCACGCGCACGACGTCGCGCCCGTGTTCGGCGAAATAGGCGTCCGGGCCGGCGGCGGGCGCGCCGCGGTAGCGCAGCGTGCCGTCCTCGGTCAGGACCAGCGCATAGGCTGGCGCGCGGCCTTCGAGATCGGCGGTGTTCACCAGTTTGAGGCTGCCGTCGATCGGCGGCGACAGCGTGCCGGCAACCATGAAGAAGACCAGCATCAGAAAGACGATGTTGATCAGTGCGATCGTCGGTTCGGCCTTGGCGCGGCGGGCGGGCTTGCGCATCAGCGTCCCTCCAGCACGGTCATTTGCAGGTCCGGCACGCCGCGCACCGCGACCAGCGTATCGGTCAGGATCTGCGCGGTGGCGGAGGTGGTGACGCTGATGATCAGCGCCGTGCCGGGCTGGGCGCGCAAGGCCGGCTCCAGCGCGTCGAGTTCCAGCGCGCGGCCGTTGAGGCTGGCGCCTGAATCGGTGAGGCGGAGGAACAGCACCTCGCTCGGCGCGCCGGCGGCGGGCGCACCGGTGCCGCCCGCGACCAGGTCCACCTCCGCAAAGCGGGAGAAGGTGGAGGACAACATGAAGAAGAGCAGCAGAAGGAAGATGACATCGATCAGCGATGTCATCGACAGGCGTTTGGCGCGGCGGCGCGCCCTACGCATGGGCCGCGGCGGGCGCGCGCATTTCGGCGCTGGGGGCCAGGATCGTGCCAAGGGCGGTTGCGGCAAAGACGCGCTCGCCCTCCATCCGCGTCTCGAACCAGGCCAGCACCATGGAGGTGGGCATTGCGACGGCCAAACCCACGGCGGTAGTCAGCAGCGCCACCCAAATGCCCCCGGCCAGGAGCGACGGATCGACCGCGCTGCCGGCGTCTTGCAGCGCCTGGAACGCCTCGATCATGCCCAGAACCGTGCCGAAGAGGCCCAGCAGCGGGGCCAGTTGTGCGACGGTGTCGAGGGTGCGAAACCCGGTCTCCAGCCGTTCGAAGCGGGCCTCGGCCTCTGCCTCCAGCCGGGCGCGCAGCTCGGCGCCGGGGGCCGCTTGCATGGCCTGGCGCACGACGGGCGCGAGATAGCTGGTCGAGGCGGCCAGCGCGTCAGCCGCGCCCGCAACATCTCCGTCGTCCCAGCGCGCCAGGGCCGCGCGGATCGCCTTGTGCCGGCGCACGCCCGCGCTGCTGTGCTGCCACAGCTTGTAGAGTACCAGCGCGAGGGTGAAGATCGACACGACGATCAGGATGGCAACGACCGGACCGCCGAGGTCCAGAATGCCCTGCGCGCGTTCCATGATGTCCATGATCAGCCCTCGAGCCCGATATCGACCCGGCTGGACAGGCTTAGCCCGTCGGCGCAGGCCGAAGACGCCGCGCCGCCCATTGTGCAGGTGGAAATGCCGTTGATCAGCACCTGGCCAATCCGGTCGCAGGACGTACCCGGCACCTGGAACTGCCGCACCCGGGGCCGGCCCGCGGGCAGGGCGGCAAAGTCGAAGAGGGTCAGAAGCACGACGCCGCCTTCGTCGGAAAAGAGCACCGTTTCGGCGACCAATTGGTCCACATCCGCGCCGAGGGCGTTGGTCAGCACGAAGGTCAGCCGGCAGCTTTCCCCGACCAGGTCGGCGGTGTTCAGCTGAATCTCCAGCTTGGGCGCCTCTTGCGCGGCAAGGCCCGTGGCCAGCAGCAGGCCAAAGAGGGGGCCGATTAGGTATCGCGTCATATCTCTCTCTCCCAAAATGCAGGCGGGGGCTGCGGCGCCCCCGTCCATCTTCGTGTTTAGAACCGGATTCGCGTGGTGATCCCGATGGTCCGGCCCGGCTCCGTCAGAGGCACCACGCGGGTGCTGTCGATGCCGTCATTTGAGCGCGCCGAATAGGTCGTGTCAAAAAGGTTCCGGACGTCTAGGCGGACTTCGATATTCTTGGCACGCCGCGGCGTATAGGTCGCGTAAAGGTCGACCACTTCGTAGCTGGGCAAGACCTGCGCCGCATCGTCGTTCTCCAGCGCGATCTGTGCCGTGCCGCCCACGCGCCACTCGTCCGTGACGTCGTAGGCGGCCTCTAGCGCTATGACGGTGCCCACGGGCCGGCCGAGGTAGTAGGCGGTCGAGCCGATGGTCGAGCCGTTCAGCTCCACATCGGCGTGGGTCACGTTGATCCGGCCAAAGCCGCGCGCGCCGCTATATTCGAGCGAGGCGTCGATGCCGCGGCTGGTCAGGTCCGACACCGCGCCGCGCGCTCCGCCGGAAGGCAGGACCGCGTTGATGCCGTTCACGTCCGTGCGGAAGAGCGCCGCGCTGGCCTTGATCGTGCCGTTGTCGAAGCGCAGGCCGACCCGGCCGGCATTGGCCCGCGAGGTGGTGAAGCCGGTGTAATCCCAGGCGCCGCCGAAGTTGACGAGGGCCGCTTCGCCCAGCTCGTACCCGCCCCAGCTGGAGGCGAGGCCCGCATTCAGGGTCAGCGTGTCGGTCAGGATCACATCGATGGAGCCGTTCACGCTCGCCCCGCTGGCGCTGAAGGAAGAGCCGTCCGCGGCGTCGAAATCCTGCCAGTCATACCGTGCGCCGTAGCTGAGGGAGACGCGGTCGCCCACGTCCTGGCGCGCTTGGGCGAAGATGCCGAAATTGCGGTGATCCTCGCGCCCCGAAGAGCCGAACGGGCCGGGCCCGCGGCCGAACCCCGCGGCGCTTTCGTCGAAGAAGTCGAGCCCCGCGGTCAGCACGCCGCCGGCAATGGCGAAGTCGTTCTTGAACGTGCCGCTGAAGCTCTTGTTTTCACCGAAGACGCCGACGGCGTCGATCACCTGCTCGTTGTAGCTCAGCTGGATGGTCGGGTCCCAGATGCCTTCCGGCTGCTCATTGGTGTAGGTTAGTGTGTAGGACGTCGGGCGCGAGAGCCCTTCGACCAGCACGCTGCCCCGGCCCACAACACCGAGGAAGTCGGGACGGATGAAGATGATGCCGCCCGGGCCGGCCTGACCGGCGCGCACGCCGCTGTCTTCGGTCTGCGAGGCCGCGAATTCGAGCCGGTGGCCGCCCGCGAAGGTCTGCGCGAATTTGGCGCTGTAATCGGTGAGATCGGCATTGGTGCCGGTCACCGTCAAGCCAGAGCCGTCTTCGTAATCATCGCCGTTGCGGCGCGTGGCGCTGAGCAGGTATTCGAAGCCGCCATTCGTGCGGCCGAAGAGGGTCAGGGCTGTCTGAAAGCCGCCCCCATTGCTGTCGGTGCCCAGCTTGTAGATGCCGCCGAACGTGTCGCCGTCTTCCAGCAGGTCGCGTGCATCCTTCGTCTCGTAGGCGATGGAGCCGGCGAGCGCGCTTGGCCCGGCATCGGCGGGCGCGAGGCCCTCGCTGATCTCCACTCGTTTGAGGAGTTCAGGGTCGAGCAGCACGTTGCCGGTGTGGTGGAAGGCCGATTTATTCTGGCGCGCGCCGTCAATGGTGACCGACAGCAAGCTTTCCTCAATCCCGTTAACGAAGACCTTTTGCCCGATCGCCGCCCCGCCGGAGGCCAGCACCGAGCTTTCGCCGCGGAACACGTCCTTGGTCGAGGATGGATTGCGGCTCTCAATCTCTTCTTCGGTGATTTCGTCGTTGCCGAGCAAGGCTTGGGCGTCGGGCGCGCTGATGCGCAGCGTCCCCAGAAAGCCGTCGTCGTCTTGGGCCTCTTGCGCCGCGAGGGCCGAGGCGCTGCAAAGGGCAGAGGTCATCAAAAGACCCCGCATCGCAGTCCGTGTCATTGTTCTGTCCCAGACTGTGTCGCACTGTTTTTGGGCGGGCTGGGTGGCAGTGACGCGCGCCTTGCAGGCCGTGGCCATTGATTAGCTTTGGGGTGGGGGCTAAGGCAAGCGTATCCGACTGTTTTACTCAGGTGAAAGGCGCGGCGAGATGCCCCAGACACGCACCGGTTATTTCCCGACGGCCTTGGCCTCCAAATACCTGCAACAATTGTGCAAACACTTCGCCCACAAGGTCGATGTCCGCATGGAGGGCGAGCGGGCGGAGGTGGCCTTTCCCATGGGCCCTGCGCAGCTGAGTGCGGCGCCCGAGGGCCTGCACGCGGTGGTCAGCGGCGCCACGGCGGAAGACGCCGCGCGGGCGCAGGGGATTATCGACAGCCATCTGGTGCGGTTTGCCTTCCGCGAGGGCTTCGAGCGGATGCGCTGGGACGACTAGCGTGGCCGCCGCGGGGATCGTGCTGGCGGCGCTGACCCTCTGGTCGCTGCTGCTGGTGGTCAGCCGGGTGCTGCTGGTGCAGTTCGCGCTGGACCCGTGGCTGTTCACCTTCATCCAGATGATGGTGGGCGGCGCGGTGCTGATCGCCGTATCGGGTCAGCCGCGGGGCCTTTGGGCGCTGTTCGGGGCGCCGCTGACGTGGATCTATGGCGTGTTGCGGGTGGCGACGGCGGCGTTCTTCACCGCCGCGCTGCTCTACACCAGCGCGGCCAACGCCGCTTTCCTGGCGATCCTGTCGGTTCCGACCAGCGCGCTGATCGTCTGGGGCGCGATGGGCCGCCGCCCTGCGCTGTGGGAGGCGCCGGGCCACGCGGCGATCCTGGCGGGCCTGGTCGCGCTGGCGGCCTCGCTCGAGAATGGGTTTCGCAATCCGGCGCTGGTGCTGATGATCCTGTCGGAGCTGTGCGTCGTCATCTCCACCCTCATCGCGGAGCGTCATCCGATGAACCAGACGGAAGATCGGCGCCAGCGCGCCGCGCTGACCGGCGCGATGCTGGTGGCGAGCGCTGTTGTGATGCTGGCCGTCGCCGCGGTGGCGGGGCAGGGCGGCGGCGGCGCGTTCGATCCGGTGCTGTGGGGGCTGGCGGCGCTGGTGGGCGCGGCGCTGCGCGGCCCCGCGATGTATCTGGCGCTGCTGGCGATCCACAGGGTGAAGACGACGAATTACCTGGCCGGCATGGCCGCGCTGCCCCTGACCGCGCTTCTGTTCGAGCGTGCGGCGGCCTGGATGGGGCTACTTGCGCCGGCGCCGCTCTGGACCGGCGCGACGGCCTTCGGCGGGGTGATGATCTTGGGCTCCCTCGCCGTGATTGCCGGCCGGTACCGCCGCACGCCGGGGGACGGCGCGGACTAGATCGACACCAGGTGGTTGTCGAAGGCGAGCGCGTGCGTGCCGCGCCGCTCCAGCCCGGCGCCGCGCAGGGCGTGGACCTGGCCGAGCCCGTCGGTCACGAGCGTCTCCCCCGCCAGCGCGGCGAGGCCGCAGCCATCGGGCATGGCGTGTGCGGCGCCCGCGGTGACGATGACCCCGCCTCTGGGGGCGGAGGCGGACCAGCCCTGCGCGCCCCACGCGACGCTGCCGACATAGGCCTTCATGCGCCGGTGGACCGCCGGGCCGAGGTCAATCTCGGTCAGCTGCCCGTCACGCCAGATCGCCAGCATCGGCGGCGCGTCGAAGATGTCGCCCTGCCATTGGTAGCCGCAGAGCACTGCGCCGTCCGGTCCCGCCGCGATGTGGCGCAGCGAGCTTTGGTGCGGGGTGCTATCCGTGACCTCTTGCAGCGCGCCGTGCGCGTCCAGGATCGCCAAGTTGGGGCGCATCGTGCCGAGGTTCAGTTTTTCACGCCCCGTCTCCGGGTGGGTGCGGATGCCGCCATTGGCGACCGCGAAACCGCCCGTGGGCAGGCGGATGATCTCGTGCGGGCCGATCCCGCCGGAAGGCAGGTCCCCGACCCGGCGATACCCCTCCGCCACCGCCCAGATGCCGATGCGGCCCGCACCGGTCTCGATGTCGTTCTCTGTCGTCAGCAACGTCGTGCCGTCCGCCGTGAACGCCCCGTGGCCGTAGAAATGGCGCCCTTTGGGAGCGGCCAAGCGGTGACGGATCGTGCCGGCGGCGCAGTCGATGACCATGGCGAAGGTGCCAGGCCGGCGGGCGATATGCACCGCCTCGGCCCGGTGCGGGTGGGCGGCGGCGGCGTGACCGCGGGCAGGCAGGGGGAGCGTGAAGGCCAACGTGCCGTCCCGGCGCAAACCGGCGAGGTGAAAGCTGCCGTCCGGCGCTCGGGCGGCACTGAGCGCCGCGGGCGCGCCGATCTCCGCCCAGCTGAGGCTTGGCGCGAGGGTCGAGGCAGCCAGGCCGCCCAGAAACGCGCGGCGGTCCCGCATCGAACGCGGCATCAATCCCCGTCGAGCGCGTTGAAGCCCGCGCTGATCCCCAAGGGCCGTCCTACTTCCTCGATCACCGCGACCTGCACGGCGCGCACGGCTTGCTGCAAGACCTCCACCCGGAAGCGCTGCGCCGGGTCGGCAACGCCTTGCAGGGCCGGATCGTCCAGCTCCGCCGCGCGGGCCTTTGCCTCGGCGAAGGCGGCGCGGGTCTGGGGGATGTCTCCGCCGCCCATGAGGACGGCAAGCTCTTCCAGCGCGCCGAGCGACAGGGTGATGTGGCGCAGGGACCGGTCCGACCGGCGCGCCTCCGCCCGGCGGGGGCGGGGGCGGTCGAACGTGCCCAGTGGCCGGCCAAGGCGTTGATCGTGCAGGAATTCGAGGCCGGTGGACAAGGCGGTATACAGCGCGCGCTGCGCCTCGAGCTCTGACTGGAAACGGGTGTTCCCGTCCGCGCCCGCGCTGGTCATCAAGTCTGCGAAGGCGGGCCAATCGGCCTCAAGCGACGCGGCCTTGCGCGCCAGGCCCCCGGCGATGGCGCGGGTCAGGGCGCAGGCTTCCTCCGCCCGGGCCTGCGGGGTGAAGAGCATCCATTCCAGCGCCGAAAACCCCTGCGCCGCCGCGGACACTTCGGCAAAGGCGTCCGGGTCGGTCAGGTCGATATCCGCATCGACGGTAAGGCGCGCGATGGTCTTGGGCACCGTGCCGCGCGGGTCGGGCCAGAAATCCATCGCGAGGGCCAGGCCGCTCTCCTCTAGCGGGCCGAACTGGATATGCCCGATCTGCACCCAAGCGTCGCGCGCGTCGTGATACGCGCTGAGCAAGCTTTCGGGCGCGCAATCGGCGCGGGCAGCTTCGGCCAACGCCTCCGTCTGCGCGGCGAGGCGGGCGTGACCGGGCAGGATATGCGCGTCGAGCACCGAGACGACATCGGCCCAGGCAGGTGTCAGGGCAGGTGCGGCCAGCAGGCAGGCCAGAGCGGCGAGGCGCATCACAGGCTCTCCAAAAAGCGGATGAGGGCGGCGCGGTCGGCGGGCGGCATGTCCACGACGCGCTGTTTCTGCGCCTCCGCCTCGCCGCCGTGCCACAGTACCGCCTCCAGCAAGGACCGCGCGCGCCCGTCGTGCAGGAAATAGGTGTGGCCGGAGACTTGTTCCGTCAGGCCGATGCCCCACAGCGGCGGCGTGCGCCATTCGCGGCCCGTCGCGCGGCCTTCGGGCAGGCCATCGGCCAGGCCGGGGCCCATATCGTGCAGCAGCATGTCGGTGTAGGGCCAGATCAGCTGGAAGCTTTGCTCCGGTTGATCCTCCAGCCGGTGCGTCACGAATTTGGGCGTGTGGCACGAGGTGCAGCCCGTCTCGTAAAAGACGCGCTTGCCGTGCAGGACGTCCGGGTCGTCCACGTCGCGGCGCGCCGGCACGGCCAGGTTGGAGGAATAGAAGCTGACGAGGCGCAGGCCTTCGGTGCCGATCTCCGCGTCGTCGTGGACCGCCGTGTTGCCGTTGGGCGCCGCGCGGCAGGCGGCTTGCGCCGCGGTGCATTCGCCCGCCCCGTCCGGGTGCAGGGGGGAGGAGATGCCGATATCGCCAAAGAATGCCGCCGCCGATTGCTCCCACACGGACGGCTGACCGGCTTTGAGGCCGAAGCGGCCCAGCATCGGCACGCCGTATTCGCCCGACATGACGATCTGCGCGCGACCCGAAATGCCGTTCCCGTCCGCGTCGTCCGGATCGGCGAGGGCCAGGATGTTTTCGGCGGGGATCGCGTCGAGCAGGCCCAGACCGATCATCTGCGGCGCCACACGGGGCGACAGACGCGCGTCCGGATGTAGGGGGCCGTAAGCCAAGTCGGTCACGTCATAGACGGGGCTGCGCAGCGAGGCGACCTCGCCCCCCGACAGCGCGATTTCGGTTTCGGTATAGCGCACGGACAGGTTGCCCTCCGCGTGTACGCCCGCGATGGATCCGTCCTGAAGCTGCGCGCCGTAGGATGGATCGACCGTGGTGCTCAGCCACTCCGCGATGTCGGGACCCGTCCCGCCGGGCACCGCGATGCGCATCACCATAGAGGTCGCGCCGTCATCTGGGCCCTCGGGCGGGTGGCCGCGCCCGTCCTTGAGGTGGCAACGCTGGCAGGAGCGTGCGTTGAACAGGGGGCCGAGCCCATCTGAGGCCAGCGTGGAGGAGGGCGAGGAGACCCACAGCTTCTTGAAGAGGCCGTTGCCGACTTTGAAATCTAACTCCCGTTCGAAATCGATATTGGCGGAGGGCTGGCTGAACGCGTCGGCATTGGCGCGCAGGCGCACGGTAGCCGCGCCGCCGGGATTGTTCTCGAAGCGTTCGGGGGCGTCGAAGGTTGTGGCCGGCCGGGTCACGCCGGCGATCCGCTCCGCCTCCGCCGCGGTGCGGGGGATAACGGACATGTGTAAATCCGCAAGATCGGCCCGAGCGTCAACGGAGATTGACAAAAAACCGAGTGCTGTGGTCAGGTAAAGACTTGTGAAACGTGCCATGACTTATAAATATACTCGGGAAAGAGGGATGGCGACCCGATTCCGCGCCGCCTGAGGAAACGTGATGTCTTTGACGCAGCTGAAAACCGCGTATGTCCCGCCCGCCGCACCGGCGCTGGATGCACCAGCCGCCGCGTTCCTCAACCACCTTCGGTTCACCGCTATGGAATGCCGGATCAAGCCCCGCGCCGATCTGTTCGAGGCCTGCGCGCTGCTGCAGACAACCCGTGTCGCCACACGGGAGGCGTATTCGAGCGCGCTGATGCGGTGCCTGAACGAGGCGCTGGGTCAAAGGGCCCGTCTGCTCAGCCCGGGCGAGGCGGAACGCAGCTTCGACGAAGACTGGCTCATCGCCCTTGGCCGCGCGTGCGGACGTGGGGATGAGGGCAGTGTTGCCTTCCTTTTGGGAGCGCGTGTGCCGCGCGACAGCCGCCGTCTGATCCGGTTCTTGGTGGGCCGGATAGCCGAGTGTTTTTCTCTGAATTAGAATTATTCTAAATAGCTCTTGCCGTGCCTGCTGGGCTCCCTATCTTCGGAGGAGCAAGCCAGCGTGTATGCCAGCCAGCACATGAAAAAGCGAGGGAGCCGGGGAATGACCCAGACCGCAGTCGCGCTGTCCGTTGACGCGCGCGCCGCCATTGTCGATGCACTGAACCAATCGGTGGCCGAAACCGCCGTGACGACGATGCTGGCACAGAATTTTCACTGGAACGTGACCGGCATGGGCTTTGGCCCGCTGCACGCGTTGTTCCAAGAGATCTACGAGGACCACTTCCAGGCGCAGGACGACCTGGCGGAGCGGATCAAGGCCGTGCAAGGCCATGCCGAGGGCACACTTGCGGGCATGCTGCGCCGGTCCAAGGTGGAAGAGCACGATGGCCACGCCACCGACAAAGAGATGATCGCCGCGCTGCAAACCGCGCAGGAAACGCTGGCGGCGACGCTGGCGCAGGCCGGGCAATTGGCCGCCGAACACGGCGACACGCTGACCGAAGATCTGGCGATCGCACGCGGTCAAACGCACGAGAAGTTTGCCTGGATGCTGCGCGCTCACCTGGCGTGAGCCGCGCCGCCTGATGCGCCGGGACCGGCGGCACGCCACCACTCACGGCGGTCCGGCATTCATCAGGTTCGAACACGATGCTGACGGCAGCCACCTAAGCCACGCAGCCCCCTGATCCCAGGGAACGCCACGCAGCTAGGCAGCCACCCGAAGCGGGGTCAAGCCACGTCTCTAACAGCTGCGACTGGCTTGACCTTCTTTTTCAAGCACTTGCGCAGATATTGCGGCGCCCAGTGCGTATACTTCCCAAGCCGTGATTGCTGCCCGACCAACATCTCGACAAACGCCTCGCGGTGCTTGTCCTTTTTGAGGGCCTTGAACAACGATTTCTGCGCCTTCGTCATCGAACAGCCGATACAATGGCCTTCGCGTTTGAACTTGCAGACGTCGATACAGGGGCTCGGTGTCTTTGCCATTTGAGACCTCGCTGGGCCCGGCTGGGCCATGGCTGGGGGCGCCCGCACGCCCGAGGGAGGCGCGTGCGGGCGGGAGGCTTACTCGAAGACCGCGCTGGGGTTGTCCAAGCTGTCGGAGCCTTCGAATTCGATTGCGTCGACGCCCAAGACTGCCACGGCGCGCTCGATCGAGCGGGTCTGATCGACCAACGCGTTCACCGCGCCCATGATCAGCGCCTCGCCGGCCTCATTGCCGCGTTCCAGCATCATGTCGTAGCTAAAGCCGGCCTCTGCGGCGGTCTTCATCTCAGACATTTCCAGCATGGTGGCGTTGAGCTTCGTGGTCAGCTCCGCATCGACGCCGCTATCGGCCGCCGCGACCAGTTGCGACAGCGACGGGCCGGACACGACGGAGCCGTCGATCCGCGTGTAGCTGCCGAGGTAGACGTTGCGGATGCCCAGCGCGTCGTAGAAGTGGCTGTTATGCGTGTTGTCGGCGAAGCAATCGTGCTCTTCTTCCGGATCGTTCAGCATCACGCCAAGCTTCATCCGCTCGCCCGCCTGCTCGCCGTAGGACAGCGAGCCCATGCCGGTCAGGATGGCGGAGATGCCGGCGGCCTCGTCCTCCATCAGGGCCGCGCGCGCGGCGCCGCCGTCGGTCCACTGGCTGGCCATCCATTCCAGGTCCGTGACCAGCAGGTCGGTCGCCGCCTTGAGGTAGTCGCCGCGGCGGTCGCAATTGCCGTTGGTGCAGGCGTCACCCGCGGCGTAATCGGTCCAGGGGCGGTTGCCGGCGCCCGGGCCGTGGCCGTTCAGGTCCTGACCCCACAGCAGGAATTCGATGGCGTGATAGCCGGTGGCGACGTTGGATTCGACCGCGTCCGCTTCGTGCAGGTCATTCTTCAGCAGTGCGGGCGTGATCTGAGCCGCGTCCACATCGGTGCCCGACAGCGTGAAGGAGACGTTGGCCACCACGTTCAGCACGGCGTATTCGTTCTCGTCCGTCGCGCCGCCATAGGAGGCGTCGACATAGTCGATCAGGCCTTCGTCGAGCGGCCAGGCGTTCACCTTGCCTTCCCAATCGTCCACGATGGCGTTGCCGAAGCGGTAGACCTCGGATTGCTGGTAGGGCACGCGCGCGGCCAGCCACGCGGTCTTGGCCGCCTGCAGCGCCTCGGCAGAGGGGGAGGCGATCAGTGTGTCCACCGCGCCCTGCAGGGCTTTGGCGGTGGTCAGACTGTCTTCGTATTTCGCCTGAGCGATGTCGGCGTAATTGTCCAAGACCGCCGCTTGGCTCAGATGGCCGTCGGCCAGGGCCGGACCGGCCAGAAGCAGGGCGCCGCAAAGGGCCGTCGTCGATTTCCGTGTCATGGTCACTTCCTTCCGGGATCGGGGGCGTGCACGCCCCTCACTTGTTGAGAATGAGTTTTCCAGCGCGCGTAATGCGCAGCACATACCGCGTATCATCGAGCACAATCGCAACCTGATGGCCATCTTTGATCAACTCACGTGCATCAAAGGTATCCATCTCCGGCTTTTCGGGCGGTGCGATGGGCTTGGGCGGCGTCGTCATTCGCCGCGCCCCGCCTGCAGCCGGTCGACCAGCGCTTCGACATCGGCGCTGTCGCCGAGATGCCCGCTAAGCCCGGCCGTCAGAACTTCGGACGGGCAGGGCCGATCTGTCCGCGCGGACGCCGCCGGCGCGGGCGGCTGGATCGGACGGCGGGCTTGGGTCAAAGCGAGTGCCTCGGTTGTTGCGATCTGCACGGGCGCCGCGCGGGTCAGCGCCCTGTTTCGATTGCGCTCATGTTGATTGAATCGCTGCAGCGCGTCAATCCCGACAAAAACAATAAGTTTCGCTTGCACGGGGCTGGGTAACCCTGTCAACTTAAGGCTGCCTAGCCGCAGAGTCTCCTGTCAGCCCGGTGTGACAGATCGGAAGGAGACCGCATGATCAGTGACGTTGCTCGGATGCTGGGCCTGCACCATTTGGCCAGCGCGTTTGGGCTGGGGGCCCGGCCGGGGGTTTGGGAGGTCTTTGGCCTGTACCATTCGGGGGAGGTGCGGGCGCTGCAGCCGGTACGCGCGCCCGTCCGGGCCGCGCCGCCCTGGGAGCGCCGTCATGACTGAGCCCTGCAACGCCCGTCCCCGCGCCGATGAGACAAGCATCGACACGCTGAACCTCGACCCGTTCGAGTTCGGTTTTCTGAGCGCCGCGCGGTATTTCATGGTCGCCTTCACCGGCGATCAAAGCGCGTGGATCAACACGGTGCTGAATGCCGACGCCTTCTTCCCGGGCCCGCGCAGCGCAGAGACGATGCGCGAGGCACTGCGCGTGATCCAGCATATGCGCGCAGCGCGCCGGTCGTGCTTTCGCTTTTCCAACCCACGCTGTCCGTGCTGTGCGGCCATCGTGACGGCGGATGAACGGCACCTGATCCAGATGGTGCAGCATACCCGCGCCACGCGCACCTCGCTCGCGGCGTCGTCGGCCATGCTGCTGTGCGAAGGGCACGACGTGACCGACTTGCTGCGTCAGGCGGGGCACTTCACGACCTTCGCCAGCGGGGCGGCGTACCCGGCGCGGGCACCGCTGCACTAGGCGCGCAGGGCGGCAATGTCGTCTTCGGACAGTTGGTCGAGGCGGGGCATCAGCTCCAGTAGTTCGGCGGTGTAGTCCGATTGCGGGGCTTCGAACAGGGCGGCCGTCTCCTGCACCTCTACCAATTGGCCGGTGCGCATGACGCCGACGCGGTCGCACATTTGGCGCACGACGGGCAGGTCGTGGCTGATGAACAGCATGGTCAGGCCCAGATGCTCTTGCAGGTCCTTGAGAATGTTGAGGATTTGCGCCTGGATCGACACGTCGAGCGCGCTTGTCGGCTCATCACAGATCAGGAAGCGCGGCTGGGTGGCGAGCGCGCGCGCGATGGAGATGCGCTGGCGCTGGCCGCCGGAGAATTCGTGCGGGTATTTGCGGTGCGCGCCCGAGGCGAGGCCAACGCGGTCCAGAAGCTCGCGCACGCGGCCCGCTACCTCGGCCCGCGGCAGGATGCGGTGGTGGATCAGCGGCTCTGCCACGATATCGCCCACCGACATGCGCGGGTTGAGCGACGAGTAGGGGTCTTGGAAGATCATCTGGATCTGCTTGCGGTACGCGGCGATCCCGCCCGCATCCATCGCCGTCATCTCCGTCCCGTCGAAGGTCACGGTGCCGCCATCGACGAGGTAGAGCGTCGCGATCATCCGCGCGACGGTGGACTTGCCTGAGCCGGATTCCCCAACCAGGCCAAAGACTTCACCATCTTTGATGTCGAAGCTGACCCGGTCGACAGCGGTGAAGTATTCGCGGCGGGAGGGAAAGAGTGATCCTTTGGACAGGAACCGTTTGGTGAGGTCTTTGACCTCGAGCAATGTGCCGGAGGTCGAAGACGCGCTGCGGTCCCAGTTGCGCGCGAGGTCTTCGATCTTGAACGCCGTCTCGCGCCCGCCGTAGCTGACCTGTGGGAAGCGGCGGAGTTTGACCTGGGGTCGCGGGACGGCGGCGATGAGGCTCTTGGTATAGGCATGCTGCGGCGCGCCGAGGATCTGCGCCGTGCTGCCCTGTTCGACGACCTCGCCGTTATACATGACCGTTACCTGGTCGGTCGTGTCGGCGATCACGCCCATATCGTGGGTGACGAGGATCACGCCGACCTGCCGCTCGCGCGCGAGCTCCTTGATCAGGTCCAGCACTTGGGCCTGGATGCTCACGTCCAGCGCGGTCGTTGGCTCGTCCGCGACGATAACCGACGGCTCTGAGCAGAGGGCGAGGGCGATCACCACCCGCTGCCGCATCCCGCCGGAGAATTGGTGCGGGTATTGGTCGAACCGCTCGGTGGGGTTCGGGATGCGCACCCGTGTCAGCAGCTTCAACGCGCGCTCTTTGGCCTGCGCGGCGCTGAGGCCGAGGTGCAGCTGGATCGTCTCCACCAGCTGCTGGCCGACGGTGAAGAGGGGGTTGAGCGAGGTCAGCGGGTCCTGGAAAATCATCGCGATCTCGGAGCCTCTGAGACTGCGTTTCTCCTCCGCGTCCAGCCCGTCGATACGGCGCCCGTTCAGCCAAATCTCGCCCTCACTGATCCGCGCTGGCGGGTCCAGCAGGCCGATCACGGCATTGCCCGTCATGGATTTGCCGGCGCCCGACTCGCCGACGACGCCGCGGATTTCCCCCGGTTTGATGTCGTAGGAGACGCCGCGCACGGGCTGGAACAGGCCGGTGCGTGTTGGGATGTCGACAGTCAGGTTGCGGATGGAGAGGACGGGGTCGGTCATATGTAGCTTCTCCGCTTAGATACTCGCCCGTCGGCACGACGGGCAGCGCCGTCACGCCCCCCTGGGGCGGCGCTTTCGCGCCACCCCGCGTGACAGGCCCGCCCTTCGCCCTTCGCTGAAACAATCATCATCATCGCAGCCTCGGATTCAGTGCATCGCGCAGCCAGTCGCCCAGCAGGTTCACCGCCAGCGCCAGCGCCAGGAGCGTGCAGGCGGGAAAGAAGAGGATCCACCACTCGCCGGAGAAGAGGAACCCCTGGCCGATGCGGATCAGCGTGCCCAGGCTTGGCTGCGTCGGCGGCGCGCCCACGCCCAGAAAGCTCAGCGTGGCTTCGGCTATGATCGCCAGCGCCAGCGAAATCGTCGCGATCACCAGCACCGGCGACAGTACGTTCGGCAGGATATGCCGCATCATGATGGTGATGGGCGAGCGGCCAATGAGGCGCGCGGCGGCGACGTAATCCTTCGACTTCTCCACCAGCGTGGCGCCGCGCACCACGCGCGCAAACTGCACCCAATCGCTGAGACCGATGGCCAGGATCAGCACCCAGATCGCCATCTGGTCGCGGTACTCGACCGGCGTGACGCCCTTGGCCACGCCAAAGATCAGCATCGCCACCAAGATCGACGGGAAGGTCAGCTGCACGTCGGCCGCGCGCATGATGATCGTCTCCGTCCAGCCGCCGACATAGCCCGACAGGAGCCCCAGGAAGATGCCCAGCACCATGGCCAGCAGCACCGCCGCGACGCCCACGAACAGGGAGATGCGCATGCCGTAGAGGATGGTAGAGAACACGTCCCGCCCCTGGTCGTCCGCGCCCATCAGGAAACTGTCGCCGGTAAAGGCGTTGGGCTCGGAGGGCGGGGTGAAGCCGTTCATCAGGTTCAGGCTCGACGGATCAAAGGGATTCGTCGGCGCGATCAGCGGCGCGAGTACCGCCGACAGGACCAGCAGAACCGTCACGCCAAAGGACACCAAAGCCACGGGACTGGTACGGAACGCATAGAACAGATCGCTTTGGAAAAACCGTCTCATGCCGTGACCCTCAGGCGTGGGTCGATGAAGGCATAGAGGATGTCCACCAGCAGGTTGATCCCCACGAACATCACCGAAATCAGCATCAAATAAGCGGCCATGACAGGGATATCGACGAACTGGATCGCGTTGATGAACAGAAGGCCCACGCCCGGCCATTGGAAGACCGTCTCCGTGATGATCGCGAAGGCGATGATGGAGCCAAGCTGCAGACCAATCACCGTGATCACCGGCACCATCGTGTTCTTGAGCGCGTGGCGGAAGTTGATGACCCGGTCACTGAGGCCCCGGGCGCGAGCAAAGCGGATATAGTCCTGGCGCAGTACCTCCAGCATCTCCGACCGAACGAGGCGCATGATCAGCGTCATCTGGTAGAGGCCCAGCGTGATCGACGGCAGGACCAGCGCCTTCAGCCCCGATTCCGTCAGAAAGCCTGTGGACCAGCCGCCGATCGGAACCGTGTCGCCGCGTCCGAAGGAGGGCAGCCAGCCAAGCTCCACACTAAAGAGGTAGATCAGCAAAATCCCAATTAGGAACGTCGGCAACGACACCCCGATGAGGGAGGCGGACATGATCACGTTCGCCGCCACGCCGCGCCGCCGGATTGCGGTGAAGACCCCCAGCGCGATCCCGAAGATAATCGCAAAGAGGCCCGACACCGCCGCCAGCTCCAGCGTGGCCGGCGCGCGTTCTAGCAGGATCTCCGCCACCGGGCGGCCCTGGCGGTAGGAGACGCCGAAATTGCCCTGCACCGCCTGCTCGAGGAAGCGGTAATACTGCACGACAAAGGGCTGATCGAGGCCCAGCTGCTCGCGCAGCCGCTCCACATCTTCCATCGTGCGTTCCTGGCCTAGCATGTTGTCGATCGGGTCGCCCACGAAGGTGAACATCGAAAAGGCCACGAGGCCGGTAATCAGCAGCACCAGCACCGATTGCAGCACTCGTTTGATGATGAAGGAAAGCATCGTCGTCCTTGCATGGCGGGCCAGGATTAGCCCCTAGCCCGGCATTGGTTAATTTACCGTCACCCAGCGCAGGATGAAGAAGTTGTCCGGCCGCTGCGTCACCTCGATGCCCGCGCGCATGCCCCAGACCAGCGGCTGGACATAGAGGGGCACATAAGCCGTTTCCGCTTGCAGGATTGCGGCGGCTTCGTCCAGCATCGCCTGACGTGCCGTGTCGTCAATCTCCGACTGGATCTGCGGCAGCAACGCGTCGATGCGCTCGTTCGAATAGGCGCCGAAATTCCAACTGCCCAGCCGTTTGTCCGCGTTGGGGGTGGAGGCGAGGAAGCGGATCGGGTGTTCGGCATCGAACGTGCCGGGCGACCAGCCCAGCAGGTACATGTCGAAATTGTCCGCGCGCAGCTCGGGCCAGTAATTCGACACCGGCATCGTATCCAGCGTCACGTCCATGCCGGCCTGGGTCAGCATCGCGGTGATGGCCTGGCACACGGCCTCGTCGTTCAGATAGCGGTCGTTGGGGCATTTGAAGGCGATGTTTTGGCCCGCAAGGCCAGCCTCCGCCACGAGGGCGCGTGCGGCCTCCACGTCAAAGGCCACGGGGGCCGCGTTCGCCTCGGAGAAGCCGCGCATGGCGGGGCTGACCAATTGGCTGGCGGCTTCGGCATTGCCGCGCATGATCGTCTGCAAGATCGCGGGCACATTGATCGCCTTAGCAACGGCCTCCCGCGCCTTGGTGTCCAGGAACATATCGCCTGCGCCCTGGCCGCTTTCGGCAGCGCCTGGCTGCTGGTCGAAGCCTAGCATGATGACACGCGCTTCGATCCCCTGGATCACCTCGATCCCGCCGTGGGCCTTGAGGCGGCTGACGTCCTGGATCGGAACGGGGTTGATGAAATCCACATCCCCCGACAGCAGCGCGGCCACAGCCGTAGCCGGGTTCTGGATCGGCGTCATGGTCACGCGGGTGAGGTTATGCTCCACCTCGCCCCACCAGCCCGCATGCGGCTCCAGCACCGTCTCCAGATCCGGCTGGCGGGCGGTGATGCGGAAGGGGCCGGTGCCGTTGGCGTTCAGCGTCGCGTAATTTCCGGCTTCCTTGTCCGGGCGCGCGGCGCCATTCGCCTGGGCCCAGCCGCTGTCCATCATCATCCAGTTTGCGATGCTGTCGGGGAAAATCGGGTTGGGCGCGGTGGTCATGATGTCAACGGTGAAATCGTCCACCTTGATGACCTCACTGACCGGGGCGAACCAACTGGAGGTGTCAGCCTCTTCGCTCGAGGCCCGCTCGTAGGAAAAGATCACGTCGTCCGCGTCGAACGCGCTGCCGTCTTGGAAGGTCACGCCCTGGCGCAGGGTGAAGCGCCAGCCGTCTCCTTCGCCGATCGGCGCCCAGGACGTGGCCAAGGACGGCTCGATGCTCATGTCCTTGCCGCGGCGCACGAGGCCTTCGTAGATGTTGTTCAGAAAGCCCAGCACCGGGGCAGAGTTGACCGCATGGGGGTCCATCGTCTGCGGGTCAGTGGTGACGGCAAAGTCGAACTCGGCGGCGCCGGCCGGTAGGATGCACGCAAATAGAGCTAAGCTGCCTATGTTAAATGATCGCAACATTTTGTATCCTCTATTTTTTGCAACCATAAGACTCCAGGCTTTAGTGTTACGCTAGACCCTAAAAACTCGGCACATCACTGCTCGCTGACAACATCCGAGACCTCATCGAAAGTTGCCCCTGACTCAGGGGTTGTTGCTGGCGGGTCATTAGGTTAACCCGCCTCAGTTGCAGCTACAAGACCGTCCAATTTGCCCTGAGAACCAGAAATATTCGTGAAGAGTGTGTAAAAGTCATCCCACGCGGCAATCAGAGCCAAAACCGATACCAACACAAAAAATATGTTTAGACGGACGGCGTTACGAAGCCTCAGTCGTTCCGACAAACGATCTAGAAGAACGTTTACTGACTCAATTTTACCTTCCAACGATGCAACAAAGTTAAAGCTCGCGAACAGCCTACGCCGCATTAACTCGCCGTAAGACTGATATCCGACAATCTTACCTTCGTGAAGATCGGTCATCCGCGACTTGTATGAAGATGAATAATATGACGACCGTTGAACGCGAAGTCGAAGGCCGCCTACCAAATTGTCTCTTCCGTTGTATTTCGCTCCAAATTTTTTGCGATAGGTTGCGGTTTTTTCTTCGCCACTTCCAAACTCGGAAAAGTCAGACCCGTGGGTTTGAATGCGCGCCAAACGTGCACGATACCTGTTTGTAATATCGTAGAGGCCAACCCACGCGAGAAATCGACTAGTCCGGCCTCGTTGAACGTGGTTGCCTTCTAAAACTTGCAAAAGGTCTCGTTCTAGCCGGTCGAGCTCAAATCCAGCTATGTATAGTTTCGGCATTTGGCGTACTGCCATTAAACGGAGCGTTCCAAGCATGAAAAGCCTAAATATAAGTCGGCTTAGCTCCCAAGGATCGCTCACCCGCGATACCATGAGTAACCGTAACGGCGGCTTTTCAGTGTCTGCATCAACTGCTTCAAAACCCACCGAGGAAATGTATAGAGCCCTGCCTCGCATAAAAGTGCTGGCAACAATCTCTTTCTTACCTGCTTTGTGGTCGGCGTCGCTCCACATTTCAAAGTGCTGGACTAGTAGTTTCTGTATTTCATTGTCGTCAAGTACAGCATCATCGGGCGCAATCGCACCTGCAAGTGTCTTCGGGTCGTCCAACCGCGGGCGGCGTTCTTTTGGTTCAGAGACTTGCCGATCAGCATCCCAGCTTATAGGAAACTTTGGGTTTCCAGGATGGACTGTTGGAAAAATCCCATTCTGTTTGCAATCCTCTCCGTTCAATGCGTTTAATTTGGGGTGGTGCGGCAGTACTAAGCGGAAGTCGCCGTGGATACGAAGTCCGTTTTTTGTGAATGGTGATTGATCGTCTACGCTTTCGCTCGAAGTAGGATTTTTATTTGCCGCTACTGTCGCCAGGTCAATTTTTTTTCCAGACCGTTTCGTAGAGCATTTCTGCGTACTCGGGTGGGGCATCGGCCTCGTTTTTCTTATCAGGACACTCGTAGGCCACATCTTTTGCGCCTAAATATCTTTTTAGTTCTTTCTCTTCGTCAGTGGATTTTACTAATCCCATGGTTAACGCGAAATTTGGGTTAAGCGGAATTTCAAGAATTTGCGTAATTGTGAAATATTCACCGAAGACATCACCACGCTGCAGAATTCTGACGTAGTTTTGAAAGTCATCATCAACTGCTGAAGGGTCGATGAGACTTGGCTTTTGATCAATGAAGCCGTAGGGAACCGCCCTTGCAATATATGGTTTCTTTAAACGTACGTGAGTGGGAAGTGCTTTGCCGATGCTTTCCCAGTTTGACCTTTCAAAACTCCATGGCGGACTATTAAATTGGAGTTTCTTGCGAAAAGGGTCAAGAGACTTAAGAGTGGCTTCAAACGCTTTCAAAGCTGTTTGCTGTGTTTTTCCACTCGGGTCATCATCAATACTCTGGCTGGGGAGTAACGTCAAATGACGTGCTAGCAAAGGGCCGGCGAGCCAGGGGTATACCCTTCGATGAGTCTCCCGATGAATTTCAGAATAGTGTTCAGTATAATCGTTTTTGTTCAATTGTCTTCTCCCAGGGGAGATACTGTATCTCCCCTGGGTGCGATGTCTAGTTCATCGTGAAGTACTTCACTTTCGGCTGGTCTTCGGGGTCGACCTCGATGCCGACGCCGTCAGCCATGCCCCAGTTCAGGACCTGGTGGTGGATCGGGATGTAGAGCGCCTCGTCCTGCACCACCCGCCAGATGGCGGCGATGTCGGCGTTGCGGGCGTCCAGATCGGTGTTGGAGGCCAGCGATTTGATTTTCGCGTCGATCTCGTCGTTGTCGAAGCCTGTGCCGTTCCAGGTGCCGATGTCGCTTTCGCGGCCGTGGACCAGGAAGTTGAAGACATACTCGCTGTCATAGGTCGGAACGCCCCAGCCCAGCATGTAGAAATCGGTCGCGCCTTCGGTGATCTTGGGGAAGTGCTGCGCCTTAGGGATCGCGTCCAGGTTCACGGTGATGCCGATCTGGCCCAGCATGCCAACAGCCGCTTGGCAGATCGCCTCGTCATTGATGTAGCGGTCGTTCGGGCAATCGAGCCGGATGGAGAAGCCATCAGCGTAGCCCGCTTCCGCCATCAGCGCCTTGGCGCCCTCGATGTCGGTGACGCTTTCGCCGTCCATCTCGGCCGTCCAGCCGTTGACGAAAGGCGGGGCGATCATGCCCGCGGGCTCCGACTGGCCGCGCATGACGACCTGTTGGATGGCGTCGCGGTTGATGGCCTTCGACATCGCCTGGCGCACGCGCGCATCGGCGAGCGGGTTGGCGCCATCGACATTGTCCGCCTCGATATCGTCCGCGCCCTGGTTCATGCCGAAAAAGATCACGCGGTTTTGCGGCGCTTTTTTCACGGTCAGGCCATCGGCGGCGTCCACCCGCTGGAGGTCCTGTACAGGCATGTCTTGCAGGAAGTTCACCTCACCCGACAGCAGCGCGGCCACGCGGGTCGCGGCGTTCTGGATCGGGGTGTAGACGATCTCGGACACCTGCATCGGGAACTGATCGCGGCCCCAATAGGCCTCGTTCCGGGTCATCACGGTGCGCACGTCGGGCTCGCGGCTGGTCAGCGTGTAGGGGCCGGTGCCGTTCACGTTGGTGGTGGCGTAGGTGATCTCGCCCCCCTCGAAGTCTTGGACGTTGACGGTGTTGTTCGCCTCGGTCCAGCCCTTGTCCATGATGTAAAGGTTGGTGAGGTTCGACGGCAGGATCGGGTTCGGCCCATCGGTGACCATCTCGACTGTGAACTCGTCCACGGCGCGCAATTCGGTGATGGAGCCGATCAGCTCTTTCATGTCCGAATTGGGCTGCTTGGCCCGCTCGAAGCTGAAGACGACGTCTTCGGCGGTGAAGTCTTCGCCGCCGTGGAACTTGACGCCCTGGCGGAGGGTGAAGACCCAGACGTTCGGGTCATCGGCCTTGGGCGCCCATTCGGTTGCCAGCGCCGGCTCGAACGCGCCGGTCACGTCACGGATGATGAGCGGCTCGTACATCTGGTGGCGGATCGTGTGCGTCGGCCCTTCGTTCTGGGCGTGGGGGTCGAGGGTCAGCGCGTCGCCGGCGCGGGCCCAGCGCAGCGTCTCCGCGCTGGCGAGCGATGTCGTCGACATCAGCGCGGCCATGGCCATGAGGCCAGTCATCTTCGTCATATCTATCTCCCTGATTTGACAAGGCCCGATTGGCAATCGGGGCGTGTAGCGCTAACACACCATGCCCGCGCAGCGCTGCCAAGGGGCGCGCCGCGTTTTTTGGGTGCGCGCACCCAGGGCGCTATTCGGCGATGGAAAATCCGGCAATGAGGTGCCTGAGGCCCAGCCAGGCGCCGGCAAAGATAGCGAGGCATGCGACCGGCGCGCTGTAGGCGAGGGTAGAAAAGGCGGACAGGCCCTGGCCGACGCTGCACCCCACGGCCAGGATCGCGCCGGGGCCCATCAGCGCGGCGCCACCGATTTGGCGGCGTAGCTCGCGCGGGTCCTCGCACGCCTCCCACCGGAAGTGGCCGTTGGAAAAAGAGCCCAATGCGGCGCCCAGCATGACCCCGACGACCGAGCCGACGCTGAAGGACAGCGCGTTGCCGGAGGCCGTCATGGCGTAGATGATCGTGTCGCCGATCGGGGCGACGAAGGCGTGGCTTTCAATGAGTTCCGCCTCGAACCCGGTATGGGTGACCCAATAGGTGCCCAGCCAGCCGGAGGTGACGGCCAGGCCCACGATGACGCCCCAGAAGATATGCCGGGGCGAGGCGCGCATGGCCGCGCTGCCCAGGCCCAGCGCGATGATCGCGCCGCCGACGGCGAGGCCCGTTACCCCCTCGGGCACACCAAAGCCGGCAAGGGCTTGGCTGATGCCCTGGGGGGAGCTCGCATCCTCAATAACCGGGAACAGCCAGACGCGGGCGTGGGCGAGGGGGCCGGACATGACGAAATAGGCGCTGAGGCCCATGACGATGACAATGACGAAGGATCTCAGATCGCCGCCGCCCAGGCGCGCAAGGGCGCCGTAGCCGCAATTGCCGCTCATCGCCATACCGTAGCCGAAGATCAGCCCGCCGATGATCGTGCCCGCGGGGTTCCAGACCTGGTTGATATAAGTCGCCTCGGCCAGGTCGAACCAGCCGAGGGCCACGGCGCCGTGCGTGCTGAGGATTGCGGTGCCGATGGCCAACGCCCACATCCGCAGTCGCCTGTGGTCGGAGCCGTAGAGCACATCCTCGATCGCGCCGAGGGTGCAGAACCGGCCCAAACGCGCGGCGAGGCCGAGGACGATGCCGCCCAAAAGGCCGAAGAGCGCGGCCGTGTTGGCCTCTCCGATGATATCCAGCATGTGCCTCCCAAGACCCTGTGATGGGCTGGCGAGGCCCGGGGTCAGTCGTCCCGACAGAAGAGGTCGTAGACGACTTCCATGATTTGGCGCGGGCGGTCATCTGTCAAGCTGTAGAAAATCGTCTTGCCCTCGCGCCGGGGCGTGACGAGCCCTTCGAGGCGCAAGCGGGACAGCTGCTGGGACACCGCCGCCTGGCGTGCGGACAGCAGATCCTCAAGCTCCGTCACCGACTTTTCGCCAGAGGCCAGGTGGCACAGGATCATCATCCGCCCCTCATGGCTGATCGCTTTGAGGAAGTTCGATGCGGCCTGTGCGTTGCGCATCATCTTTTTCATATCCTCGGCGCACATATTGGCATCGAAGACCGGAAGGGGCGAGGCGCGCTCCGCCGGAGTGTCAACTTGGCTTGTCACATCGAGGGACATATCCGATTACCCCGCTTCATCCAAAGGGATATTTGCTGCCGTGAGCATCTGCGCGATCAGGCCCCAGAAGAAGTCTTCGCCCGGATACCCTTCGAGCCGGCCGACCTCTGCGCCGTCCTGAACTAGGATGAAGGTCGGCGTGTAGTGAACGCGCCGTGCGAAGGTCACCTCGGGCGCCTCGCCGTGCAGATCGTAGCGGCGCAGGGGCGCGGCGCGGCCCTCCGCGGTCTTAGGGTAGATATGCGCGATCTCTTCGTTCCACTTGCCGCACCAGTAGCAGCCGGCCTCTTCGGCCATCAGCAGATAGGTCTCCGCCCGGGCGGGCAGGGCCAGCAGAAGGGCTGCCAGGCAGAGGGAGATGAGCTTCATGCGGGGTCATCCAGATTGACGCAGCTTCACGGCTGATCATAATCTAATCTTTGAATGTCTCAAGGCAAGGGAGGGCCATGGCATGTTCGACGTGTCGTTTTTTGGCGCCCTTGTGGCCGGTCTGCTCAGTTTTCTGTCGCCCTGCATCCTGCCCATCGTGCCGTTCTACCTGTCCTATCTGGCCGGGGTGGGGATGAACCAGATCAGTGCGGAGGCGGAGGTGTCGCGCGCGGTGCGTCTGCGGGCCTTTGCGGCGGCCTGCATGTTCGCGCTGGGGGTCATCACCATCTTCATGGGTCTGGGCGCCTCGGCGAGCCTGTTTGGCCAGATGGTCCGGGAGTATTTCGACATCCTGCGTTGGATCGCGGCGGCCATCATCATCGCGATGGGGCTGCACTTTCTAGGCATCGTGCGGATCAGCCTCCTCTACCGGCAGTTCCGGGCGGAGGCGGGGGAGACCTCGAATGTCGGCCTGCTGGGCGCCTACGTGATCGGCCTCGCCTTCGCCTTTGGTTGGACGCCCTGCGTGGGGCCGGTGCTGGCGGCGATCCTGTTCATGGCCGGCGCGCAGGGCAGTGCGGGGCAGGGGGCGGCGCTGCTGTTCACCTACGGGCTGGGCATGACGTTGCCCTTCATCGCCGCGGCCCTGTTCATCGGGCCTTTCATGCGCTTCATGGCGCGCTTTCGCCACCATCTGCCGCTGATCGAGCGGCTGATGGGCGCGCTGCTGGTCCTGTTCGGCGTGCTGATCGCGACCAATACCGTCAACTACATCGCCCAGTGGATGCTGGAAAACGTGCCGTGGTTTCAGACCATCGGCTGAGGGAGGATTGATATGACCCGAGTTTTGACCGCGATTTTCGCTGCGCTCATCGCCCTGCCGCTCGCGGCGGCTGAGCTAGGCGACGACGGCCTGCACAAAGCGCCGTGGATGCGCGATACGTTCAAGGATCTGGCCGAGGACCTGGAAGAGGCCGGCGCGGAGGGCAAGCGCCTGATGGTGATGGTCGAGCAGCGCGGCTGCATCTACTGCACCAAGATGCACGAAGAGGTCTTCGTGATCCCGGAGGTGGCGCAGTACATCGAGGACAATTACTTCGTCGTGCAGATCAACATGTTCGGCGATGTGGACGTGACCGATTTCGACGGCACAACGCTGCCCGAGAAGGACATGGTGAAGCGCTGGGGCGCGCTGTTTACGCCCAATATCTACTTCTTTCCCGAAACGGTGGACGCAGTGCCTGCGCCGCAGGCGGCGGTGGCCAATATGCCGGGCGCGTTCGGGCGGTGGACCACCTACAACATGCTGACCTGGGTGGTGGAGGAGGGCTATGCCTCGGCCGAGCCGTTCCAGAAATACCACGCGCGGAAGTTCGCGGAGCAAAGCCAATAGCGGATGGTCGGCGGTCTGCCGGGAGCATGAACGACCACGCTTAGGCTGTTGATCGGCGGCCGTTTTTTGGTCGCGGCCTCTACCGCGGAGACCAAACCCTTATGCTGCGGGCGCGAACAAAATTGCACGCGCTAATGCTGCGCGCGCAAACATCCAAAAATTCAATTCTCTGAATTTAATGTTGCGAGCCGAGCCCGGCATACCCTAGTGTACCAGGCAGCCATACTAAGAATCATATCCAGGGAGGGGCTATGAAACACGCTTTGGTATTGGGTTTGTCCGTGGGTCTGGGAGCCAGCATCGCTGCCGCCGACGATATTACACCCACCGCCGTCACCTTCGAAGAAGGCGCTGTGAGCGCATCGCTGACAGGTGTCGCAGGAGATGCGGATAGCGGGCGCAAGATCTTCGCCAACCGCAAGCAGGGCAATTGCCTGGCCTGTCACGTCAACCCCGACATGCCCGAGGAGAGTTTTCACGGCGAGGTCGGACCGCCCATGGACGGGGTCGCCGAACGCTGGAGCGTGGCGGAGCTGCGCGGGATCGTCTCGAACTCCAAGCAGATGTTTCCGGGCACGATCATGCCCGCCTTCTATGTCGACGCCGGCTATAACCGCCCGCTCGATGATTTCACCGGCAAAAGCATCCTGACCGCACAGCAGGTCGAGGATGTCGTCGCCTACCTCACAACGCTCAAATACGAGTGATCCCCCCAATTTAGTGGAGAGAACCATGCAGCTTTCACGTCGCTCCCTTCTGGCGCTTGGCGGCTCTGCCTTGGCCGCGGCGGCCCTGGCGGTCCCGGCCCATGCGCAGCTTCCCGCAGAGGTCATCAACGCGGTGACCGGCGGCGCCGATATGGGCACGGGGGTCATCACCCTGACCGCGCCCGAGATCGCCGAGAACGGTAACACTGTGCCGATCGGCGTCGATGCGCCCGGCGCCAAGTCGATCACCCTTTTTGCGGACGGCAACCCGGTGCCCAACGTGGCCACCTTCAAGTTCGGCCCGCTGAGCGCGTCGCGCAGCGCCTCCACCCGGATCCGGCTGGCGGGCACGCAGAACGTCGTCGCCGTGGCGGAGATGGAAGACGGCAGCTTCCAGACCGCGCAGGCGAACATCAAGGTCACCATCGGCGGCTGCGGCGGCTAAGGCCCGGCACCGACACAGAGTTCAGGAGAAAACACATGGCATCAGGTGTAAAACCCCGGGTCAAAGTCCCGAAGAAAGCCGCCGCTGGCGCGACGATCACCATCAAGACGCTGATCAGCCACAAGATGGAAAGCGGGCAGCGTAAGGATGACGAGGGCAACGTCATCCCGCGCTCGATCATCAACCGCTTCACCGCCGACTTTAACGGCGAGAACGTGATCGACGTGGTGATGGAGCCCGCCATTTCGACCAACCCCTACTTCCAGTTCGACGCGGTCGTGCCGGAATCGGGCGAGTTCACGTTTACCTGGTATGACGACGACGGGTCAGTCTACGACACCAGCAAAAAGATCGCGGTCGGCTAACGACCGTGCCAGCCGGGCCCATACCAGGGCCCGGCCAGCCAGGGAGGGACAACATGAAATTCACCGGCATCGCATCCGCCGCCGCCATCGCGCTGGCCAGCGCCGCTTGGGCACAGGACAGCAACACGTTGAGCATCGAGGGCGAAGATATGGTCACCGAGACCTCTGCGCCCGCGCATATGGAAAACGTCAAGACGATCTATTCCGGCTGGCGCTTCCGCTCGCCTGAGACGCAAGCGCTCGAGACGGACGATTTCGACAATCCGGCGATGATCTTCGTCGATCAGGCGCTGGATCTGTGGGACAAGGTCGAGGGCACCGAAGCCAAGGCCTGTTCGTCCTGCCACGAGGATGTGGAGGAATTCGCCGGCCTGCGCACCAAACTGCCGCGGGTCCAGGATGGTGAGCTGGTCACGATGGAAGACCTCGTCAACAATTGCCGAACGGAGCAGATGGGCGCCGAGCCCTGGAAATGGTCCAAGGGCAACATGACCGCGATGACCGCCCTGATCGGTCTGCAATCGCGCGGCATGCCGATGGATGTCGCTATCGACGGGGAGGCGGCATCCTACTGGGAGACCGGCAAGGAGCTGTATTACACCCGCGTCGGACAGCTCGACATGGCGTGCTCCAGTTGTCACGAGGACAATTACGGCATCATGATCCGCGCCGACCACCTGAGCCAGGGGCAGATCAACGGTTTTCCGACCTACCGTTTGAAAAACGCCAAGCTGAATTCGATCCATGGCCGGTTCAAAGGCTGCATGAAGAACATCCGCGCGACCCCGTTCAAAGAGGGCGGCGCCGAGTTCAAGGCGCTTGAGCTGTATCTTGCCAGCCGCGGTCAGGGCCTGTCGGTCGAGACACCCTCCGTCCGCAACTGAGTTTGAAGGCCCCGGCGCAGCTGCGTCCGGGGCCTTTTTCTAACAAAACACATGCAACTTTGCGCATATAAGGGAAGCTCCAGATGATCTCTCGCCGTGATTTTCTACAGGTCGGTATGGCGGCTTCGGCCATCGTGGGCGGGTCGGGCTTTGGCAATTGGGCGCGTCTGGCGGCGCAGCAATCGCTGAGCCAGGACCAGCTTTTGGAGTTCAACACGTTCGGTAACGTGACGCTGATCCACGCGACGGACATCCATGCGCAGCTCAAGCCGCTCTATTTCCGCGAGCCGTCGATCAATATCGGCGTGGGCGGGAACAAGGGCGCCGTGCCGCATATCACGGGTGCCGCGTTCCGCCGGGCCTACGGGATCGCGGATGGCTCGCCCTCGCATTACGCGCTGAGTTCCGGCGATTTCGCGGCGCTGGCTGAGGCATATGGCCGGGTCGGCGGCCTTGACCGGATGGCGACGGTGATCAAGGCGATCCGGGCGGACCGGCCCGATGCAATTTTCCTCGATGGTGGGGACACCTGGCACGGGTCCTACACGTGCCACGCCACGCAAGGCCAGGACATGGTCAACGTGATGAAGCTGCTCAAACCCGATGCGATGACCTTCCACTGGGAGTTCACGTTGGGCTCGGACCGGGTGGCGGAGTTGGTGGAGCAGCTGCCCTTCGCCGCGCTGGGCCAGAACATCTTTGACGCCGAATGGGACGAGCCGACGGACCTGTTTCCACCCTACCAGATGTTCGAACGCGGCGGCACGAAGATCGCGGTGATCGGCCAGGCCTTCCCTTATATGCCCATCGCCAATCCACGCTGGATGTTCCCCGAATACAGCTTCGGCATCCGGGACGAGAACATGGCCGCCATGGTCGAAGAGGTCCGCGCGGCGGGCGCTGAATGCGTCGTCTGCCTCAGCCACAATGGCTTTGACGTGGACAAGAAGATGGCGAGCGTGGTGCCCGGCATCGACGTCATCCTGTCGGGCCACACCCACGACGCGCTGCCGGAGCCTGTGCTGGTTGGACAGACGATCATCCTGCCGTCGGGGTCAAACGGCAAGTTCGTTAGCCGGGTGGATCTGGATATCCGCGACGGGCGGATGATGGGCTACAAGACCAAGCTGGTCCCGATCTTTAGCGACGTCATCACCCCCGACGCCGAGGTCGCTGCCGCCATCGACGCGGAGCGCGCGCCGCACGAGGCATACCTGCGCGAAGAGGTCGGCGTGACCGAAAGCCTTCTCTACCGCCGGGGCAATTTCAACGGCACCTGGGACGATCTGATCTGCGACGCGCTTTTGTCCGAGCGGGATGCGGAGATCGCTCTGTCACCCGGCGTGCGCTGGGGCCCGTCGCTGATCCCCGGTCAGGCGATCACGCGCGAGGATATCTGGAATGTCACCTCCATGAGCTATGGGGAGGCGTACCGAACAGAAATGACGGGTGAGTTCCTGAAGGTCGTGCTGGAGGATGTGGCCGACAACATCTTCAACCCCGACCCCTACTACCAGCAGGGTGGGGACATGGTGCGCACGGGCGGCCTTGGCTACGCAGTCGATGTGGGCCAGCCGCAGGGCAGCCGGATTTCCAACATGACGCTGCTGAGCACCGGGGAGCCGATTGATCCCGCGCGCAGCTATGTCGTGGCTGGCTGGGCGTCGGTCAACGAAGGCACCGAAGGACCGCCGATCTGGGATGTGGTAGAAAGCCACATTCGGAAGCTTGGGACCGTCACGGTCACACCGAATTCCAACGTCACAGTGACGGGTGTGTAGGATGTTCCGCCGCTCGGAAATCCAGCCCGTCTGCAAGACGGGCCGCGCCGGTCCGCCCCACCGGGGCGGCGCGATGCGCGCCACCCCGCGGACCGGCGCAGCCCTTGCACCAAAGCAAACCGAGAAGGAAACCCATAATGGCTGACTTCACCCCCTCCCGCCGCGCGTTCCTGCGCGGCTCCGCGGCCCTCGCCGCGGGCGGCGCAACCGCCGCCGCCGCAGGCCCGGACCCACTCATCACCGAAGTCCAAGACTGGGCCAGCTATACCGGCGCCGGCGTCGACGAATCCCCCTACGGCCTGCCGATCCGGTTCGAGCAGCACGTGGTGCGGCGCAACGTCGAATGGCTGACGGCTTCGCCCATCTCCTCTATCAACTTCACGCCCATCCACGCCCTCGACGGGACGATCACGCCTCAGGGCTGCGCGTTCGAGCGGCACCATTCCGGCGCGATCGAACTGGCCAAGGAAGACTACCGGCTGATGATCAACGGCCTGGTCGATCGGCCCTTGGTCTTCACCTACGAAGACCTCGAGCGCTTCCCCCGCGAAAACCACGTCTATTTCTGCGAATGCGCCGCGAATACGGGCATGGAATGGGCCGGATCGCAGCTGAACGGGGTGCAGTTCACCCACGGCATGATCCACAACATGGAATATACCGGCATCCCCCTGCGTACCCTCCTGCAAGAGGCCGGCGCCGACATGGGTGACGACAAGTGGGTCTATGTCGAAGGGGCCGATGCATCCTCTAACGGCCGGTCGATCCCGATGGCCAAGGCGCTTGACGACGTGCTGGTCGCCTTCAAGGCCAATGGCGAGGCGTTGCGGATGGAGCATGGCTACCCCGTGCGTCTGGTCGTGCCGGGCTGGGAAGGCAACATGTGGGTCAAATGGCTGCGCCGGATCGAGGTCGCGGACATGGCCGTGCAGTCCCGCGAAGAGACCAGTAAATACACCGACGTCTACGAGGACGGCACCGCGCGCAAATGGACCTGGGTGATGGACGCCAAATCCGTCATCACCTCGCCCAGCCCGCAAATGCCAATCACCCACGGGCAGGGGCCGCTGGTCATCTCGGGCCTCGCCTGGTCGGGCCACGGCAAGATCACCCGCGTCGACGTCTCCAAGGACGGCGGCATCACCTGGGAGACCGCGCGCCTGGGCAAGCAGGGCGACACCAAGGCGCTGACGCGCTTCTACCTCGACACTGACTGGGACGGGCGGGACATGCTGCTGCAGGCCCGCGCCATGGACGAGACGGGATATGTCCAGCCGACCAAGGACCAGCTGCGCGAGATGCGCGGCGAGAATGCCGTCTACCACAACAATTGCATCCAGACCTGGTATGTGAACGCACAAGGGATCGCCGAAAATGTCGAAGTCTCCTAATCTGCTGCTGCCCGTCCTGGGCGGGATTGGCTTGGTCCTCGGCGCGGGCTACGGCATCGCCACGCAGAACTACAAATCAGCGGAATTGGCGAGCGCCGCAGCGCAAGCCGCCACCGTCACCGCCCGCGCAGACGCAGCGGAGGCCGCCCGCGCGGACCTCGCCGCCCGCGCTGCGGCTGCAGAGGCCGAAGCTGCGGACCTGCGCGCGCGCCCCGTCTCCGCCAGCCTGACCGCCCCTGCGCCCGAGCGGGACGGCACCTTTGGGCTGGGCCGCGCCGCCTTGCCCGAAGAGGTCGCGGCCTGGGACGTGGACGTGCTGCCCGATGGCCGCGGCCTGCCGCCCGGCAAGGGCGATGTGTGGACCGGCGAGGAGGTCTTTGCCGATGCATGTGCGTCTTGCCACGGCGATTTCGCCGAAGGGGTCGACAACTGGCCGGTTCTCGCGGGCGGCTTCGACACGCTGGCGGACGAGGACCCGGTCAAGACGGTCGGCAGCTACTGGCCCTATCTGTCGACGGTGTGGGACTACGTGAACCGCTCCATGCCCTTTGGCGCGGCGCAAACGCTGGAGGCGGACGAGGTCTACGCCATCACGGCCTACATCCTTTATTCCAACGATCTTGTGGACGACGATTTCGAGCTCAGCCACGAGAACTTCGCCGACTTCACAATGCACAACGAAGGCGGCTTCGTGATCGATGACCGGCCCGAGATGGAATACGCCGCCTGGCGCGCTGAGCCGTGCATGGAAAACTGCAAGGACGCCGCGACGGTGACCATGCGCTCCGTCTTCTTGGTGGAAGAGCCGGCGGAGGGCGGAACCAACTCTGTCATGAACCACGACCGCGGCGCGCTGGACGCCGTGCCCCAGTTCACGGCCCAAGGTCCGTCCTTCGTGACGGAGGCTGCAGCCG
>JBCDFL010000010.1:0-33840 GCA_039178165.1 Pseudomonadota bacterium | reverse complement strand
GGCCGCTGGTCGCGGGCTTTGCGGGCCTGAGCGCAACCGCGCTGCCGGTGCTGCGATGGGCGGCGCGGCGCTAGCGCCGCCCGAACCCCGTCAGGCCTTCACCCGCTCCGATTTCGGATCGTACATCGGCTTCAGCGACGCTTCGGCCCGCACGCGAGTGCCCGCCACGTCGATCTCGTAGGTGGAGGCCAGCACATCCGCCGCACTTTCGCCCTTGCACGGCACATAGCCCAGGCCCATCGCCCCGCCCAAATGGTGCCCGTAGGCGCCGGAGGACAGATAGCCCACGATCTCCCCGTCCCGCACAACGGGCTCGTTGTGATACAGCAGCGGCTCGGGGTCGGTCAGCTTGAACTGCAAAAGGCGATTGGCCAGGCCCTCGTCCTTCTTGCGCAGCACCGCGTCGCGGCCCAGGAAGTGGGGCTTGTCGGTCTTCACCGCAAAGCCCAGCCCCGCCTCCAGCACGTGATCCTCGCAGGTGATGTCGTGGCCGAAATGGCGGAAGCCCTTTTCGATCCGGCAGGTGTCCATCATGTGCATGCCGCACAGCATCAGGCCCAGATCCTGCCCGGCCTCGTTCAGCGTCTCGAAAACATGGCCGGCCATGTCGGCGCTGACATAGACCTCCCAGCCCAGCTCGCCCACATAGGTCACGCGATGCACGCGGGCGCGGCCCATGCCGATCTCGATCTCTTGCGCGGTGCCGAAGGGGTTCACCTCGTTCGAGAAGTCGTTCGGCGACACCATCTGCAGCAGCTTGCGTGCGTTGGGGCCCATGATGGCCAGCACGCCTTCGCCCGCGGTGACATCCGTCAGGACCACGCGGAAATCGCCGACATGGCGCTGCATCCAGGTCTGGTCGGCCAGGCGCGTGGCGGCGGGCGTGACGACGATATAGGCGGTCTCCGTCAGGCGGGTGACGGTCACGTCCGCCTCGATCCCGCCGGTGTCGTTCAGGAATTGGGTGTAAACGATCTTGCCCACCGGCACGTCATATTGCCCGCCGCCGACGAAGTTCAGGAAAGCCGTCGCATCTGGCCCTTCGACGCGGATCTTGCCGAAGCTAGACATGTCGTACATGCCGACATTCTCGCGCACCGCGGCATGTTCTTCGGCGACGTTGGCAAAGAAGTTCTGACGCTTCCAGCTGTACTGGTATTCCGGCGCCTGGCCGTTGCGCGCGAACCAATTGGCCCGCTCCCAGCCCGCAAGCTCGCCCATCACGGCGCCGTGCTGCGCTAGATGCGCGTGGAAGGGCGTCCGCCGCACGCCGCGGGCCGTCGCCTTTTGGCGGTAGGGGAAGTGGTCGGCATAAAGCAGGCCGAGCGTTTCGACCGAGCGCTGCATGAGGTAGTGCTTGTTGCCCTGGAAGGGCTGCATGCGGCTGATGTCCACATCGCCCAGATCGAAGGGCTTGGCGCCATCCGTCATCCACTGGGCCAGCGCCATGCCCGCGCCGCCCGCCGACTGGATGCCGATGGAGTTAAAGCCCGCCGCGACCCAGACATTGTCCATCTCGGGGCAGAGGCCCAGGTGGTAGGCATCGTCCGGCGTGAAGCTTTCCGGGCCGTTGAAGAACGTGTGAATGCCCGCTTCGGCCAGCATCGGCATCCGGTTCACCGCCATTTCCAGGATCGGCTCGAAATGGTCGAAATCCTCGGGGATCTGGTCGAACTCGAAATCCTTGGGGATCGGGCCCCAGGGCTTGCTGACGGGCTCGAACGCGCCCAGCAGCATCTTGCCCGCATCTTCCTTGTAATAGGCGCATTCGTCCGGCACGCGCAGGACCGGCAATTGGGTCAGCCCCTCGATCGCCTCGGTCACGATGTAGAAATGCTCGCAGGCTTGCAGCGGGACGTTGGTGTTCAGCATCTGGCCGACCTCGCGGCCCCACATGCCCGCGCAGTTGACCACGTGATCGGCGGTGATGTGACCGCTGGTGCCGTCTTCCCCCGCCCAGTCGACGCCGGTGATCCGGCGCCCCTCACGCGTGACCCCCGTGGCGCGGGTGCGTTCTTGCACGATGGCGCCGCCCTGCCGGGCGCCCTTGGCCAGGGCCAGTGCAATGTTGGCCGGATCACCCTGCCCGTCCAGTGGCAGGTAGACGCCGCCGGTCACACTGTCGATGCTGAGGTGTTCGTAGCGGGCCTTGACCTCCTGGGGCGAGATTTCTTCGACCTCCACGCCAAAGGCGCGCGCCATGCCGGCCTGGCGGTGCAGCTCTTCCAGACGCTCCGCGGTCAGGGCCGCCGTGATCGACCCACAGCGCTTGAAGCCCGTAGCGACTCCTGTCTCAGCTTCGAGGTTGCCGTAGAGCTCTTGGCTGTAGCGGGCCAGCTTGGTCATGTTGGAGGACGCCCGCAGCTGCGCGATCAGGCCCGCGGCGTGCCACGTGGTGCCGGAGGTCAGCTGCTTACGCTCCAGCAGGACCACGTCGGTCCAGCCGGCCTTGGTCAGGTGGTAAGCGACGGAGCATCCGATGACGCCGCCCCCGATGATGACGACTTGGGCGGATGTAGGAAGTTGCGGCATGGGTTCGGTCCTGGTGGCTGACGGCGGGACCGGGGGGTGGCCTCCCCCCGGACCCCCCCGGAGTTGTTTTTGGCCAAGTGAAGATCAGACGATGGGCACGCCCTTGACTGTCAATCGGCGGTGAATTTCGGCGATGTGGGCGGGGCCGACCTCGCAGCAGCCGCCCAGGATGGTGGCGCCGTGATCGAGCCAGCGCATGGCGTGATCAGCGTAAGCGTCCGGGCTGAGATCCTGGCGTTTGCTGAGCGCTTCGACGGTGGTGCCGCCGTCGATGAAGGCTTGGGCGATCTTGTCGAAGCCGTTGGCGTAGGCCCCGGTGGGCACGCCGGAGGCGGCGAGGGCGTCGAGAGCGGCGGGGATGACTTCGGGGATCGAGCAATTGACCAGGGCCGCGTCCGCATCGGCGGCGATGGCGGCGGCCTGGGACACAGCTTCGCCGGAGCGCAGGCGGGTTCCGTCCTCGTCCGATACGGTGAAGGCCAGCCAGACCGGTTTATCCGTGCTGCGCCCCGCGGCGAGGCAGGCGCGGGCGGCGGTGAGGGAGGCGACGGTTTCGAACAGGATGATGTCCGAACGGGCCGCCAGCGTCTGCGCAATCTCTGCGTAGAGTGGGACGGAGGCATCCAATGCCGGGTGCAGGTCGGAGCGGTAGCTGGCGCCCAGAGGGCCGACCGCGCCGGCAATGCGGCTGCGCGTTCGGACGCTGTCCGCCTCGTTCAGGGCGGTGTCCAGAAGGCCGGCGAACATGTGTTCAAGATCAGGCAGGTGGAAGCCTGTCCCGGCGTAGTGGTTCGTATCAGACCCGCGCAGCCGGTCGCGGTGGATCGCGTAGCTGTTCGTGGTCGCGACTGTGGCGCCGGCATCGGCATAGGCTTCGTGCACCTGCGCCACCAGGCCGGGATGGTCCATCATCACCTGGGTGGACCAGCGCGGCGCGGCGGGCTGGCCCGAGCGGGCGATCAGCTCTTGCCCCATGCCGCCGTCGAGAAGTGTCACGCTCATCCCCGCCGGCTCACAATTGCATCGCCAGAAGGCCGGCATAGGCGAGGTCGAACACGGCGCAGCCGGAGAGGTACCAAAAGGGCACCCGCGCGCCGAGGCCGAAATGCTTGACGGTATCCAGCACGCCGTGCGCGGCAATCGCCGCCACCAGCAGGCCCGGCGCGGTAAGCAATCCGATCAGGCCAACGGCGGCGAAGGCCAGGGACACGCCCACCTCCAGCCGCCGGTGCGCGCCCTGCACCGCGGCGTGCGCCGGGTAGGTGAAGAGCATGCCCAAAAGCGCCACGTAGGCGATGGGCCACAGCCATGTCGCCGGCAGCAAGAGGTGCATCAGCACCACCGCCAGCACATAGCCGCAGAAGGCGAAGGGCAGGCCGCGCTGCAGGGGGGTGGCGAGCGCGCTCATGCGCGCAGCCGCTCGTTTGCGGGATCCCAGAGGGGGCCATCGGGCTGCACGGTCGCGCGGTACATCTGGCCATAGATGTTGACCTCAAGCTCCGTGCCCGGCTCCGCCAGGTCGATGCGCAGCATGCCCAGCGCGACGGAGGCGCCGACGCGGTAGCCCCACGCGCCCGACGTCGTCTCCCCCACGATTTTGCCATCGTGCCAGAGGGTCGACATGTAGGGCGCGTCTTGCTCCCCTGCATCGACGATCATGGTCACGAACCGCTTTTTCGACCCGCGCTGCTTTTCGCTCAGCAGCGCCGCCTTGCCGGGGAAGTCCTGGGGCTTGTCGAATTTGACGAAGCGCTCCAGCCCGCCTTCGAGCAGGGAGTAATCGGTCGACAGATCCCCTTTCCACGCGCGGTAGCCCTTTTCGATCCGCAGGGAGTTCAGCGCGAACATCCCAAAGGGCGTCGCGCCTGCCGCCAGCACGGCGTCGTAGATCTGCGCGGCACTTTGCGTCGGGGCGTGAATCTCCCAGCCGAGCTCGCCCGCGAAGGACACACGCGCCAGGCGGCAGTCAAAGCCCGCGACCTTGGCGTCCTGATGGGTCAGCCACCCGGCTTGTAGGTCGCCCTCGGTGCCCATCGCCTCGAACACGCCGCGCGCCTTGGGGCCCGTGACCAGAAGGGTCGTGACCTCGGTCGTGATGTCGGTCAGCGACAGCCCCTCCGGCATCGCGCGCCAGAGTACTTCGAAGTCGTGCCATTGCGCCGCTGCCGCGGTGATGAGGGTGAATTCATCCTCGCCATGCCGCAGGCACGACATCTCGGTCAGGATGCGCCCGCGGTTTTCGGAGAAGTAGAGCAGGTTCATCCGCCCCACCTTGGGCAGCGCGCCCGCGATCCGGCCCCGCAGCCATTCGGCGGCACCGTCGCCTGTCAGCTTGAAGCGGGAGAAGCCGCACAGGTCCAGCACGCCGGCGCCATCGCGGACGGCCTCGCATTCCTCGCGGATGCGTGCCTCCCACGGGCCGGCGCGGTCCCATGTCTCTGTGGATTCGAGGGAGGTGTCGTCGCCCTCTTTCGCGAACCAATTGGCCCGCTCCCAGCCGTTGTAAGCCCCGAATTGCGCACCCTGGTCTGCCAGGCGGCCGTGGACGGGCGAGTGTTTTTTGTCACGCCCGGCGGGCCAGGCCTTCCAGGGGAAGTGCATGCCGTATTCGTGGCCATAGGTCTCAAGCGCCTTGGCCAGGCAGTAATCCTGGTCGGTGTAGTCGGTGTAGCGGCGCGGATCGACGGCCCACATGTCCCATTCGGGCTGGCCATCGATAATCCACTCGGCCATGACCTTGCCCGCGCCGCCGCCTTGAACGATTCCGAAGGTAAAGCTGTGCGCCTCGAACGCGTTTTTGACGCCCGGCATCGGGCCGATGATCGGCAGACCGTCGGGCGCGTAGGGGATCGGGCCGTTGATGTTGCGGCCCACGCCGCCCTCGGCCAGCAGCGGCACCCGGCCCATCGCATCCTCGATATACCACTCCAGGCGGTCCAGATCGTCGGGGTACAGCTGGAAGCTGAAATCGTCCGGCATCGGGTCGTTCGGCGTGACCCAGTGGGCCTTACAATTCCGCTCGTAGGGGCCGAGGTTCAGCCCGTGCTTGTCCTGACGCAGGTAGTAGCTGCTGTCGACGTCGCGGATCATCGGCAGCTTGCGGCCATTGGCCTTGGTCCATTCGGCGATGGCGGGGATTTCTTCGGTCAGGAAGTATTGGTGGGACATGACCACCATGGGTGCCGTGCGCCCGCCATAGGGCTTGAACCATTCGGACACGCGCTGCGCGTAATAGCCCGCCGCATTGACCACGAAATCGCAGTCGATGTCGCCCCTGTCCGTGTGCACGGTCCAGCCTTGGCCGCGCGGGCTGACGCCCGTCGCAGGGCAGAAGCGTTGGATGTTCGCGCCCAGATCGCGCGCGCCCTTGGCCATGGCCTGGGTCAGCTGCGCCGGGTCGATGTCCCCGTCCAGCGGGTCCCACAGGACGCTGTCCAGATCGTGGGTTTCCATGAACGGATACAGCTCTTTGACCTGATCGGGCTCCATCATCTCAAGCTCGAGGCCCAGATATTTGCCCATCCCGACAAAGCGGTCGAATTCCTGCGTCCGCTCCTTGCTGTGCGACAGGCGCAAGGCGCCGGTCACGTGGTAGTTCATCGGGTAGTCGACCTTTTCCGCGAGGTCCCGGTACATGTCGAGCGAGTAGCGCTGCATGTTCAGCACCGCCCACGAGGTGGAGAAGTGAGGGCAATTGCCCGCCGCATGCCACGTCGATCCCGCCGTCAGCTCGTTCTTTTCCAGCAGCACACAATCCGTCCAGCCGCGCTGCGCGAGGTGGTAGAGGGTCGACACGCCGACGGCGCCGCCGCCGATGACGACCACACGGGCCGAGGTTGGAAAATCGCTCATCTGTCTGGCTCCCTAATAGACAGGCGGCGCGATCACCCAGATCGCGACACACGGCTCGTTGTATGGATTGGCCCAGCGAAACGGCTCTCCGCGAATGCGGAAGCTATCGCCGGGATGGATGGTGTAGTCGCGCCCGCCGATGGTCAGGTCCAGCGCGCCCTGCAGGACAACGCCGACCTCTTGGGTGGGCCGCGTGACGGGCGTGTCGATGCGCGCGCCCGGCTCGAAGGTGGAATGCACCATCTCGAAATCGTCGGTCAGGTCGGGCGACAGAAGTTCTTCGACAAGGCCCGTGGCGCGGGCGCCGATGGGGCGGCGCGCGTCGGCGCGGACGACATATCCCGCCTCGCCCGCGGGCGCCGCATCGTGGCGAAACAGCATGGAGACTGAGACGCCCAGCAGCCCCGCCATCTGCCGCAGGTCCGAAATCGAGGGCTCCGATAAATCCCGTTCGACCTGGCTGAGCCACCCGACCGACCGGCCCATCCCGTCGGCCAGCTCGGCCAGCGTCAGCCCACGCCCCTTGCGCAGGGCCCGCAGGTCAGCGCCCAGGGTTTTGGGGCGGGAGGGGACGGTTTGCAGCATCTCGCTCGTGAAATTCCGTTACGTAATTTCACGTTGCCAGAGCGGGGTGAAAAATCAAGCATGTTTTTCATTTCCCCACTGAAAAACGCGGGAGAGCATAGCGGAGAGGCGCGTGGCATCCTCTTCGGTGAACGCATCTGGCAAATCGCTGTCCAGATCGAAGACCCCGATCAGCACCTCCGGCCCGTGAACGGGAATCACCAGCTCAGACTTGGTGGAGCTCGCGCAGGCGATGTGGCCCGGAAACGCGTCCACGTCCGGCACCAGCTGCACCTGCCCCGTCCGCGCCGCCGCGCCGCAAACGCCGCGCTCGAACGGGATTTGCAGGCATCCATGGCCGCCCTGGTAGGGGCCGATCTTCAGCATTCCCGGCGCCGTGACACGGTAGAACCCCGTCCAGTCGAAGCGATCGTCGCTGTGGTGCACCTCACAAGCCACGGTGGCCATGAGGGCGACGGTATCGTCCTCCCCTTCGGTCAGCGCGGCGATGGTCCGGTCGAGGGTGTCGTAGTCAACGCGCATGGTCGGGCATCCATCGCACAAGGGCATCCCCCGCACCGCGCGGGAAAGGGGCAAAGCCCCCTCCCCGCGGGGGGGGGCGGTGCGGGGGCTGCCCGTTGTTCCAACGGGCGAGGTGCTTTGTGGCGCCACCACCATCACAACCGCTCAATCGCAATCGCCGTCCCCTCACCGCCGCCGATGCAAATCGCGGCCACCCCGCGCTTCAGCCCGCGCGTCTCCAGCGCGTTCAGCAGCGTCACCATGATCCGCGCGCCCGACGCGCCAATCGGATGGCCCAGCGCGCAGGCGCCGCCGTTCACGTTCACCACATCGTGGCTCAGCCCCATCTCGTGCATGAAGGCCATGGGCACGACGGCAAAGGCCTCGTTCACCTCCCACAGGTCCACATCGTCCTTGGTCCACCCGATCCGCTCCAGCAGCTTCTCTGCCGCCGGCACCGGCGCGGTTGTGAAGAGGCCTGGCGCCTGCGCGTGGCTGGCATGGCCCAACACCCGCGCCCGCGGGGTCAGGCCCTGTGACTCCACCGCTGCCGCGCTGGCCAGAACCAACGCCGCCGCGCCGTCGGAGATCGAGGAGGAATTCGCCGCCGTCACCGTGCCCCCGTCGCGGAAGGCGGGCTTCAGATGCGGGATCTTGTCGGGGCGCGCCGTGCCGGGCTGCTCATCCTCGGCCACCGACGCCTCACCGCGCCGCGAGGTCCAGGTCATCGGCGCAATCTCTCCCTCGAACGCCCCGCTGGCCTGCGCCGCCTGCGCCCGCGAGAGCGACGCCAGCGCATAGTCGTCCTGCGCCGCCCGGGTGAACTGAAACGCCTCCGCGCAATCCTCGGCAAAGGTGCCCATCAGCCGGCCCTTGTCGTAGGCATCCTCGAGCCCGTCGAGGAACATGTGATCCTGCGCCGCGCCATGGCCCAGCCGCGCCCCGCCGCGCATGTTCGGTAGAAGGTACGGCGCGTTGGTCATGCTCTCCATGCCCCCCGCAATCATCGTCTGCGCATGGCCCAAGGCGATCTGGTCAAAGGCCATCATCGCCGCCTTCATCCCCGACCCGCACATCTTGTTCAGCGTGGTCGCCGGGACCTCTTCGCCCAGACCGGCGGCAAAGCCCGCCTGCCGCGCCGGGGCCTGGCCTTGCCCCGCGGGCAGAACGCAGCCCATAAGCACCTCGTCCACCGTGGCCACACCCGCGCCGTCCATCGCGGCCTTGATCGCCGCGCCGCCCAGCGCCGGGGCCGCATGATCGGCCAAAGCCCCTTGAAATCCGCCCATCGGCGTACGCGCGGCACCGGCAATGTAAACCTCTGACATGGGGGCTCCTTTTCTTTTCGGGCGCAAACGGGTTGGTAACCAATGCCGCATTAGGGTGCCGCAAAGCCAACCGTGAATGAGGCGCAACTTATGGACCTTTCCACCGAAACAGAAGAGCGGGCGACCGTTGTCCACGTGAACGAGGATCGGATCGATGCGGCGGTGGCGATCGAATTCAAGGAGGCGATGCGCGGCGCCACGGCCGAGGCACCGGGCCGCATCGTTCTGGACCTGTCCCAAGTGCAATTCATCGATTCGAGCGGGCTGGGCGCTATCGTCGCCTCGATGAAGCTGCTGGGCGGCGACAGGCGCATGGCGCTGGCGGGGCTGACGCCAACGGTGGCCAAAGTCTTTCGCCTGACGCGGATGGATTCGATCTTCGACGTGTTTGACTCGGTTGAGGGCGCGCTGACCGCCGGCGCCGCGCGAGGGTAGGGGGCCGATGATGCACGCGCGCCTTCCCAGCCCGATTTCCATCTCCGTCCGCAGCGGCGCCCGCGCGCCCCGCATGGCGCTGGCGCGGCTGATGTCGGGCCTCGCCCCCCTCCACCTCGACGTCGAGGAGGCGGGGACGGTGGAACTGGTCCTGGCCGAAGTGCTCAACAACATTTGCGAGCACGCCTACGCCGAGGCCGAAGATGCCGGCGTGATCGAGCTATCGTGCCGCCAGGGGCCAGGCGGGCTGATCTTCGGCGTGACAGATGACGGGCACCCTATGCCGAACGGCCAAACGCCGCTGGGCATGCAGGCCGATCTAGACGTCGATCTGATGGACATGCCAGAGGGCGGCTTCGGTTGGTTCCTGATCCAGGATTTGGCCAAGGACGTCCGCTACGAACGGCAGGGCGGGCGCAATCACCTTTCGCTGCGCATCGCGGTCGCGGTGCTGCCGCCTATCTGAAAACCGCAAAAGCGCCCAGCCACCATCACATTCCCGCCTTGTTTCGAGGGCATCTTCGTTCTCGTAGCTGCTTATGGCTTCCCTCGGCGCCGCGTGAATTTGCCCCCACCCCGTGCGCGGCGCCGAGGAACTTCCCCGACCGCAGGATTGGACAGCCCGCACCTGGACGTCTAAGTCCAGCGGGCACAAACCAGACGGGGGGCTTTCATGCGCGATTTTCACTTTCCGGGCCGCTCGCCCGTTTTGGCGACGAACGGCATGTGCGCCACCTCACATCCCCTAGCGGCGGCAGAGGCCGTGGACATCATGCGGCGCGGTGGATCGGCCATGGACGCGGCCATCGCCGGCGCCGTTTTGCTGGGCATCTGCGAGCCGCAGATGACGGGGCTGGGCGGCGATCTGTTCGCCCTCGTCTCGCCCGCGGGCTCGGACGACATTTTGGCGCTGAACGGGTCGGGCCGCGCACCGGCTGCCCTGGACGCGGAGGCCCTGCGCGCGGCCCATGGCGGCGCGATGCCGCTGCACCATCCGGCCGCGGTCACGGTGCCTGGCGCGGTCGATGCGTTCTGCACGCTGTCGGAGCGCTACGGCAAGCTGGGCCTCGACGCAGTTCTGGCGCCCGCGATCCGCTATGCCGAAGAAGGCGTCCCGGTCGCCCCGCGCGTCGCGTTCGATTGGGCCAATGACGAAGGGACCCTTCAGGGCCGCGCCCGCGACCTGTTTTTGATGGACGGGACCGCGCCTGGCGTCGGCACGCTGTTCCGCGCCCCGGGTCAGGCGGAGGTGCTGCGCCGGATCGCAGCGCAGGGGCGCGATGGCTTCTACACCGGCGAGGTCGCCGAGGATATGGTCGCCAGCCTGCGCGCCCTCGGCGGTGTGCACAGCATGGAAGACTTCGCCAGCGTCGCCTGCACCAATGCTGCGCCCATCACGGGCAGCTACAAAGGCGCCGACATCGTCGAGCATCCGCCCAACGGCCAGGGCGCCACGGCGCTGCTGCTGCTGAACATCCTTAAGCATTTCGACATCCCGGGCATGGACCCCTTCGGCGCGGACCGCGTCCACATCGAGGCGGAGGCGACCAAGCTCGCCTACGACGCGCGCAACCGCTTCCTCGCCGATCCGGACCACACCGCCCGGCTGGACCATATGCTCAGCGACGAGACCGCCGCCGCGCTCGCCGCACTGATCGACCCGGCGCGGGCCATAGCCAGCCCCGCGGCGTTGAGCGAAGCGGTGCACAAGGACACGATCTACATCACCTGCGTCGACGCCGACGGCATGGCGGTGTCGCTGATCTACTCGATCTTCCACGGCTTTGGCTCCGGCATCGCGTCGGACAAGTTTGGGATCCTGCTGCAAAACCGCGGCGCCGGCTTCACGCTCGAGGCCGGACATCCCAACGAGGCGGGCGGCGGCAAGCGGCCGATGCACACCATCATCCCCGGCTTCGTGCGCGAGGCGGGCCTGCCAACGATCCCGTTTGGCGTTATGGGCGGCGCCTACCAACCGACGGGCCACGCGCGCTTTGCCTCCAACCTGCGGGATTTCGGGATGGACCTGCAAACCACGCTGGACGCGCCGCGCGCCTTCTCTGACGCCGGTGTGCTGAAGGTCGAGCGGGGTTATTCGGAGGCTGTGCGCGCGGACCTCGCGGCGCGGGGCCACGACGTGCAGGTGCCCGCCACCGCGCTCGGCGGTGCGCAGGCGATCCGCATCCGGGCGGATGGCGTGCTGGAAGGGGCATCCGATCCCCGCAAGGACGGCTGCGCGCTCGGGTACTGACGCGCGCTAATTGAGCTGGAAATGCAGGGGGTAGGACCCATCCTCGAACGGGCCGAACAGGTCCGGGATATCGGGGTGGTCCACGGGCTCACCGGAATAATCGGCGATCAGGTTCTGCTCGGACACGTAGGCCACGTAATAGCTCTGATCGTTTTCGGCCAGCAGGTGATAGAACGGTTGCTCCTTGCGGGGGCGGCTGTCCTCGGGGATCGACTCGTACCACTCCTCGGTGTTTGCGAATTGCGGATCGACATCGAAAATCACCCCGCGGAAGGGGTGCTTGCGGTGCCGGACCACCTGCCCAAGGTTGTATTTCGCGCGTGTGTGAGTCATCGGGCGCTCCCTAAAGAACAGGCCTAGCGAACTCAAGGGGGCCTTGTCCACGCCTGGGCGGGAAACAGTGTGTAAACAAGCGGCGATTCTCGCCGGCGCGCGCAAAGGTGATAGGCAGCCCCGCGCCCATCGGCTATGTTCGTTAAAAAAAGCGAGAGAGGCAGATGAGCAGACCCCTTCGCGCCCTAATCCTACTTCTCGTGCTGGCGTCGTGTGGCGGCGGGCACGGGACGGCGCCCCGTAACCTCGATAATGCGTGCAGCATTCTGCGCGAGCGGCCGGAATATGTCCGCGCCTTCAAACAGACCGAACGCCGCTGGGGCGTGCCGGTGCACGTGCAGATGGCGACGATCTATCAAGAGAGTAAATTCGTCTCCGACGCGCGGACGCCCTTCCACTATGTCGCGGGCGTGATCCCGATGGGCCGGCAGTCGAGCGCGTTCGGGTATTCTCAGGCCCTCGACGGGACGTGGGAAGAGTATCAGGCCGAGACCGGCAAGCGTGGGCGCCGCGACAATATCCGCGACGCGACCGATTTCATGGGCTGGTACATGAACGAGACGGTGCGCCGCAACGGCGTCCCACTGACCGACGCGCGCAACCAGTACCTCGCCTACCACGACGGCCACACCGGCTATGCCCGCGGGACCTACCGGAGCAAGGCCTGGCTGGTGCGCGTTGCGGGTGAAGTTGGGCAGCGATCAGCGATGTACCAGCGCCAGCTTGGCGCGTGCCGGGTGCGCGGGCTGTAACGGCGTTAAGCGACGTAGGATGGGCAACGTGCTCATCTCTTCCGAGCGAGGCGAAAATCCGGCGATGGGCAGATTGCCCATCCTACGCCCTTAGCGCGAGGGCGCCTGCCCGGGCGAGCCAACGTCGAACAGGCTGTTCGGCAAGCGCCCGCCCGTCTGCATCTCCCCCAGGATCACGGTGGTGGACCCGCCTGCATCGTCGTTGATCACCCACTGTCGCAGCTCCACCGGGTTGCCGGTGAACTTCATCTGGATGTTGCCGTATTCCGGGTGGTCCGGGTCCTGCGCCGTTACGATCGTCGCCGTGCCGTCAAAATCGTGGCCGGTCACCATACGCGCGCGGCCCAGGTTCACCTGATCGGCGAGGATGATCGACAGCGGCGTGCGGCGCAGCGGATAGCTTTCGGGCGGCTCATTCGACTTGGGATCGTGGATCACAACCGTGTTGCTGCCCGCGACCACCAGCGCCGAATCCGGCGGATTGTACTCGAACCGGACCCGGCCGGGCCGCTTGATGTAGATATTGCCGGTGCTGAACGATCCGTCCCCGTTAATCTGAGTAAAGACGCCCTGCGCCGTACGCAATTCGTTCAAATAGGCGGAAATCGCGCCCAGCGAGACCTTCTCAGCCTGCGCTGCCGTCGCAACGCTCATCACCATCGCCAGAATGCCAAAGAAAAGGCGCATCGCCCGTCTCCTGTCTTGCCTGTGCGGGCAGATATAGGGCGGCGCGCGATGTTATGCGATAGCGGCGGGCATCTGCAGGGGCCGGTGATGGGCCATATGCCGCTCGATCAGCCGCGATTGCCGGCGCCCCGTTGGGATCGGGCGGGCGGGCCGCAAAGGGCCAGCGCTGAGGTCGGGAAAGAGCGCCTGTATCTCGGCGCGTGCCCCAGCATCCAGGGCCGCAAGACCCATGGGGCCAGGCAAGAACGTCTCAGACCAGGCGCCTTCGGCGCGGATCACGTGGTGCGCGTCAAGGACGAGGTGCACATATGTGACCGTCCTGCGGGACGGGTCGGGGGCGATTCCCGGCAATCCGACCAGCCGATGCGCGGCGACCAGCGCCTCCGCCCGGCCAAACATCCGCTCCGCGATGCGCGAATTGACCATCATCCGGTGCTGGGGCGACACCCACAGATCGCCATCCGGCACGCCGGGCCCCAACGCCCCGCCGGTGATCTTGATTGGGACAAGCGCGGGCGCGGCGGCCAACTCCTCGGCGCTCAGGCTGCGGCGAAGTACTAGGCGCACCGGCTGCGGGCCGGCGTCGCGGGTAATGACCAGATCGCCGACGTGCAGGGTTTCCACCGGACGCGGGCCGTAGGGCGTGTCGATCAGCGTATCGTCGGCGAAGCACGCGAAGTAATCGTCGTACTGGTTCGCCTGCTGGTGCGAGGTCCGCTCCTGATTGAAGGTGTAGCTTTCGCCGCCCAGCAGCGGCTCGGTCGAGACAAGCCCGTCCACCGCACCCTGCTGGTACCCATCACCGCCGAAATGGAACGAGGTCACCCGGTGACCCGACGCCGTGTCGATCAGATCGTAGGCAGTATTGATGGACGTGCCGGCGGCAAACGCCTCTCCATCCAGGTCGATATCGCCCGCCAACGTTTGCGAGCCGTCGACCTCATCAAAGATCAGATCGTCGTCGCTGACCTCCACCAACGTCGGCTTGGCGCCAGGCTTCAGCGTCAGAGTAAACGGACCGGTGCCGTCCGCCTGTGCGCCCGCCTCGGCCGGCAGGCCGCCAACGAAATCATCCGGTGAATAGATATATAGATACGGCATCGCCCCAACCCGCTTGACTGATACCTCTGGGTACACGCGCAGGTTGGCATTGATTGGTTAATAATACGGCAATTGCGGGCCAAAAGGCCCGCAGCGCCTCTATTGCGGTTCGGGCACCAGGACTTCGCGCTTGCCCACATGGTTGGCCGGGCTGACAACGCCCTGATCTTCCATCTGCTCCACCAGTCGGGCGGCCTTGTTGTAGCCAATGGCCAGCTTGCGCTGAATGTAGGAGGTGGAGCATTTGCGGTCGTTGATCACAATCGCAACCGCCTGATCGTACAGCGCATCTTCGCCTTCCGTGTTGCCACCCAGGCCCAGCACCTGGTCGATCCCGTCGGCCTTTTCCTCGTCCGGGCCATCGACCACGCCGCCGATATAGTCGGGCGGGCCGAAGGCCTTGAGGTGGCGCACGATCTCTTCGACCTCTTCGTCGCTAACAAACGGCCCGTGGCAGCGCGTGATCTTCGCCCCGCCCGCCATGTAGAGCATGTCGCCCATGCCCAGAAGCTGCTCCGCCCCCATCTCGCCCAGGATGGTGCGCGAATCGATCTTCGAGGTGACCTGGAAAGAAATCCGCGTCGGGAAGTTCGCCTTGATCGTGCCGGTGATCACATCAACCGACGGGCGCTGCGTCGCCATGATGAGGTGAATGCCCGAGGCGCGCGCCATTTGCGCAAGACGTTGGATGCAGGCCTCAATCTCCTTGCCCGCGACCATCATCAGATCCGCCATCTCGTCCACGATCACCACGATGAACGGCAGCGCGACGGGCTGGATTTCCTCCGTCTCGAAGATCGGATCGCCCGTCTCGTCGTCAAAGCCGGTCTGCACCGTGCGGGAGAACATCTCGCCTTTGGCCAGCGCCTCGCGCACCCGGCCGTTGTAGCCCTCGATATTTCGCACGCCCATCTTGGACATCTTGCGGTAGCGCTCCTCCATCTCGCCCACGACCCATTTCAAGGCCACGACGGCCTTCTTGGGGTCGGTCACAACGGGGCTAAGCAGGTGCGGGATGCCGTCATAGACGCTCAGTTCCAGCATCTTCGGGTCGATCATGATCAGCCGGCATTCTTCCGGCGTCAGCTTGTACAGCAGGCTCAGGATCATCGTGTTGATCGCCACCGACTTGCCCGAGCCTGTCGTCCCCGCGATCAGCAGGTGAGGCATCTTGGCGAGGTTCGCGACCACCGGATCACCGCCGATATCCTTGCCCAGCGCGAGCGGCAGCCGCATGTTGCTGTCGCCAAAATCGCGCGCGCCCAGGATCTCGCGCAGGACGACCTTCTCGCGGTTTTCGTTCGGCAGTTCGATCCCGATGACGGAACGCCCCGGCACGGTGCTGACCCGCGCGGACAGGGCCGCCATTGAGCGGGCAATGTCATCGGCAAGGCCGATCACGCGGGAGGCTTTCAGGCCCGGCGCCGGCTCCAGCTCGTACATGGTGACGACGGGGCCGGGGCGGACGCTGACGATCTCACCTTTGACGCCGTAATCGTCCAGCACGGATTCGAGCATCCGTGCGTTTTCCTCCAACGCCTCGTCGCTCAGGTGGTGCCGCGCGATAGCCTCCGGCGCCTCCAGCAGAGCCAGGGGGGGCAGCTCGAAGCCCGGGTGGCTGTCTTCAAAGCTCAGCTGCGGCTGCGCCTCGGCCTTGGCGCGCGTGCTAAGCTGGATCGGCTTCGCCTTGGGCTGCTCGACATGCACCTTGCGCGGCGCGGCCACTGGCAGCGGCGCGGGCTCGGGGGCGGCCTCTTGCAACGGCAGAGGCTCCGGCATTGGAGCAGGCTCAGGCGCGGCGACCACAGAGGGGGCAGCAGGCGCCAGCGGGTCCGCAGCGCTCAGCGCCGGGGCCGTGAGCGGCGGCTCCGCCCGGGGCGCGACCAGCTGCGGTTCGGCCTGGGCTGTCACCAGCGGCGGCTCGGCAGGCAGTTCGGTGTCCAGAACCAGCGGCTCCGGCCCCCGGCCCCGCCCACGGGTCAGCGGCGCAATCGGCACCGGCCCGCCCGTCCGCACACGACTTTTGATGACATCGCTGATCTTCGCCTTGATCCGATCATCGGTCGGCGCCTCGGCCACGTCGGCATTAAATTCAGGCTCGACCAATTCAGGCTCCGGCATCTCGGCCGGCATGGGCTCCGCCCGCTTGATCAGCGCCGGCATCCGCGCCAGCAGACCCGGCTTTGGCTCTTCCTCGGGCACCTCAACCACCGGCACGTCCGCCCGGCGCTCCGCCCGCGCGGCCTGTGCGCGCTTGGCCGCGCCATAGGCACCAGAGGCGCCGCGGCCCACCAGGGTCATCGTCCAGGCGTAGACCATGATGACGCCCACCAGCATGAACCGGCAAATCCGCGCCAATTCCGGCCGGGTGAAGCCCAGCACAAAGGCACTCGCCACCAGAACGCCCAAGCCCATCAGCAGCGACATCACCTTGACGGCAAAGGCCGACCCCAGCGGCAGGGCCGTCAAAATCGCGCCCATCACCGTGTCGCCAAAAAGGCCACCGAGGCCAAAGGAATGCGTCCGCAACCACTCCGCCCCCGGCTCCAGCGTGGCGGCATAAACCGACGCGCAGGCAATCACGATGGGGGCAAAGATCACCCGGCCCAGCGCCCGGTCCTGCCCGATATGCAGCACGAAGCGGATGCCCCAAGCCGTGAGGACAGACGCAATGCCCCACGCGCCCCAGCCGACGATCATGAACAAAGGGGCGGCAATCGACGCGCCCGACCGGCCCAGCCAGTTCTGCACCGGCGCATCGGTGCTCACCAACCAGTTCGGATCGTCCGGCGTGTAGGACCCGATCATCATCGCCGCCAACACGCCCAGGCCGATCAGCATCAGGCCCAGCAGTTCCTTGCCGCGTCGCTCGATCGCTTCGGCCACCTTGCTGTCGAGCAGCGGGTCGCGGTCTCGTGTCTGAAATGCCATCTCTGTCGTCCCTCTGATCAGGCGTAGAGGACGTCGCGGATCGCCGTCAGGCCCCGCTCCGTCTCCGCCTCGCTGGCGACCAGCGCCACGCGGATAAATCCATGTCCGGGGTTTGCCGCCCCCTCCCCCTGCGCCAGATAGGCGCCGGGCAGCACACGCACGCCGGTGGCCTGCCACAGCTTCAGCGCCGCCGCCTCACCGTCCAGCACCGGCAGCCACAGGAAGAACCCCGCCTCTGGCACCGCATAGCCCGGCACATTGCCCAGAATGCGGTCCGCCATCTCGTATTTCCGGCGGTAAAGCGCGCGGTTCTCTTCCACATGCGCCTCGTCCGCCCAGACCGCCGCGGCGGCCATCTGCAGGGGCAAGGGCAAGGGCGCGCCAGCATAAGTGCGCAGCTGCAACGCCTCGCGGTAGCAGGCCGGCCCGCAGGCCAGAAAGCCCGAGCGCAAGCCCGGCAAGTTCGACCGCTTCGACAGGCTGTGAAATGCCACGACCCGCTCCGGGTCCGCGCCCACTTCATGGGCGACCTGCAAGGCGCCGGGCGGCGTCGTGTCGCGATAAATCTCGGAATAGCACTCGTCCGCAAAGATACGGAAATCGTGCGTTTCGGCGAGCGCCAGCAGGTCCGCCCAATAGTCCCGAGAGGCCACAGCTCCCTGCGGGTTCGCGGGCGAGCAAATGTAGACCCCGCTGCACCGCTCCAGCACATCATCCCCGACCGAAGCGAAATCCGGCAAATGCCCCGTCTCCGCCGTCGCGGGGACAAAGACCGGCTCCGCCCCCACCGACATCGCAGATAGCATGTAGACCTGGTAAAATGGGTTCGGCATCAGCACGATAGGCCGCTTGCCCCGCTTCGCCTCCGGCACCAACGCCATGCAGATGTTATAGAGCCCCTCGCGTGTGCCATTCAGCGGCAGGATCTGCGTGGCCGGATCGTAGGTGACGCCATAGCGCCGGTTCAGCCAATCGCTGATCGCCGCCCGCAATTCCGGCGCGCCCTCGTTGGGGGGATACTTGTTAAACCCCGCCGCATGTTTGGAAATCTCGTCGGTAACCCAGGCAGGGAAGGCATGCTTCGGCTCGCCAATGGTCATATGCACCACGTCCCCGCCGGGATCGTGGTGGTCCAAAAGCGCCCGCAAACGCGGAAACGCATAGGCCGGTAGGTTCGAAAACCGCTCGGGGAACGTCATGAAACTGCCTCGGGTTCGGGGTCATTGGCGCCCCGTTTCTGCCAGAATACCCCAGCCAGGACTCCGCCGTCCAGAAAAACCGCGCACAGACGGGCCAGCGTGACAATTCCGCCAACGGCCCCGTTCAGCTCAGCGCCGCCTCCGCCGCCACACCAAGCCGCAGCAGCCGCTCTTCCATCCCGGGTCCCGCCATCAGCATGACCCCGCAGCTTGGCACGCCGGTGGGCAGCGTCAGCGCACACAGGCCCAAGAGGTTGCCAATCCGCGTGTTCCGCAGCGCCAGCAGGTTCGCGCGTTTGTAGTAATCATCCTCAATGTTCAACCGCTCCAGGTTGGGCGGCAAAATGGCAGAGGTCGGCGCCAGCACCGCGTCAAAGCCCGCCGTCGCCGCATCATAATCCCGCCGCGCTGCCTCCAGCCGCGCCCAGCCCGCCACATAATCGGCTGAGGAGACGTCCCGCCCCTGCCGGAACCGCTGCAAAATCTCCGGGAACATCTTGTCCGGCGCCGCCTCGATCACTTGATGCCAAAGCCCGTAGGCCTCCGACGGGATGAGAGGGCCGGTCAGCGACATCGCGTCGGACACCGCGGGCACGTCTATCCGGGTGATCTGCGCGCCTGCCGCCGACAACCGGTCCACCGCGCTTTCGAACGCCGCGCCGGGAGCATCCTCCACATCGTCCAGCGCGACAGTCCGCAGCACCGCCAGCGACCGCCCGGCCAGCGACGCGCCCGCCAAATCCGCGGGCTTCGCCCCCTCCATCGCCGCGAGCAAATGCGCGCAATCCTCGACCGACCGCGCCAAGGGGCCGATCGTGTCGAACTTCAGCGCCAGCGGAACAACACCCTCCAGGGTCAGCCGCCCCGCCGTGGTTTTCAGCCCCACCAGATCGTTCCAGGCCGACGGAATGCGCACCGACCCGCCAGTGTCGGAGCCGATGCCCGCCGCGGCCAGCCCAAACGCCACCGACGCCGCCGCCCCGCTGGACGACCCGCCGGGCACCGCCTCCGCATCGTTCAAGCAGGGCGGCGTGCCCGTCATCGGATTGTAGCCCAGCCCGCTAAACGCCAGCTCCGACATGTGCGTCTTGCCCAGGCACACCAGCCCCGCGGAACTCGCGGCCTCCAGCACCGCAGCGTCCCGGTCGGGCACGCGGCCCTCCAGCAGGCGCGAGCCGGCCTCCGTCCCCGTCCCCGCCGTGTCGAAAAGGTCTTTCCAAGAGACTGGCACCCCATCCAGAAGCGACAGCCTCTGCCCCGCCCGGGCGCGCGCGGCGGCAGCACCTGCTTCGGCCAAAGCGCGGGACCGAGTGGTCCGGGCGTAGATGCGGCCCGTCAATTCGTGCGCCTCCATCGCGTCAAGATACGCCTCGGTCAGCGTCACCGGATCGATCGCTCCCGCGCCGATCCCGCGCCCCAAATCACAGGCCCGCGCCCACAGCCACTCTTGCATCTGCCCCTCCGCGTTTATCCTGAAACGGTAGCGACGCCGCAGCGCATGGACAATCCCGCGGGCCCGTCCATATTGCGCCCCATGCACGACCCCCAGCACATCGTCATCGTCGGCGGCGGCCTTACAGGGCCGCTGATGGCGCTGGCGCTCGCGCGCGCTGGCTTGCGCTGCACCGTGATCGACGCGAAGCCCGAAACGGTGCGCCGGAACGCCGCTTTCGACGGGCGCAGCTACGCGGTCGCGCTAACCTCGCGCCGCCTGCTGGACAATCTGGAACTGTGGGACCGGCTGGAGCCGGACGCGCAGGCGATCCTGCAGATCAAGGTCAGCGACGGGCGCGCGGGCGCCGGCGCCTCCCCCCTCTGGCTGGGCTTCGACCACGCGGAGATCGAAGAGGGGCCGATGGGCCACATGGTCCAAGACCGCTTTCTGCGCCGCGCCCTACTGGACGCCATCGCCGCGGAGCCATCTATCACGCACCTGTCGGGCGCGGAGGTGGTCGGGCAAAGCGCCGGCCCCGCGGGGATCGAGGTTACGCTGGCGGACGGGACAACGTTGCATGCCGCGCTGCTGATCGGCGCCGATGGCCGCTCCAGCGGGTCGGGCACACGCGCGGGCATCCGGCGGATCGAAAAGCGCTACGATCAGACCGCGCTGGTCGCTGCGGTGGAGCATGCCGAGCCGCACAACGGTACGGCGCACCAATACTTTATGCCCTCCGGCCCCCTGGCGATCCTGCCGCTGCCGGGCAACCGCTCCTCCATCGTGTGGAGCGAGCGGGCGGAGACGGCACGCGACTTCATGGCGCTGAACGACGCGGACTTTCTGACGGTACTACGCCCGCGCTTCGGCAGCTTCCTGGGCGACATCAAGCTCGCAGGCAAACGCTGGTCCTACCCGCTGGGCCTGACCCTGGCGCAGCGTATGGTGGCGGACCGCGTGGCGCTGATCGGCGATGCAGCCCACGGGGTGCATCCGATCGCGGGCCAAGGCCTGAACGCAGGGATGCGCGATATCGCGGCGCTTGCGGACATTATCGGCGGCGCTGCGGCGCGGGGTGAGGATGTAGGCGGGCCGGGCGCCCTGGCGCGGTTTCAGGACTGGCGCGGCTTTGACAATACGGCGCTTGCCCTGGCGACGGACAGCTTCAACCGGCTCTTTTCCAACGACAATCCGCTTCTGCGGGGCATCCGGACGGCGGGGCTTGGCCTTGTCAGCGCGGCACCGAGGTTGCGCCGCAGCTTCATCCGGGAGGCCGCGGGCCTGACCGGCACGTTGCCCGAATTGATGCGGTGAATTCGCTCCGCGCCGGCAGCGCTACCTTCGACGCCGGCTTTTACATCAACTGATCCCCACGACAGCGTATGCACGGAGGCGTCAGGAGAGAGACCGCGCTTCGCTGCTCAGCATGATTGGGATCCCGTTTCGGATGGGATAGGCCAGGTCGGCGCGTTCGGAGATCAACTCCTGCACCTCGGCATCGTAGCGCAACGTGTCGCCTGTCTGCGGGCACACGAGCGCCTCCAGCATGTGCCGATCGATATCCGCGCTCAATTCATCAGGCCTTCGTCCTGACCGCCGCGCATCGCAAACTCGATCAGGGTGATAAGCGTCTCCCGCCGGGTGGACAGTGACGGCGCCTCCAGCAGGGCTTGCTTATCCTCCGGCTCGAAATCGAGCATCATGGACAGCGAATTGACCAGGAGCTCGTTGTCGGCCTCCTTGAGGGTTTGCCAGTCGGCGGACAGGCCCCGCGCGGTGAAGTAGCGGCCCAGCAGGTCCAAAAACCGCTCCCGCTCGAACCCGCCATCGTCTTCGGCCGCACCGCGGTCCCGCTCGAACCCGTCCCAATTCACCTCGCAGCGGCGGTAGGGCGTAAACCCATCGACCTCTGCGCGCACGCGAAAGCGCGAGATGCCGGAGAGCGTGATCAGATACCGGCCCTCTTCGGTTTCCGAAAATTGGGTGACACGGCCGGCGCAGCCGATGGTGTGCAGGCCGTGCCCGTCACGCCCCTCCACCCGATTGGGCTGCACCATGCCGATCAGACGCGTCTCCGTTTTCAGCGCGTCGTCGAGCATCTGAAGATAGCGCGGCTCAAAGATGTGCAGCGGCAAACGTGCCCGGGGCAGCAGCAATGCGCCGGGCAACGGGAAGACTGCGATAATCTCGGGAAGCGCCTGTGTCATATGACGCAAGTTAGGCCGCGCCTCGGGTCAGGCAAATATCATCGAGCTGAGTTTGCGCCGCCCGTTCAGCACCACCGGATCGTTCGGCTTGAGCGCGTCGAAGATGGTGAAAAGCTGCGTCTTGGCGGCGCCGTCGTTCCACTCGCGATCCGCGCGGAACAGGGTCAAGAGCTCGTCCACAGCCGCCTCCGCATCCCCGGCCGCATACAGCGCTTGGGCCAGGTCGTAGCGGGCCTGGTGATCGGCCGGGTTCGCCTCCACCGCGGCGCGCAGCTCGGCCACGGGGCCAGCATCTGCAGCCTGGCGCGTAAGGGCCAGCGCGGCGGCGGCAGCCTCTAGCGCGGGGTCGGTGCTGATCTCTACCGGGGCGCCGTTCAGGATCGCTTCGGCCTGGTCCAAATCGTCCAGCGCGATATGGGCCCGCACCAACCCACCGTAGGCGGCGGCGTTGTTCGCGTCCTCGCCCAGGATCGCGGCAAAGGTCTGCGCGGCGTCCACCGCGGCGCCCTCTTCCAACATCTCTTCGGCTGCGGCGATCGCATCGTCCAACCCGCCGGACGCGTCCCCGCCGCCGGCTTTGACCACACGGTCGACAAAGGCCGTGATCTCAGATTGCGGCAGCGCGCCCTGGAAGCCATCGACGGGCTGGCCCTTTAAGAAGGCGTAGACGGTCGGGATTGACTGGATTTGCAACTGGCCGGCGATCATCTGCGCCTCGTCCACGTTGACCTTGACCATCTTCACCGCGCCCCGCGCCGCCCGCACGGCGTCTTCCAGCATAGGGCCCAGTGTCTTGCAGGGGCCGCACCAGGGCGCCCAGAAATCGACAATGACGGGCACGTTCTGGCTGGCCTGCACGACATCTTCCATGAAGGTCGCTTCGCTGCCGTCCTTGATCAGATCCGCGTCACTCGGCGCCGCGCTGAGGTTCAGGTCCATCGTCATGCTCCCATCATCGTTGCCACAAGGCTTGCCCGTATATGCGCCCGCCGCGCGCCGATTCAAAGGTCGAAAGTGGCGAAGACCGGTGCGTGGTCGCTTGGTTTTTCCCACCCACGCGCGTCGCGCAGGATGCGGCTGGAATGTGCCGCGCCGGCGATGTCGCCGGTCGCCCAGATGTGATCGAGCCGCCGGCCCTTATCCGCCCCGTCCCAGTTGGGCGACCGGTACGACCACCACGAATAAAGCGGGCCATCGGGGATATCGGCGCGGGTCACGTCGACCCAGCCGCCGGCCTCTTGCGCAGCGGCCAAGTGATCGACCTCGATCGGCGTATGGCTGACGACCTTCAGAAGCTGCTTGTGCGACCACACATCGTCCTCGCGCGGAGCGATGTTCAGATCCCCGACCAGGATCGCGCGCTCGGGCGTGTCGCGGTGCGCCCAGTCGCGCATGTCCGTGAGGTAATCGAGCTTTTGGCCAAACTTCTCGTTCTTCTCGCGGTCCGGCACATCACCCCCCGCGGGGACATAAAAGTTGTGGATCGTCACACCATTCTCCAGGCGCGCCGCCACGTGCCGGGCATGGCCGAGACCGGCAAAGTCGAAGGCACCAACCTCCTCCAGCGGGGTCTTGGATAGGATCGCCACACCGTTGTAGCCCTTGTCCCCGCGCGCCACCATGTGGCCGTAGCCCAAGGCGGCAAACCCTTCGGTCGGGATCTTGTCGAGGGGGCTTTTGCATTCCTGCAGACACAGGACATCGGGCGCTTCTTCTTCCAGCAATTTCAGGACAATCGGCTCGCGCAGGCGGACCGAGTTGATGTTCCAGGTTGCAAGGCGAAATGGCATGGCTGTATCTCCGCAAGGGCGCGCCGCAGCAACCTAGAGCGTGCGTGCAGCGCCCGCCAGCCCAGATGCAGGAGCCTTCATGGACAGCGCAGACATCGAAGAGGTGCATGGCCGCCTGTCGCGGCCCGGCTACGGCACGTTGACCCCCGATGAATTGGCTTTCGTCCAGCGCGCCGTGACCTCCGAAGCGCCCGACCGCGTGATCGAGATCGGGACCGGCGCGGGCCTCACCGCCGGGATCATCGCGGGGCTGCTGGCGAAAACGGGCGGCACGTCGGTGACCAGCATCGACGCCGGCACACGCTTCTTCGCGGCGCCCGATTTGGCCATCGGACATCTGGCGGCGCAGGTCTATTCCGGTGATGCAGTGCGGATCGATATAAGGACTGGGACACGCTCCATCGATCTGACGGGTACGGATGGACCCTGGCAGCTTGCGGTAATCGACGCGGACCACGCGCACCCTTGGCCAATCCTCGACACGATGGCGCTGTGGCCGCATCTGACAGGCAACCGAACGGTCCTGCACCACAACCTGCAGCAGTTCCGCCGCAATCGGCCCGGCCTGGGCATCGGCCCGCGCGTCCTGTTCAACGAGGTGCCCGAAGCGCACCGCCACGCCAGCCCGGCGGGCGGTTGGAACATCTTTGCGGTGGATTTGCGCATGCGTCAGCGCATGTTCGAAGAGGTTGCGTTGAACGCGCTCAGCATCCCGTGGACCGTACGCCCGCCCCTGGAGGCGGAGGTCTTGGACCAATTCCGCAGCGTGATGAAGCCGCATTTCTCGGACGGGTTTTGGCGCGAATTCGACGAATGCGTGGGCCTGAACCGCTGGTCGCGCGCAAAACGCCTCTACTTCGCCGCGCGGCGCGGTGCGGCGGGTCTGCGAAGATAAAAAAACGCCGGGCACAAAGGCCCGGCAAGTCCAACAGGGAGGTGCGCGTAAGGGGACCGACGCGCGGCGGTATCTGGTGTACGCGCGGGACCGTGCTTTGGTTCCGGCTCCCGCGCAAAAAGTTAGGCGTTGAGTTTATAGCCGCCGCTTTCGGTGACCAGCAGGCGCACATTGGACGGGTCCGGCTCGATCTTTTGGCGCAGGCGATAGATGTGGGTCTCCAGCGTATGGGTCGTGACGCCGGCATTGTAGCCCCACACTTCGTGCAGAAGCGTATCGCGCGGCACGACGCCGTCGGCCGACCGGTAGAGGAACTTAAGGATATTGGTTTCCTTCTCCGTCAGGCGGATTTTCTTGTCGTCCTCGGTCGTCAGCATCTTCATCGAGGGGCGGAAGGTATATGGCCCAAGCTGGAACACCGCATCCTCCGACTGCTCATGCGTGCGCAATTGCGCGCGGATGCGGGCCAGAAGGACGGGGAATTTGAAAGGCTTGGTTACGTAGTCATTTGCGCCCGCGTCGAGGCCCAGGATCGTATCGGCGTCGCTGTCGTGGCCCGTCAGCATGAGGATCGGCGCCTTTACCCCTTGCTTGCGCATCAGGCGGCACAGCTCGCGCCCGTCCGTGTCGGGCAGGCCCACGTCGAGGATGACGAGGTCGTAAAGCGCTTCTTTCGCGCGGCTCATGGCTTCGGCGCCGTTGGCGGCCTCGAAGACGTCGAAATCCTCCGTCATCAGAAGCTGTTCGCTCAGCGCTTCGCGCAGGTCCTCGTCGTCGTCGACCAGCAGAATTTTCTTCAGTTGTGCCATCGGCTTGGCCCTCCCGTTCGTGTCTGAATGCCAGATGGCGGGCGGCAGGGCACAGCGCAACGTCATGTGTCGAAGCCTCACGGCAACGTGGCCCCGCCGCGGCAATTGTTTCAATTTTTGGCCGTCCCGCCTATGTAACCGCCCATGAACGTGTTGATCCCGACCCTGCCCGAGTTGATGGCCCGCGCCCGCGCAGACCTGCGCATGGGCGTGCCCATCGTCGTGGGGGACACCCTGGTGCTGGCGGCAGAAACGCTGGGGCCGGACCGCTTGCGCGCGATGATGGCGATGGGCCTGCCGGCGCTGGCCCTGACCGCGCGTCGGGCGCAGACGCTGAAGGCGCGGGTGTATGACACCGATCTTGCCCGGGTCGCCGTGCCCGCCGGGGCCGATGTCGCCTGGATCCGGGCCTTGGCCGATCCGGAGGGCGACTTGCGCACCCCGCTGAAAGGGCCGCTGTCCTGCCTGCGCGATGGCGATCCGGTGCCCTACCGCGCCGCCATCGGCCTATGCAAGTCGGCCCGGCTGCTGCCGGCGGCCCTGGTTCTGCCGATCCCCGACGCACGCGCCTTTGCCCGAGCACACGATCTGACGGTCCTGCCCGCCGGCCCGCTGATCGAGATGCTGCCGGAGCGCAGCCCATTGGCCCCTGTCGTCGACGCTCGCCTGCCCATGGCCGTGTCCGAGCAGGGACGCCTGCACATCTTTCGCCCGGGCGACGGGGGGGAGGAGCACTACGCGATCGAGATTGGCCGCCCCGACCGCGCAGAGCCCGTGCTGGCGCGCCTGCATTCGGCCTGTTTCACCGGCGATCTACTGGGCAGCCTCAAATGCGATTGCGGCCCGCAACTGCGCGCCGCGATGGCAGCGATGGGCGCCGCGGGTCACGGCGTGCTGCTCTACCTCAACCAGGAGGGGCGCGGCATCGGGCTGGCCAACAAGATGCGCGCCTACGCGCTGCAAGACCAAGGCTTCGACACGGTGGAGGCGAACCACCGCCTGGGGTTCGAGGATGACGAGCGGGATTTCCGCCTTGGCGCCGACATCTTGCGCCGTATGGGCTTTTCCGCGGTGCGGTTAATGACGAACAACCCGGCCAAGGTCGCCCGCATGGAGAGCTGCGGCATCGATGTGGTTGAGCGCGTGCCGCTCAAGGTCGGGGAGAACCCGCTGAACGCGCAATACCTCGCCACGAAGGCGGCGAAATCCGGTCACCTGCTTTGAAGGCTTCGGACATGGTGCTTATGCCGCGGGGGCTCCGCTTCTTCGGGTGCACCTATCCGTGCACCATCGGGCGGTCAGGAGTGACCAGCGCCAAGCGCGAAGGGGACGGGGCAACGCCGCGGGGCACACACCGGATCGTCGGGATGCTCTACCGCCCGGACCGGATGGCCCGGCCCGCCGACTGGGCGGTGCCGATCCGCCCGTTCGATATCTGGTCGGATGATCCGCAGGCCGAAGACTACAACCACCTTGCGCGGTTGCCCTACCCCCACAGCCACGAGGTGCTGAGGCGGGCCGATCCCCTCTATGATCTGGTGATCCTGACCGATTGGAACTGGCCCTACGCGGTTCCGGGGCGCGGGTCGGCCATCTTCATTCATCGGTGGCGGCGCCGCGGTGCCCCGACCGAAGGTTGTATCGGGCTGCGCCCGGACCATCTGCGCCAGATCGCGCGGATGATCCGGTTCGAAACGCGGCTGATTATCCCCTAGCGCCGAAGATCGCCGATCCGACGCGGATATGGGTCGCGCCGAAAGCGATGGCCTGTTCGAAATCGGCGCTCATCCCCATGCTCAGACCGGGCAGCCCATTGCGCGCCGCGATCTTCGCGAGCAGCGCGAAGTGCAGGCTGGGCGTGTCTTCGGCGGGTGGGATGCACATCAGGCCACGGATCGGCAGGTCCAGCCCGAGGCAGGTCTCGACGAAGGCGTCGGTGTCTTGGGGGGCGATGCCAGCCTTCTGCGGCTCCTCCCCGGTATTCACCTGGATGAAGAGGTCGGGGCACGTGCCCAGCTCCTGCGCCAGTCGGGCCAGCGTCGTCGCCAGTTTAGGCCGGTCAAGCGAGTGGATATGCTGAAACAGGCCCATCGCCTGACGCGCCTTGTTGGTCTGCAGCGGCCCGATCAAGTGCAGGTCGAGGCCAGTATAGCGCGGCGCGAAAGCGCCCCAACGGCCCGCCGCTTCCTGAACGCGGTTTTCGCCGTAGATGCGGTGGCCCTGGTCCAGCACGGCAGCCACGCGTTCTTCGGGCTGCACCTTGCTGACGGCGATCAGCGTCACGTCCGCGGGATCGCGCCCCGCCTCGGCGCAGGCGGTGTCGATACGGCTTTGAATGTCGTTCAGGCTCATGGATCCTGATGTACCGACGGACGGGCAAAAGAAAAGGGGCAGCGCTTACGCACTGCCCCAAATCGTCAGGTTGTTCAGATCAACTTAGAAGTTGAAGCGAACACCCAGGTCGGCTTGGACGTTGCCAGCGATACGCTGAACAATACCGCCGCGCAGCGACGTGCCGCCACCCAGGTCGTGGTTGAAGTCGATGCCGTAGCCGGTGTCGTTCGCGGACCCATCGGTCGCGTCCGAACGATCTGCAACGTAGACTTCGATGTTCGTGGCCGCGCCAACGTCGAAACGGGCTGCCAGGACGATTTGGTCGCCGCCGGTGCCGTTGTCAGCGTAGGCCAGGGTCACGTCGGCCGGACCGATGGAACCGCCGATGGACGCGGTCCAGTCGGTATCGGTTGCTGCATCGGAGTCCTGAGCACCCAGAGCGACCGTGAAGCCGGAGAAGGTGTAGGCCACGTGTGCGGCGATACGGTCATTCGTGTCGGAAGCCGACAGGTGTGCCGAGAAGTCGCCAGCGGAGTACAGGACTTCGATGCCGTTGGAGCCAGCCGCACCGTTCGCGCCGGACGAGTATGCGTCGCCGCGGAAGTTGTAAGCGGTGTAGTCGTAGCCCAGGCCGGTCAGACCGATGTCGATCGGGTACTGACCCGGCATGAATTCGATCGCGCCGAAGATGTTACCAACACCCACTTCCAAGCCGCCGGAGCGAGCGAAGAAGCGCACGCCGTTGATGCCGGTGCCTGCGGGGCCAGCAGTCGGGCCCATGCCGCCGTTGTGCGCGCCGGTGTCGGTGTTGTTCTGCTGGATGCGGACGCGTGCACCGAAGGTGACGCCAGCGTCGGATTCGGCGGTTGCATCGATCTGCAGACGGAAACGGCTGGTGATGTCGGTCGAGCTGGTCGTGCCGTTGTCCGCGGATTCATCAACTGTAGTTGTCGGATCATCTTCCAGGATGCCGTCCGGACCAGCAGTCGCTTGACCAGTCTCATCATACAGGATGCCGAAGCGGCCGTAGCCGCCAAACGTGACGTCCGCTGCTGCCATGCCAGCCGTGGCAACCAGCGCAGTCGTCGCGAAGAGAACTTTTTTCATGAGTTTTCCCTCGGTTTTCAAACATTCGCCCAAACCGGGGAATCCGGTGAGGGGATGAAGGGTGTTTCGCTCTTATCACGCGTCCTCGCAAGCGGGCCCTCGGTCCGGCGCCCCAAAGTGGCCGCAAATGGTGCAGGGATGTCACACTCGGCCAACCGGCGAATCCCGCACGGGCGGGTGATCCGACTTGCCACCATTCATGCCAACGCGTAGACCTCTCGCCAAACCAGTGGCGTGGGGGCGGATATGCGCTTTGCAACCCTTGTTAAATTCGGTATAGTGGCCACCGCGCTGACAGCAGTCACGGCCTGTGGCGGTCGCAGCTTCGGCACCGCCGCCACCGCGCGGCCGGCGCAATACACTGACCCGACCAACCCCAATAACCTCGATACGCAGAACACGATCTGGAATGCCTTCAACCGCCAGTCGACGGAAACCAACGTCCTGGTGAACCGCTATATCTGGGCCGCGTCGCTTCAGGTGCTTGACTTCCTGCCGATCCAGACCGTCGATCCCTATACCGGCGTGATCGTCACCGGCTTTGGCGCGCCACCCAACGGGGGCCGTGCCTACCGCGCAACGGTGCTGATCAACGATCCGGCGCTCGACGCCCGTTCGCTCAACGTGGCGCTCCAGACCCGCGGCGGCCCGGCAAGCCCTGCGACCGTGCGCGCCGTGGAGGATGCGATCCTAACCCGCGCGCGCCAGCTACGGATCGCCGACAACCGGCTGTAACACCTTTCCTTCATATCGATGACGTGTTGCGCCGGGCCTCATCCGCCCGGCGTTTGCATGAAAGAGACCCAGATGCCCTATACCCCGTCCCAGATCGAAGCCCGCTGGCAAGCCGCCTGGCAAGAGGCTGACGTCTTCAAAGCCGCGCGCGATACCTCCAAGCCGAAATATTACGTGCTGGAGATGTTCCCCTACCCGTCGGGCCGCATCCACATGGGCCATGTGCGTAACTACACGCTGGGCGACGTGGTCGCGCGCTTCAAGATGGCCACGGGGCACAACGTCCTGCACCCGATGGGCTTTGACGCGTTCGGCATGCCGGCGGAGAACGCGGCGATGGCCAGCGGCGGGCATCCCAAGGATTGGACCTACGCCAATATCGACGAGATGGTCGCCCAGATGAAGCCGCTGGGCAATTCCATCGACTGGGACCGCATGTTCGCCACCTGTGACGAGGACTATTACGGCCAGCAGCAGGCGCTGTTCCTCGACTTCCTTGAGGCAGGCTTCGTCTACCGCAAGAACGCGATGGTAAACTGGGACCCGGTCGACATGACGGTCTTGGCAAACGAGCAGGTGATCGACGGCAAAGGCTGGCGCTCCGGCGCGGAGGTCGAGCGGCGCGAGCTCACGCAATGGTTCTTCAAGATCTCCGATATGGCGGACGAGCTACTGAGCGCGCTCAACAGCCTCGACGATTGGCCGGCCAAGGTGCGGCTGATGCAGGAGAATTGGATCGGCAAATCGCGCGGGATCAACATCCCCTTCATCCGCACGGACGGCGCGGGCACGATCGCGTGCTATTCCACGCGCCCCGACACGATGCGCGGCGCGTCGTTTATTGCCATCTCGCCCGATCACCCGATCTCCAAGGCCTTGGAGGCGGAGCGGCCCGACCTCGCGGATTTCATCGCCGAATGCCGCCGGATGGACACGACCGAAGCGGCCATGGAAAAGGCCGAAAAAAAGGGCGTGGACACCGGCCTGACGGTCCAGCACCCGGTCATCGACGGTGCCACACTCCCCGTTTGGATCGGCAATTTCGTCCTCATGGATTACGGCACCGGCGCCGTCTTCGGCTGCCCGGCTCACGACCAGCGAGACCTTGATTTTGCACGGAAATACGACCTTCCCGTGCAAAACGCGTTTTACATGCCGGGCGATCAGACCGAGGTGCAGAACGACGCCCTTGTTCCGGCCAAGACCGAAACGGTCCACTACATCGACCACTTCGCCGGCGTCGGTGAGGCGACGAGCCAAGAGGGTATCGACGCCACCATCGACTGGTTCGAGGCGCAGGGCAAAGGCACCGCCGAGGTGAAATTCCGCCTCCGCGATTGGGGCCTCAGCCGCCAGCGCTACTGGGGCTGCCCGATCCCCATCGTCTACTGCGACAGCTGCGGCGTGGTGCCAGAGAAGAAGGAAAACCTTCCGGTCACCCTGCCCTACGACAGCGGCAACGCGGCGATTGATTTCTCCGTCCCCGGCAACCCGCTGGAGCGGCACCCGACCTGGCGCGATGTGCCCTGCCCCGCCTGCGGCCAGCCCGCCCGGCGGGAGACGGACACGATGGACACGTTCGTCGATTCCTCTTGGTATTACGCCCGCTTCACCGCCCCGAAGGCCGACACGCCGACCGACCGGGCGGAGGCGGATTACTGGATGAACGTCGACCAATATATCGGCGGGATCGAGCACGCGATCCTGCACCTTCTCTATTCCCGTTTCTTCGCCCGCGCGATGGTCGCCACGGGTCACCTTCCCGAAGGCGCGGCAGAACCATTCGATGCGCTGTTCACCCAAGGAATGGTGACGCACGCGATCTTCAAGACGGACGATCCGCAGACCGGACGGCCAGTCTATTACTATCCCGAACAGATCAACCTGAAGGACAACAAAGCGTTCTTCAAAGAAGACGGGCGGGAAGTGCAGATCATCCCCTCCGCCAAGATGTCGAAGTCAAAGAACAACGTCGTAGACCCGCTGAACATCATCCGCGACTACGGTGCGGACACTGCGCGGTGGTTCGTGCTGTCCGATAGCCCGCCGGAGCGCGACGTGGAGTGGACCGCCAGCGGGGCGGAAGCGGCGTTCAAGCACCTCAGCCGCGTGTGGAATATCTGCGACCGGATCGGCGCGATGAACCCATATGCCGAGGGGACCGGCGACCAGGACCTCTTGCGCGCCATGCACGCCTGCATCGACGACGTGACGAAGGGGGTCGAGAGCTTTGGCTTCAACGCGGCGATCGCCAAACTTTACGCCTTCACCGCGACCCTGCAGAAGTCGAAGGCTGGCCATAAAGCTCAGCGCGAGGCGGTGATGACCCTGGCCCAGCTGATGGCGCCGATGACGCCGCACCTGGCCGAAGACATCTGGGCGCACCAGGGCGGCGAGGGCCTTATCGTCAACGCGCCCTGGCCCGTCGCGGATGAGGCCATGCTGGTGTCGGACACGGTCACCCTGCCCATTCAGATCAACGGCAAGCGCCGGGGCGAGTTGACGGTGCCCGCCGATATGGACAAGGCTGACGTGGAGGCCGCTGCCCTTGCCTCGGACCCCGTGCAAAAGGCGCTGGAGGGCGGGCAGCCCAAGAAGGTGATCGTGGTGCCCGGACGGATCGTGAATGTCGTGGTGTAAGGCCCTGCTCGCCAGCGCTTTGCTGGCGCTGACCGCCTGCGGCTTCACCCCCGCCTACGGGCCGGGCAATGCCGGCGCGGCGCTAAACGGGCGCATCGCCTTTGGCGAGCCATCGGATCGCACGACCTTTCAGCTGGTCCGCCGGCTGGAAGAGCGGCTGGGCCGCAGTATCGACCCGGCCTACGATCTGGGCGTGACGCTCGTCACGACCGAGGAAGGCCAGGCCATCGACGCGGACGGCAATATCGACCGCTTCACGCTGCTGGGCACCGCGCAATATGTCCTGACCGACCGCAGCACGGGCGTGCAGGTCGCACAGGGCGAAGTATCTAATTTCACTGGCTATTCCGCCACAGGCACGACCGTTGCCACCTTGCAGGCGCAGCGCGACGCGCAGGAACGGCTGGTCACGATCCTGGCCGACATGCTGACTGACCGGCTGATCGCCACCGCCCTATGAAGCTGAACACCGGCCAGGCCAATGCCTATTTCCGCAAGCCTGATGCGAAGGCCACAGGCCTGCTGATCTTTGGCGCGGATGGGATGCGCGTGGCGCTGAAGAGGCAGGAGGTCATCCGAGCCTTAATCGGCCCGAACGGCTCGGACGAGATGCGGCTGACGCGCATCCCGGCCGCTAAGCTGCGGGAGGATCCGGCGCAGGTGATTGATGCGCTCAAGGCCATCGGCTTCTTCCCCGGACCGCGCGCGGTGCTGGTCGAGGACGCGACGGAGGTGCAGGCGGGCTATATCCTGCCCGCGCTGGAGGCCTGGCAGGAGGGCGACGCGCAGCTGATCGTGACGGCGGGCAACCTCAAGCCGACGTCCAAATTGCGCAAGGCGTTCGAGGGGCACAAGAGCGCCTACGCCGCCGGTATCTACGACAACCCGCCCACGCGGGACGAGATCGAGACGGCTTTGCAGGACGCCGGCTTGCCCCAGCCGGCGCGCGAGGGGATGGATGCATTGGTCGCGCTGGCGGGCGAGCTGGACCCCGGTGATTTCCGACAAACCGTTGAAAAGGTGTCACTTTACAAGCTGAATGACAGCGCGCCACTGAGCGCCGCAGACGTGGCCGCGGTGGCGCCCGTGTCGACGGAGGCTGCGGTGGACGATGTACTGATGACCGTGGCCGACGGACGCGCGGATCAGATCGGCCCGGTCATGCGCAAGCTGCAGGCGCAGGGCGTCAATGCCGTGACGCTGTGCATCGGGGCGATGCGCCACTTTCGCACCCTGCACCGCGCCGCGCTCGACACCTCCGGGCGCCCTGCAATCTGGGGACCGAACCGCGACCGGATGATGGGACAGGCGCGGCGCTGGGGACCCGCGCGGCTGGAGACGGCGCTGGCGGTGCTGACGGAGACGGATCTGGCCCTGCGCTCTGCCGGACAGACGGCGCCT
>JBCDFL010000009.1:0-34868 GCA_039178165.1 Pseudomonadota bacterium | reverse complement strand
TGAAGGTGAAGGCGCGGCCTTCGTCGGTCCAGCCCTCCTTGTGCAGCGTGAGCTCCGCCGCCTGGCCGGGCTCGAAATCCAGATTGGCCGGGCGATCGAAGATGTAGCGGTAGGTGTCGTGGGTCAGCGGGGCCTTGTTCTATAGGCGCAGGGTATGGCTCATGTCTCTCTCTCCTCTTTCCCCGGCGAACGCCGGGGGCGGAGGGTCAGTTCCGGCAGAGCGGCAGGCCCTGTGCGTCCCCCTCGCCCAGAAGCCTTTGCACCGGTGCGTCGGTCAGCAGCGGCAGGAAGGGCGCGCCGGGCGCGAGGCGGATCGCGACTGACCCGGTTTGCCCCAGCGGCAGGGCGCCGGTGCGGCAGGGATCCATGGTGACGCTGAGGCTGCCTTCGGTACTCGGATCGTCCGCCTTCCACGCCGCGATGGCCGCCTGTTCGGCCCGCAGGCGCGCGTGATCCTCCGCCGGGATGGTCCAGACATCGCCGGACCGCCGCAGGTCGATATCCGTCCCCCGCTCCTCCGTGCCGCGGCGGGCCGACAGGCGCAGCCGGGCGGAGCCGTCCTGCACGTCCATCCCCGCCGGCGGGGTCAGCCGCACGGCGATGTCTGCGGGATCGACAGTGAGCGGGTCGAGGCGCGCCACCGCGCGCGCCGTGCCCAGGTCCAGGGAGGCACAGGCGCCCAGAACGATGGCCACTGTAAGAAGAAGGATGCGGGTCACACTTTGTCCTTTTGAATCATTTTTTATTGTCTTACATTAATTTTTATATCCAAGGAATAGAGCGATGACCCACACCTCCTTCACCCGACGCGCGCGCATCCTGGCCTGGGGCGCGTGCCTGACCCTGGCGGCGCTGCCGTTTCTGGCCGCGCTGAGCCTGTGGCAAGGCGGCCTGTCCGAAGCGCAGATGCGGGAGGCGTTTGCCCACGTCACAGCGCCCGCCGATCTAGCCCGCAGCGCGATCTGGCTCTTCCGGCTGGAGGCGGCGATCTGCTTCGCGCTGGTCTGCTGGACGTTCTACCTGCTTTACGAGTGGCTCGAGGCGTGCGGGCGGGGGGAGGCGTTTCAGCCGGATACCGCCGGCTACGCGCTGCGACTGGGCCGGGTGCTGCTTGGCCTCGCGCTGCTGAACGTCGTGGGGCGGACGGTGATCATCCTGGCGCTGACCTGGAACAACCCGCCCGGCCAGCGCAGCCTGGCCATCGGCCTGGAGGGCGCGGATATCATGCTGCTTCTGGCGGCGAGTGTGCTGACCCTATTTGGCTGGATCCAGGCGGAGGCAGCACGGATCGCCGCGGAGAACGAGGGGTTCGTGTGATGCAGATCATCGTACGCCTCGACGTGATGATGGCCCGGCGCAAGATCAGGGGCCGGGCGCTGGCGGCGGAGATCGGGATCACCGAGCAGAACCTCAGCCTGCTGAAATCGGGCAAGGTCAAAGGCATCCGGTTCGACACGCTCGCCCGTCTGTGCGCGGCGCTGGACTGTCAGCCCGGCGATTTGCTGGAAGCGGCGCCGGATGCGCCGTCGGACGCGCCCTCGGCGGCGGCCTGATCCTCGCCCAGCATCCGCACCTCGCGCTGCGGGAACGGGATGGAGATGTCGTGCGCCTGGAACGCGTCCCAAAGCGCGAGATAGACATTTCCGCGGATGTTCGTCAGCCCGCCCGTCGGGTCGGTGATCCAGAAGCGCAGGATATAGTCGACGCTGCTGTCCCCGAACCCGACGATATGGCAGACGGGCGCGCGGTCGCTGAGGACCCGGTTCACGCCCGCCGCCGCCTCGATCGCGAGCTTGCGGACCAGGTGGGGATCGTCGCCGTAGGACGTCCCGAAATAGATATCGAGCCGGACGTAGTCGTTGCTGTGCGACCAGTTCACCACCTGCCCGGTGATCAGGTCCTCGTTCGGGATCAGGTATTCCTTGCCGTCCCGCGTGGTGATCGACACGTAGCGGGCGCCCAGCGCGTTGATCTAACCAAACGTGTCGCCCAGGCTGATGACGTCGCCCGGCTTGATCGACTTGTCGAGCAGGATGATGACGCCCGACACCAAGTTCGACACGACCTTCTGCAGGCCGAAGCCCAAGCCGACGCCGATGGCCCCCGACAGCACGGCGAGTCCCGTAAGGTCGATCCCGACCGCCTGCACCCCGAGGAAGAAGGCCAGGCCATAGGCGGTGATCTGCACGCCCTTCACGGCCAGCACCTGCATGGAGGGGCTGATATCCTCGTTCCGGCGCAGCGCATTGTTGGCCTGGGTGCTGAGGATGCGGGCGACCGTGATAAGCACGCCGACGGCAACGAGGGTTTGAAGGAGCGTCAGGGCCGATAGGCGGAAATCCCCCGCCGAAAACGCGAGCGAATCGAGGAAGGAGGCGACAGGCTCCACCAGGCCCAGGAAGAACAGCGTGGCGTAGATCCACAGGCCCCAGGACACGAAACGGCGCAAGAGCTTGTTGCGCACCAGCCGCGCGGCGAAGGCGATCAGGACCCAAGCGGTCGCGATCGTCGCCGCGACGCCGATCAGTTAGGAGCGCGAGGGCCAAGTCACCTGCTGCATCACCGCCCACAGCAGCCAAGCCAGAAGGACGAACCAGATCAGGCCCAGACGCTTGCGGAATTGGATGATCCCGCGCAATTGCCAGGCTTGCCAGCCGCTGCGTGCGCGCACGGCCCGGTCGACCGCCCGGCCGGACACGCGGCCGAGGCCCCAGGCCACTAGCGCCAGGCCGATCAGCATCAGGACTTGGTACTGGGTCCAGCCGGGGCTCATCAGCCGCTCGCCAAAGGTCTGCGCGGCCAGCCATAATTCGCTGATCAGGGCCAGAAGCTCGTCCCCCGGATTGACCCGCGGGGCTTCGGTCACGGCGTCGGGGACGGAGACGCTTTCGGTGGTGTCATTCTCCATGCGCTCAACCATGGCATGCAAAGGCCCCGCGTCAAGCCAGCGCCTTGATCGAACACTGGAATCCGGCTAGGCCCAGCGGTGATGAAGCAAGACTGGCATATCGCTGACCGCGCGCTGCTGCGCGAACGGTTCTACGGCGCCGCACAGACGGTGCTGGCCCGCCTATCCTAAGGCGGCTCGCACGACCCCTATCCATCGCCACATCACGGGAGAGGACCCGATGTCCCCCAAAACGCTCTATGATAAAATCTGGGATGCCCATGTCGCGCACGAAGCGGATGACGGCACCTGCCTTCTCTATATCGACCGCCATCTGGTGCACGAGGTCACCTCGCCCCAAGCCTTCGAAGGCCTGCGTATGGCGGGCCGTCCGGTGCGCGCACCCGACAAGACCATCGCGGTGCCGGACCACAACGTGCCGACGACCCAGGGGCGCGAAAACCCCGAGGCCATGACCGAAGACAGCCGCATCCAAGTGGCTGCGCTGGACAAAAACGCCAAGGAGTTCGGCATTCACTATTATCCGGTGTCCGACATCCGCCAGGGGATCGTGCATATCGTCGGTCCCGAACAGGGCTGGACCCTGCCTGGAATGACAGTCGTCTGTGGCGACTCGCACACAGCGACGCACGGGGCCTTCGGCGCGCTGGCCCACGGGATCGGCACCAGCGAGGTGGAACATGTGCTGGCCACCCAGACCCTGATCCAGAAGAAGTCCAAGAACATGAAGGTCGAGATCACGGGCAAGCTGCGCCCCGGCGTCACGGCCAAGGACATCACCCTGTCCGTGATCGGAGAGACGGGGACCGCCGGCGGCACGGGCTACGTAATCGAATATTGCGGGGAGGCGATCCGCGATCTGTCGATGGAAGGGCGCATGACCGTCTGCAACATGGCGATCGAGGGCGGCGCGCGCGCGGGCCTGATCGCGCCGGATGAGAAGACGTTCGCCTACTGCATGGGCCGGCCCCACGCGCCGAAGGGCGCGCAGTGGACGGCGGCGCTGGCCTGGTGGAAGACGCTGTTCTCGGATGAGGGCGCGCATTGGGACAAGGTGATCACGATCAAGGGCGAGGATATCGCGCCGGTCGTGACCTGGGGCACCTCGCCCGAGGACGTGCTGCCGATCACCGCCGCCGTGCCCGAAGCCTCCGACTTCGAGGGAGGCAAGATCGACGCCGCCGCGCGCAGCCTTGACTACATGGGTCTGATCCCCGGCACGCCTCTGAGCGATGTGGCCATCGACACGGTCTTCATCGGCTCGTGCACCAATGGCCGGATCGAAGACTTGCGCGCCGCGGCTGAGATTTTGCGGGGCAAGAAGATCGCCGTGAAACGCGCGATGGTCGTACCGGGATCAGGCCTGGTGCGCGCGCAGGCCGAAGAGGAAGGCCTGGCCGATATCTTCCGCGATGCGGGGTTCGAGTGGCGCCTTGCGGGCTGTTCGATGTGCCTGGCGATGAACCCCGACCAGTTGCAGCCCGGAGAGCGGTGCGCCGCCACCTCCAACCGCAATTTCGAAGGCCGCCAGGGCCGCGGGGGCCGCACGCACCTAATGTCACCCGCAATGGCCGCCGCCGCTGCCGTCACCGGCAAGCTTACGGACGTACGGGAGATGATGTGATGCGGGGTGCGCGATGGGCAGATTGTCCGTCCTACACCACGCGCGATTACCGGATGGGCAATCTGCCCATCCAGAACCTATGCCGCCTTCTTCACCTCGCTATGAGACTTCAGAACCTCGTCGCCGTCTTCCTGTTCGATCTTATAGGCCGGCTCATCGTCCGAGGCGTCGCGCGTCACTTCGCTGCCCTTGATCTTGAGCGTGATCTTCTGGGTGTAGACCTTCGCCACCGTCCCGGTGCCTTTGCCGTTGCCCCACTCCCACTCGACCTTGTCGCCTTCGCTGTAGGCCATCGTCTCTCTCCTCTTTGCTATGTTCGGACCAACAATGCGGCGATCCGCGCGGTTCCGGGCTGAGCCTCCGAAAGGATCCACCATGGACAAGTTCACCACCCTCACAGGCGTCGCGGCGCCGCTGCCTTTGATCAATGTCGACACCGACATGATCATCCCCAAACAGTTCCTGAAGACGATCCAGCGCTCGGGCCTGGGCAAGAATCTCTTCGACGAGATGCGCTACGACGATGCGGGCGCGGAGCTGCCCGATTTCGTGCTGAACAAGCCGCAATATCGCGGGGCGGAGATCCTGGTCGCGGGCGATAATTTCGGCTGCGGATCGTCCCGCGAACACGCGCCCTGGGCGATCAAGGATTTCGGCATCCGCTGCGTGATCGCACCCAGCTTTGCCGACATCTTCTACAACAACTGCTTCAAGAACGGTATTTTGCCCATCGCACTGCCGCAAGAGGTCGTCGACGTGCTGATGACGGATGCGGAGCGGGGCGAGAACGCGCGCATGACCATCGATCTGGAGGCGCAGACGGTCACGACCTCCGACGGAGAGGTCTTCGCCTTCGAGGTCGACAGCTTCAAACGCCACTGCCTGCTGGAAGGCCTCGACGATATCGGCCTGACCATGGAGAAGGGCCCCGCCATCGACGCCTTCGAGGTGGAGGCGAGCGCCGCGCGGCCCTGGGTCTGACACCTGCTGAAACGCGCGCCGCGATCCTGGTGGTCGCGGCACGCAGCACCACAATATCTGCGCGGAACAGCGCAGATGGTGCAAAACCGCACCACATCCCTGCCCCCTCCGCCCGCGCCCTGCGCCAACGGGCTTGAGCACTGCGGCGAAAGAAGGCACAAAAGAGGCAAGAATGAGGCAGCCCGCCCTCCCGGCGGGATCAAAGTGGAACAAGCACGCGGCAACGCATCGCGGCTGGCCAGTTTGAAGGGATAGCGCAGTGATCGCACGAGCAATGGGCGCGGCCATCCGCGGCTTTTTGGTGGCGTTGATGATCGTCACACCGGCACTCGTCCTGCCGGACGTCGCGGCCGACAGCACGCACCTTACTGTTTTGATTGCTCTTTTGGCGTTCTTCCTGGTTTTCGTCGAATACAATTCGGTCTTTCCGTCGATCATCACCTTCCGCGATGCCCCGCCCCTGAACCGCCTGCGCTTCGCCGCCTTGTTCCTGATCGTTCTGGTGCTGACGACGATCTGCAAAGGCCGGACGGAGGTCACGCTGGCCAATTCGGCGCTCACCTCCGTTGCCACATTGATCGGCGGCACACTCGATTTTCCGTTCTCTCCCGTGCGGCTGGTGGTGCTCAGCCTGCCGCAGGACGTGCCGGAGCCTTTGGTGGCGCTGATCCGCGCCGCGGCGGGCCTGACCTACGCGATGTCGCTTGCGGCCATCGCTGCCTTTGCGGTGCTGGTGCGCCTGTTCGGCTGGCCCTCCAGCCGGGGGGAGGCGTTCAATGTCTGGATCAACCTGCCGCTGTTCGACCCAACGGCGGGCGGCGACGCGCTGCTGCGGATGCAGCGGGACGCGCGGGTGGCGATGGCGCTGGGTGTCATGCTGCCCTTCATCATCCCTGCGCTGGTCAAGGCGGCGGGCGGGCTGATAGACTCGCGGATGCTGGACGACTCCCAAACGCTGATCTGGATTTTGACCGCATGGGCCTTTCTTCCCGCAAGCCTGATCATGCGCGGCATCGCCCTCGCCAAGATTGCCGGAATGATCCAGGAAAAGCGGCGCCGCACTTACGCGCAGGATGGCGGTTTGCAGCTGGCCTGATCTTTGCGCTGTGGGCGGGCTGCGCCGCCGCGGAGATCCGTATCGCCACCTATAATGCCGAGCTGTTCCGGGACGGGCCGGGACTTCTCCTACGCGACATCCTGAAGGGCGAGGACCAGGTCAGCGCGGTGCAATCGGTCATCGATAGCGCCGCCCCGGACGTGCTGGTTCTGCAAGGCTTCGACTGGGATTACGAGGGCCGCGCGCTCGCCGCCTTCGCGGAGGGGCTGAGCCGCGACTATCCCCACCTTTTTGCCGCCCAGCCCAATACGGGCATCCCGACCGGCATCGATCTGGACGGGGACGATCGGCGCTTTGGGCCGCGAGACGCGCAGGGCTACGGCACCTTCCTAGGCCAAGGCGGAATGGCGGTCCTTTCGCGGTATCCCATCGGCGCGGTGCAGAATTTCTCTGCCCTGCTGTGGCGCGATCTGCCGGGCGCGGCCCTGCCGACGCGGCGGGACGGATCGGCCTTCCCCAGCGACGCGGCGCAAGCGGTGCAGCGCCTGTCTTCGGTCGCCCACTGGGCCATCCCGATTGAGGCGCCGGACGGCCCGATTACCCTCCTCACCTGGCACGGCTCCACGCCGGTCTTCGACGGGCCGGAAGACCGCAACGGCCGGCGCGGCGGGGATGAGGCACGGTTTTGGCAGCTTTACCTGGACGGAGCATTCGGTGCGGCGCCGGACGCGTTCGTGCTGGCCGGCCAGTCCAATATCGACCCCGGCAAGGGCGAGGGGCGTCGGGCGATCATGGCGGACCTTCTGGCGGATGCGCGTCTGCAGGACCCCCCGGGCCTGCGCACGCCGACAGCAAATTGGGAACAGACGGGCCCGATGCGCGCCAGCTACATCCTGCCCAGCGTGGGCCTGACCATCACTGGCACAGGCGTCACAGCGCCCGATCCCGAAGCCAGCCGGCACGTCCTGATCTGGGCCGACATCGCGCGCTGACCGCCGGCCAACTTGACCCCTCGGCAGGCGCGGGCTAGGCCCCGCGGGACTGTTTTCAAGGAGTGCGCCCGATGTCCAACCCGTCCCTTTTGATCCTGCCCGGCGACGGGATTGGCCCCGAAGTCATGGCGGAGGTGCAGCGCATCATCGGCTGGTACGGCGACAAGCGCGGCCTGGCCTTCGACGTGAGCGAGGACCTGGTCGGCGGCGCGGCCTACGACGCGCACGGCACGCCGCTGCACGACGACACGATGGCCCGCGCGCAGGAGGTCGACGCCGTCCTGCTCGGCGCCGTAGGCGGTCCGAAATACGACGATCTGGATTTCTCCGTGAAGCCGGAGCGCGGCCTTCTGCGCCTGCGTAAGGAGATGGACCTCTATTCCAACCTGCGCCCGGCACAGTGTTTTGACGCGCTGGCCGATTTCTCGTCGCTCAAGAAAGACGTGGTCGCGGGGCTCGACATTATGATCGTGCGCGAGCTGACCTCGGGCGTCTATTTCGGCGAGCCGCGCGGCATCATCGAGGAAGGCAACGAGCGCGTCGGCATCAACACCCAGCGCTATACCGAGAGCGAGATCGACCGCGTCGCCCGCTCCGCCTTCGAGCTGGCGATGCGGCGAGGCAAGCGCCTGTGCAGCATGGAAAAGGCCAACGTGATGGAGAGCGGCATTCTCTGGCGCGAGGTCGTAACGCGCGTCGGTGCGGACTACCCGGAGGTGGAGCTCAGCCATATGTACGCGGATGCGGGCGCGATGCAGCTCACCCGCTGGCCCAAGCAGTTCGACGTGATCGTGACCGACAACCTCTTTGGCGATCTGCTGTCGGACCTTGCCGCAATGCTGACCGGCAGCCTCGGGATGCTGCCCTCCGCCTCGCTTGGCGCGCCGATGGCAAACGGCCGGCCCAAGGCGCTCTATGAGCCGGTGCACGGCTCCGCCCCCGACATCGCGGGTCAGGGCAAGGCCAACCCGATCGCCTGTATCCTCAGCTTCGCGATGGCGCTGCGCTATTCCTTCGACGCCGGCGCAGAGGCGGACCGGCTGGAGACAGCGGTCGAGGCCGTGCTAGCGGACGGCCTGCGCACCGCCGACCTGCTGGGCGAGGATGGCGTCACGCCGGTCAGCACCACCCAGATGGGCGACGCGATCCTGGCAAAGCTCGACGCCTCAGTTTGACGGTGACTCCTCTGAGGAGTCGTGCTATCCAACCGGTAACGGTGACCGGGTGCTGACCTCCGAACGCATAAGGCACAAAGAGTTGCGCAAGCTCTTTTTGGGCAAACGATCAAAAGTCGGTGCGCAATTTGAGCCGAGGCTTAAGCGCATTCTAGCGTCTTTGAACCAGATCGTTTCGCCACAGGAGCTTACGCTGTATCGATGCCATGCCTTGGTTGGTGACCGCCAAGGGGAATACGCACTACACGTCACGAAAAACTGGCGCGTCACCTTTCGGTGGGACGAGCACGGACCCTACGATGTCGATTTCGAGGACTACCATGGTTAATTCAGAGACAGGCCTGGGCTTCGCCCCTCCGCATCCTGGCGAAATCCTCAAAGAGGACGTTCTGCCTGAGTTAGGAATGACCCAGGAGCAGTTTGCAGCCCATTTGGGTGTAAAGCGCGCTGGCGTTTCCGATTTGTTGAACGGTAAAAAACCGGTCACTCAGGAGATGGCGATCCGGCTTGGTAAAGCGCTGAAAACCGGAGCGCGGTATTGGCTGGCGATGCAGATGCAGTACGACTTGCATCACAAGGTGCCGACGCTCGCGGACAGCATCGATGTCAAACCCATCGCGGGATTCGATACGCCAAGCGTCGCCTGATGTCCGCCTCGACCAAAGGCGCGCTGCTGTCGCTTTTGGCGTTCGCGATCTTTGCCGGGCACGATGCGCTGATCAAAGTGCTGGGGGGCGGGTATTCGGCGTTTCAGATCATCTTCTTCTCGGTCCTCTTCGCCTTTCCGCTGACCACGCTGATGCTGGTGCAGGACACCACGTCCGGCACACTGATCCCCAAGCGGCCCGTCTGGACGGGGGTGCGGACCGGGGCGGTCGTGATTTCGACCATCTGCGCGTTCTACGCCTTCTCCGTCCTGCCGCTGGCGCAAGTCTACGCGATCCTGTTTTCCACCCCGCTGCTGATCACGGCGCTGTCCGTGCCGCTTTTGGGGGAAGTCGTGCGCCTGCGCCGCTGGGTGGCGGTCGCCGTGGGGCTGGGCGGTGTGATCGTGGTGCTGCAACCGGCGCAGATCGAGCTGGAATGGGGCCATGGCGCGGCGCTGTTGGGGGCAGCGATGGGCGCGCTCAGCTCCACCATCGTGCGCAAGATCGGGCGGGAGGAGCGGCCCGTCGTGCTGCTGATCTATCCCATGCTGGCGCAGTTCGGCCTGATGTGCGCCGCGCTGCCCTTCGTCTTTGTACCGATGCAGGGCGGCGCGCTGGCGCTGATCGCGTGCCTGGCCATCCTGGGCCACATCGCGATGCGGCTGATGATCAAAGCCTATTCGGTGGCGGAGGCGAGCACCGTGGCGCCCATGCAATTCAGCCAGATCCTGTGGGCGAGCCTCTTCGGCATCCTGTTCTTCGAGGAAATGCCGTCGCTGACAACCGCCATCGGCGCGGGCATCGTCATCGCCTCCGGCCTCTATATCCTGCTGCGGGAGCGCAGCGGCGCATCGGCCAACAGTCCGGTCACGGCAACGCGCAGCCGCGTGGTGGCCGGCGTGCATCCCCGGATCGGCCCACAAGTTGACGCGGCCAAGGATGACACCTGACAGCGCCTGACAGGAGTGCGGTTGCACCGCCCGCCGGCGCAGTTACATCCCCTCGCAAGCAATCGCCGCGTGGCTGGCGCAGGACATATCTGGCGGAGGCCCGGGCCCGGGGACCTTCGCGCGGCGAGCGATCATGACCCAAACCCGTTCCGTGCGCAGCGAAGCCCGCGCCCTCATCCGCCTGGCAGTGCCCATCGTCATGTCCCTGGCCGCCGCGACGCTGATCGGCGTGATCGACACGATCATGATCGCGCCGCTGGGCACGGTGCCGCTGGCCGGCGCGTCCGTGACAGCCTCGGTCCTGATCGTGCTCTATTCCGGCCTCTATGGCTTTGCCTCCGTCGCGGGGGTGCGGGTGGCCGGGGCGGTGGGCCGCGCGGACGCCGCTGCACTGTCGAATGCCACGCGGACGGCGCTGGTCGTCGGCCTGTGCGCTGGTGTGGTGGGCGCCGCGTTTATGCTGGCCATGCTCCCGTTCCTCGATCGGCTGGGCCAGCCGCCGGCGGTGATTGCGGTGCTGCGCGGCTACTGGGTGACCATGGCGTTCTCCCTGGTGCCGTTCACTGTGTTCTACGCGTTGAAGGCGCTGTTCGATGCGACCGACAAGGCCTGGCTTGGCGTGGCGGTCGCCTTTCTGGCGGTGGTGCTGAACGTGCCGGCGAATCTGATCCTGATCCACGGGATCGGAGGCTGGGCGGGGTTTGGTTTGACGGGTGCGGGCCTCGCCAGCCTCTTTTCGCAAAGCGCGTCCCTTGGTGCGCTGTGGCCGCTGTGGCGGCGACATCCGGACTTTGCCAGCAGCCGGCAGCGGGGGACTTTGACAGGGGCGGAGGTGCGCACGCAGCTCGGCCAGGGTGGCGTCATCGCGGCCGGCTATGTCAGCGAAGGCGGCGCCTACGCCGTGGCGGGCCTGATGATGGGCGGCTTCGGCGCGGCTGCGCTGGCGGCCAACCAGATCGTCAGCTCGGTCGGCGCGGTCCTCTACATGGTGCCGCTGGGTGTGGCCATCGCCGTGTCGATCCGTATTGGGACGGCCATTGGGGCAGGCGACCATGCGCGCCTGACCCGGATCGGCCGGGCCGCACTGGGTCTGATCGTGGGGTGGATGGCCCTGGTGATGCTAGCGGTTCTGGCGGGGCGCGGGGTGGTGACGTGTGCGCTGTCGGATGATGCGCAGGTGGTTGGCATCGCGCTGAGCCTGTTCGTCATCGTCGCCATCATGCAGATCGCCGATGGGGTGCAAGGAACGATGCTGGGCGCCGCACGCGGGATGATGGACAACGTCGTGCCCGTCTGCATCACCCTCGTCGCCTATTGGATCGTCGCGCTGCCGCTGGGCTACGCGCTTGGCTTCTGGCTGGGCTGGGGGCCGAACGGTGTTTGGATCGGATACGGCATCGGGGTGGCGCTTGCCGGCGGCCTGGTGACATGGCGATTCTTCCGCATGGCGGGCAGAGGCCCCCTTGCCAAAGGGCCCGGCCTTGCGTAAGCCACCGCCCTAGTCGGAGTATAGCTCAGCCTGGTAGAGCGCTGTCTTCGGGAGGCAGAAGTCGTAGGTTCGAATCCTGCTACTCCGACCACATTCCTCACGAGCCCAGAACAAGCTTCACCTTTATTTCCTGTTAGGCGGATGTGCGGTTTTTCGTCCGAGGCTGCAGTGGCTTGTGGCTATTGATGCCACAGAACGGACCCGAAGCCGCTTCGATCGGTCGCCGGACTTTCTTGCAGGCCGCGTAGGTGACCAAGATGGTTGTCAAACCGCCCCGGGCAGATAGCGCTCAGACGACCGCTCCCGTTGCAATTCCAGGCGAGAGCGATGTCTCGCACCGCAACCGAAGGCCGTAGACACTCTCCTCTTCGACAGAAGCTACGGACCGCGGCTTTACATGACAAAAAACGCCGCCCGCGCTTTGCGGACGGCATCTGACGCTTTGAAAGGCGCGCGGCGGGCTAGCTGCCGTCGTCCATCACCTGCGGCTCCGGCGAGTTGGAGACGAAGGAATCGGGGGTGGGGTCCACCGCCTCCTTCGATTCCGGGGGCAGCAGGGTTCCGATCCCGATCAACAGGTAAATGAAGAGGATCGGACCGAAAACCACGCTGCCGGCGATGCCGAAGCCCTTGAGCATCTGCATCGTGATGTTGGCGCGGATGCGTTCCCGCCGGTCGGCTGGCGTTTGCGCCGCGTCGAGGCCGAATGGATCGTTCATGCTATCCTCCCTAGTCCAGCGGTGCGAAGCCGTGGATCTGTGCCCACTCGTACCAATTGTCGACGACCGTGCCCGTCAGCAGGATGCCGATGCCGCCCGTGATCGGGGTCAGAACCGCAAACCACCAGGCCCAGCGGTGCACACCTTCCATCGTGGCGTTGAAGCCCATGGTCCAGCGCCAGAACAGGGCCGCGCGTTCCGTGGCGGTGCCGCGGTCGGCGATCTGCTCCAGTTCCCGGTCGCCGCCGTAGCGGGAGACGGCCAGGATCGTCGCGCCGTGCATCGCAAAGAGCAGTGTCGAGCCATAGAGGAACACGATAGAGAGGGCGTGGAACGGATTGTAGAACAGGTTTCCGTAAAAGACGGAGAAGTTCATCGTCCAGTTCAGGTGGCTGAAGATGCCGTAGGGCACCGCCTCCGCCCAGGAGCCCATGAAGAGCGGCCGGATCAGACCCAGGACCAGGAACAGCCAGATGGCCGCGCCGAAGGACCAGAAGACGTGTTTGCCCATCTTCTGCTGCTGGGCGAGGACGAAGGACCGCCCCCACCACGCCATGACCGACACCAGGAGGAAGAAGCTGGAGATCAGCCAATAGCCCCCTTCGTTCATCGGCGGGATGGACAAGCCATATTCCTCCGATGGCGGCTCGACCGAGAAGTAGAAGAGGTCGCGCAGGAACACGCCGGGGTTATAGCCCGCCTGGTCCCAGTAGGCGAAGCCGACCATCATGAACCAGATCAGACCGGTGGCCAGGGACACGACGCCGAAGCTGCCCAGGTAGATCGGGCCCAGCTGCGCATTCCCGAACCAGCCCAGAAGGGTGGAGAAGGATGCGCCCTTCGTCCGATCCAGCAGGTCGGCGTCCTCGACCATGCCCATTTCGGGCGGACCTTGGACCTGCACCTGCGTGAAGATGTTTTGATACTCAGCCATTGACGCCTCCTTCCAGATCGACCCAGAACGGGAGGTCGACATACCAATACCACCAGTCGAACCAGGCCTCGAACCAGACGGTGCCCGAGATCACGATACAAACCGCCGACCAGAAGCCCGCGTTCAGCGCGAGCAGCAGGCCCAGACGGTGGATACCGAGCGGCCCGATCGAATAGCCGATGAAGTCCCGGAAGAACGTGTCTTCGTGCTCTGGGCTGCGCATGGTGGCGCCCTCTTCGGGGTTGGCGGCGGACAGGATGAGCGATCCGTGCAGCGCCAGCGCCAGCGTCGTGGTGAAGAAGAACGTCACCGCCAGCATGTGGGCCGGGTTGTAGTGGAAATTGCCGTAGGCGTAGCCCACGTTATTCACCCAATCGAGGTGGCTGAAGATCCCGTAGGGGAAACCGTGCCCCCAGGCGCCCATCAGAACCGGCCGGATCACGACCAGCGTCGTGTAGGCCAGGATCGCGAGGCCGAAGGCGAAGGGCACGTGGTAGCCCATGCCGAGCTTGCGGCAAATTTCCACCTCGCGGAGCATCCAACTGATGAACGCCCCGTGGGCGCATATCGTGACGATCTGCCAGATGCCGCCTTCCAGCAGCGGGGCGGCCCCCAATCCGACGTCAAGCTCAGGCGGTTCGATCGAGATCAGCCAGGGATTCCAGGTGTCCCCCATGGCCGCCGCGTAGAAAATCAGAACCGTGCCGAGCGCCGAAAAGAACAGCGTCGTCACGCCAAAGAAGCCGACGTAGTAGGGCCCGACCCAGAAGTCGAACAGGTCTCCGCCGACCAGCGTACCGCCTCGGACGCGGTACTTTCTCTCGAACGATAGCAGCGCCATCGCATCCTCCTTAATCGCGCCTCTGCGCGGTTGCGAATGCGGCAGGCGCGCGAACCACCCGCAAAAAGTGAGCTCGCCCGACCGACCAACATTACATCGGTCGGGCGACATTCAGGACCTACACCCGCACGCGGAGACGCGGAGCGCCTGGCCAGAATGGTTTAGAACTGGCGGCGAGCTTGTTCTGGATCGATGGGGCCAGGCCCCACCACCCATCGCGGCGCAATCCTCGCGGTTCAGGGCTTGCCTTCCTGAACTGCCCCAGCTGCGCCCGCGGAAGATGCGCATCTGAAGACAGGAGTCGTCGCCGTGATCGGCAGGATCAGAATACGCGGCCAAGCGGATATGTCAATTAACACTGACACTTTTTCCACCCGCCCGGCGCGGATGTGTCTAGTTCAGGAGCGCGGCGAAGGCCTGGACGTTGTCCGCCCCGTATCCGGCGATGGGCAGGGTGCGGCCCGTGCTGGGATCGAAGATCGACAGGTGCCCATCCTCGCGCTGGCGCAGGTGCACCGGCGCGTCGAGCGGCAGGTTTCGCCGCGACCGCTCCCGGTCGATGACGCGCACGATCGTGGAGATAAAGACAGCTTTTCCAGAGGGATAGTCCGCGACCAGCGTGCCGTTGGCATCGTGGATGACCGCCGACCCGTTGAGCGTGCCTTCAAAAACCAGCGCCCGTTCGCGCACGACAGGCCCGTGATCCAGGCCGGTGGACGGGCTGCGCCCGGACCAGGTCGCGGCGGCGACGATGCACAAAACGGCGCCCAGCAGGATCGCGATGGACCACATCGCGCGGGCGGAGATCACGTTGGTGGCGGGGGGATTTTGGGTGTTCATGTGGCTTCCCTTCGGCTCAGGACGGCCAAAGTGTAAACCAAAATGGACATTCCGACAATCGCTAGATGGCGGCCGCGCGCGCTCCGGGCCGGGCGCCGATCTGCGCGCAAAGCAGAATCACCGGCACCAGACCGATGGCGGCGATCACGAGGCTGGGCACCGCCGCCCCGTTCAGCCGCTCGTCCGAGGCGAGGCGGAAGGCCTGTACGGCCAGCGTATCGAAATTGAACGGCCGCAGGATCAGCGTCGCCGGCAGCTCCTTCACCGTGTCGACGAAGACGATCAGCAGCGCGGTCAGCAGGCTACGGCGCAAGATCGGCAGGTGAACATCGCGCACCATACCCCAGGACCCGCGGCCCAGCACCCGGGCGGCGGCGTCCACGTTGCCGGTCACCGTCTCCAGCCCGCCCTCGTAGGCGCCGATGGCCGCGGCGAGGAAGCGGATGAGGTAGGCCCCGATCATCAGCCAGATGGAGCCGGTGATCAGAAGTCCGGTCGAGAGGCCGAACCACGCCTCCATCCGCGCGTCGAGCCAGTTGTCGAAGCCGGCAAAGGGCACCAGCAGGCCCACGGCGATCACGCCGCCCGGCACGGCATAGCCGACCCGCGCGACCGCAAGCGCTGCCGCCGACAGCCGCGCGCGCGCCAGCCGATGGAAGGTGCCCAGCAGGACCGCGGCCCCGACCGTGACGATGGACGCGACGACGCCAAGCAGCAGGGAATTCTGGACAAAGGCCGCGTAGCGCGCGCTGAAGAGCGATTGCTCGGATCCCGTGGCCATGACCGACAGCGCGATGACGGGGATCACCACGCCCAGCAGGACCGGCAGCATGCACGCCGCAGTGGCCAGCCCGCCCCGCCAGCCCGTCAACGGCTGCCGCACGAACGCTTCCCCCCGGCTTTTGCCGGCAAACCGCGCGCCGCCGCGGCTGGTCCGCTCCAGCGCGGCGACCAGCAGGGCAAAGGCCAGCAGGCCCATGGCAAGCTGCGCCGCCGCGGCGCGGTCGGCCATGGAAAACCAGCTGGTATAGATGCCGGTGGCGAAGGTCTGCACGCCGAAATGCGCGACGGTGCCGAAATCGGCAATCGTCTCCATCACCGCAAGCAGCGCGCCCGCCGCGATGGCCGGGCGCGCCATAGGCAGCGACACGCGCAAAAAGGCCTGCCAGGGCGTCTGCCCCAGCGAGCGGGCGGCGTAATAGGGCGCGGCGGCTTGCTGGGCAAAGCTCGCCCGGGCCAGCAGGTAAACGTAGGGATAAAGGACCAGCGTCAGCATCAGCGCCGCCCCGCCCAGCGACCGGATCTCGGGGAACCAATAGTCCCGCGGCCCCCAGCCGAAGACGGCGCGCAGCGTGCTTTGCACGATGCCAGGATGGTCGAGCACATCTGTATAGGCATAGGCCAAGACGTAAGCCGGGAAGGCGAGCGGCAGGACCAGCAGCACCTCCAGCGCCCGGCGACCCGGGAACGCGCGCGTGACCACCAGCCAAGCGGTGCCCGTCCCGATCAGGATCGTCCCCGCCCCGACCAACACGACCAGCGCCAGCGTGGCGCCGGTGTACCGCCACAGAACGGTCTGAGCGAGCCCGCTGAGCGTGTCGAGGGAGCCGGAAAACGCCGCCGCCAGCACCCCGATCTGCGGCAGAAGGCAGATCGCAGCGACAAGCAGGGCAGGTATGGCGACGGTGCGGGTCATTCTGTGTTAGCCTTAGCAGGGGCCAGATGGCCCTGCCACGCCGAAAGGGAAGGGCCCCATGATCGCTGTCTGTGTCACTCTGACCGTCCACGCCGGGCGCCGCGCGGCGTTCCTGGACCTGCTGCGCGCCCATGGCAGCCGATGCCTCGCGCTGGAGCCTGGCTGCGCCCGCTTCGACATTTGCTCGGGGGGCGGGGACACGTTGTTTATCTACGAGCTTTACGCGGACCACGCGGCCTATCGCGCGCATCTTGGGTCCGCGCATTTTATCGCCTTCGACGCCGAGGCCGGCCCGATGGTCGCCCGCAAGGATGTCGCGGTCTGGGACCAGGTCGATGTCCGCATGCCGCAAACGGACAATTGAGGGCGCGTGCCTCTGCTAGCTTGATCCTGCGCCATTTGGGATAAGGAGAGCCCGTGCCCCGACGCCGCCCCCGCACAGCTGCGCCCCGCCGCGATGTCGATTACGGCCGGCTCCGCAGCCCTTTTCCGGTGATGGAGGTTTACTCCGCCGACCAGATCGAGGCGATCCACGAGGCGGCGCTGGACCTGTTGGAAGCGCCGGGCCTTAAGGTCCTGTTGCCGGAGGCCCGCGCGCTCTACCGCGCGGCGGGCGCCCTCACCCACGAGGGGACGGAGATTGTGCGCCTGGGGCGGGAGATCGTGACCGCCGCGCTGGCCTCGGCGCCGACCGAGGTCCCCGTCGCGGCTGCCGTGCCGGAGCGGGACGTGACGCTGGCCTTGGGCAATATCGTCTTCCAGCCCGGCGCAGGCGCGCCCCACGCCGCCGACCTGACCCGCGGGCGCCGGCCCGGCACCCTGACCGACTTCAAAGAGCTGGTGCAGTTGACCCAAAGCTTCGATGTGCTGCACATCATGCCCCCGCTGGTGGAGCCGCAGGACGTCCCGCTGCATCTACGCCACTACGACATGACGCGCTGGCAGATGGCGCTGACGGACAAGGTGCCGTTCGTCTACGCCCGCGGGCGCGGCCAGGTCGAGGAATGCTTCGAGATGATCGCTGCCTTCCGCGGGCTGGAGGCCGAGGCGTTCCGGGCGCAGGCGCGGTGCTACACGGTCATCAACACCAACTCGCCCCGCCAAATCGACGTGCCGATGGCCCAGGGGATCATCGACTTTGCGCGCTGGGGGCAGGTCGCTTTCATCACGCCGTTCACGCTGATGGGGGCGATGGCGCCCGTCTCACTCGCCGGCGCGATGGTGCTAAGCCACGCCGAAGCGCTGGCGGCCATCACCCTCGCGCAACTGGCCCGCCCGGGCGCGCCGGTCTGTTACGGCACGTTCACCTCCAACGTGGACATGAAGTCGGGCGCGCCGGTCTTCGGCACGCCGGAGCATTTCCGCGCCTCCCTCGTCGCAGGCCAATTGGCGCGGCGGATCGGGTTGCCCTGGCGCTGCGCCACCGGCACGGCCGCCGCCACCCCTGACGTGCAGGCGGCGAACGAAACTCAATTCGGCACCTGGGGCTGCCTGTTGGCCGGGGCCACCGTGATCCTGCACGCGGCAGGCTGGCTCGAGGGTGGATTGACGGTGTCATACGAGAAGCTGGTGACGGACCTCGAGGTCCTCCAACAGGTGGCGGAGCTGTGCGGGCCGGCGGAGCTGGACCTGGCCCTCGACGCGCTGCGGGACGTGCAGCCGGGCGGGCACTTCTTCGGTGCCGGTCACACGATGGAGCGGTATCAGACGGCCTTCTACGATCCGCTGGTCGCCGACTTTTCCAATTTCGGCGCGTGGGAGGAGGCGGGCGGGCGCGATGCCACCCAGCGCGCCACCGGCATCTGGCAGGCGCGATTGGCGCAAGCGGGTCCGGCGGTGGATGCAGGCCGCTTGGCCGCGCTGGACGACTGGATCGCCGCGCGCGCCGCAAAAGGCGGCTGCCCGCCCGAAAGCTGATCTTGCGCGGCCAAGCCGCCCCTGCTTTGGTGATCTGGGGAGGAACGGATGCGCACACAGGTTGTCATCGTCGGCGGCGGGCCGTCTGGCTTGCTGCTGGGCCAACTGCTGCATCGGGACGGCATCGACGCCGTTGTGCTGGAGCGGCGCAGCAAGGCCTATGTGCTGTCACGCATCCGCGCCGGCGTGCTGGAGCGCGGAACCGTCGGGCTGATGGAACAGGCCGGCGTCGCGACCCGCCTGCACGCCGAAGGGTTCGTGCATGACGGCACGCTGATCGCCTTCGGCGGCACATCGCTACGGATCGATTTTACGAAACACACCGAGCATCGGGTCGTCGTCTACGGCCAGACGGAAGTGACCCAGGACCTCTACGACGCGCGGGAGGCGGCAGGTGCCGAAACAATCTTTGAGGTGGAGGGAGTGCAGATCCAGGGCGCCGACAGCGACGCACCATACGTCACTTACCACAAGGACGGGGCGGAGCAGCGGATCGACTGCGACTACGTCGCTGGCTGCGATGGCTTTCACGGGGTCAGCCGGCTGACCATCCCGGACGCCGTCCGCCGCGACTACGAAAAGGTGTATCCGTTCGGCTGGCTGGGCGTGCTGTCCGAAACGCCCCCCGTCGATCCCGAACTGATCTACGCCGCGTCCGACAACGGCTTTGCCTTGTGTTCGATGCGGAACGCGAACCTGTCGCGCTACTACATCCAGTGCAAGGCGGGGGACGATTCCAAGAAGTGGAGCGATGACGATTTCTGGGCCGAACTGCGCCGCCGTATTCCGCCCGCGGCCGCGGAAGCGTTGGTGACAGGCCCCTCGATCGAGAAATCCATCGCGCCGCTCCGCTCCTTCGTGTGCGAGCCGATGCGCTGGGGCCGGCTGTTCCTGGTCGGGGATGCGGCGCATATCGTACCGCCCACCGGCGCCAAGGGGCTGAACACCGCCGCATCGGACGTACACTACCTGTGGCACGGGCTGCGCCAATTCTACCTGGATGGCGATGCGGAGGGGATCGACGCCTATTCGGAGCGCGCGCTGGCGCGGGTGTGGAAGACACAGCGCTTCAGCTGGTGGTTTACCTCGCTCATGCACCGCTTTCCGGGCCAGTCGGAGTTCGACGCGCGCATGCAGGACAGCGAATTGGCCTTCCTGGCCCAAAACGACGCGGCCCAAGCGGTGCTGGCGCAAAACTACGTGGGGCTGCCCTATTGAGCCGGGCGGAGGACGGAGAGCGCACGCGCCGCGCGGTGCTTGGGGACGCCCATGTGGACCGGGCGGCCGCCCAGCGCACGGAGCTGGACGCGGCGTTCCAGGACCTCATCACCGAGGGCGCCTGGGGCACGGTCTGGGCCTGTGACGCGATCAGCCGGCGGGAGCGGTCGATGCTGACCCTGGCCCTATTGGCCGCCCTGGGTAACTTCGACGAAATCTCGATGCACATCCGCGCCACGGCCCGCACCGGCGCCAGCAAGCAGGACGTGATCGAGGCCTTCCAACACGTCGCCATCTATGCCGGCGTGCCCCGCGCCAACCGCGCCCTGGCCATCGCCAAGCAGACCTACGCCGAGATGGAGGCGGAGGAGGAATGAGCAGCCTTTATCCCCGCGACCGCGCCTGGCATCCGCCCGCATTGACGCCGCTTTACAAGACTTCGGTCGCGCGCAGCCCCCAAGCCGCGCCGCTGGCCTTGCCCACTGGCCCGAGCGAGGGGTTCGGCCCTACCTTCGAGCGCAGCCTGCTGGGGCCGCTGGACGCCGATCTGATCCACAACTTCGCCGCCGAGGGGCAAAGCGCCATCGGCCCGCGCATCATCGTCTCGGGCCGCGTTCTGGACGAGACGGGGCGCGGGGTGCCGAACGCGCTGGTCGAGGTCTGGCAGGCCAATGCCGGCGGGCGCTACCGCCACGCCAAAGAGCGGTACATCGCGCCGCTCGACCCCAATTTCGGCGGCTGCGGGCGGGTGATTACGGACGGGGACGGCGCCTATGAGTTCCGCACCGTGCAGCCCGGCCCCTACCCCTGGCCGAACGGTCCGAACGATTGGCGCCCGGCCCATATCCACTTCAGCGTGTTCGGCCCGGCCTGGGGCCAGAGGTTGATCACTCAGATGTATTTCGAAGGCGATCCGATGATCTGGCTCTGCCCCATCGTCGGCACCATCCCGTCGCGCGCGGGGATCGAAACGCTGATCGCCACGCTCGACATGCCTGCCTCGCTCCCGATGGACGCGCGCCTTTACCGCTTCGACATTGTGCTGCGCGGGCGGCGGCAGACGCTGTTCGAGAACCGGATGGAGGGCACGTGATCCGCCCGAAGGAAAGCCCGAGCCAAACCGCCGGCCCCTACGTGCATATCGGTCTGACCCCGAATGTCGCGGGGATCGCGGGCGTCTACCCCGCCGATCTGGGCCAGTCCGCCGCCGGGCCGGACGCGGCGGGCGAACGGATCACGGTTACGGGCCAAGTCTTCGACGGGACGGGCACGCCCCTGCGTGACGCGCTGCTGGAGCTGTGGCAGGCGGACGCGGCGGGCCGCTATCCGGGCCAGGACGGCGCTGACCCCCATGTGACCGGTTGGGCGCGCTGCGCGACGGATATGGAGGACGGCGCCTTCCGCTTCGACACGATCAAGCCCGGCGCCGTCGGCGCCCACGCGCCGCACCTGAACCTGTGGATCGTCGCGCGGGGCATTAATTTGGGCCTGAACACGCGCGTGTATTTCCCCGAAGACACCGCTGCCCAGGCCAGCGACCCGGTGCTGAGCCGGATCGAACATCGCAGCCGCATACCGACCCTGATCGCACGCCCCGAGGGGGCCGGCGCCTACCGCTTCGACATCCGGCTGCAGGGTGAGGGCGAGACGATCTTCTTCGATCTCTGACACGGCGCAACGCTTCGGAAAGGCTTTGCGCGCTACGCTTGGCACGGACGGGCGCGCCGCGTTACACTGTTTCGAATACGGCAACAGACCGTCCTGTGTTCGAGCGTGGATATGACAGCCAAAAACATCGTCCTGATCAGCTTCGACGACGCTGTGGCGTTCTGGAAATACAAAACCGTCTTCGGGGCGGAGCTGCAGACCCCCAATTTCGACCGCATCTGCGCCGAAAGCACCGCGTTCAAGAACGCGTTCTGTCAGGCGCCGATCTGCGGGCCGTCACGCGCCAGCTTCATGTCCGGCAAGACGCCGCATCAGCTGGGGGTATTCGACAACCGCACGCCGGTCTTCAGCAAGATCACCCCGCAGGAGATGTGGCCCTACCGCCTGAAGCAGGCAGGCTATTTCTGCTCCTCCGGGGGGAAGGTGCACCACGGCTTTCGTCCGCTTGATCCCGAACCGCACGCGGTCCTGTACTCGGACGAGCGCAAGCGCTTTCGCATTGACTGGAGCATCCCGGACGGCACGCCCAAGACGCTTTACGGCGGGCACCGCGGCGGGGCGGCGACGACCGATCCGGCGGACGACGTGCGCTATCACGACGCGAATGCTGCGGGCTCCTTCGCCAAGTTCCTAGCGGGGTACGATGGCGAGGGGCCGTTTTACCGCGAGGTCGGCTTCTACGGCCCCCACGGCCCCTTCATAACGCCCGAGCCCTACAAGCAGATGTACCGGCTGGAGGACATCCGAAAGCCTGGCAAGTGGCGCAAGACGATGGCGAAGAACGCCTTTGCGGACGAGTTCATGGTCGAAAATTTTGACACTGCGCAGACGCGGCACTGGAAGAAGTCAGTGCGCAATTACTTCTCCGCCGTGAGCCATGTGGATCACCATCTGGGCACGGTGTGGGATACGCTCAAAGCCTCGCCCTATGCGAACACTACGGTTGTGGTGATCGTGGCGGACCACGGCTTCCATCTGGGGGAGCGGAACCGCTACCGCAAAAGTACCCTGTGGGAGCAGGTGGCGAACGTGCCGCTGGTGGTCCACGACCCGTCGGACCCTGTGGCGCGGGACATCAAAGACCCCTGCGCCGTGCTGGATGTCGGGCCGACGATCCTGGACTATGCCGGCCTGCCGCCGCCGGAGGATTGCGTGGGCACGTCGCTGCGCCCGGTGGTCGAGGGCGGGCGCCTGGCGGGGCGGGTCATCCCGACCTTCCACGGCAATTCGGTCGGAATTCGGCGAGGCAAGTACCGGCTGATCCGCTACGCCGACGGCAGCACCCAATTCTTCGATGCCGTCCACGATTGGTGGCAGATCGAAGACCTTGGCCCAGATCACGAGGCCTATGCCGAGTGCTACGCCGCACTGATCGAGACATGCCGCCTCTACGGCTTCGACCCGGACACGGCGCAGGCCGCGTAAACGCAAACCGCCCGAGCCAGGGGCCCGGGCGGTCGCACGTCGTTTGAACCGACCGATCAGAAGATGAAGTCGGAGGCGTCCAGGTCGTTGATGTTCACGCCGTTCAGCTGAATGGTATTCACACCGTCGCGAATGACCGTGTTGCCATTGCCGAAGGGCTGCAGGTGGTTGGCCACCAGATCGGCGAAGTTGACGATGCCGGTCACGCCGCTCAGGTCGATCCGCTCCAGCGAGGACGATGCGTCGAAGTCGGTGATCGTGTCCTGGCCGAAGCCGTTGGTGAAGATGAACGTGTCGGCGTTGAAGTTGCCGGCCATCGCGTCGTTGCCCGACCCGCCGATGATCCGGTCGAAGCCCGAGCCGCCCAGCAGGGTGTCGTTGCCGGCCTCCCCCAAAATGGTGTCGTTGCCCGACCCGCCAAAGGCCCGGTCGTTGCCGTCGCCGCCGCGGATCACGTCATTGCCGGCCTCGCCAAAGTGGCCGTCGCCATCGGCGCCGCCCGCCAGGGTGTCGTTGCCGGTGCCGCCGAACAGACGGTCGAGGCCTTGGCCCCCAGTGAGGTTGTCGTTGCCCGCATCGCCATAGAGGTTGTCGGCCTGGTTGCCGCCATCGACGCGGTCGTCGTCGTCGCCGGCCCGGATAGTGTCAAAGCCGTTGCCGCCCGCGATGGTGTCGTTGCCGCCATCGCCAAAGATCGCGTCCTGGCCATTGCCACCTTCGGCCCGGTCATTGCCGTCACCGCTGAAGAACAGATCGCCGCCATCCTGACCGAACAGGCGGTCATTGCCGCTGCCGCCGCGCAGAGTGTCGTTGCCCTCACCGCCCAACAGCGTGTCGTTTCCGCCGCCGGCGTTTAGGTCGTTGTCACCGTCGTTGCCTTCGAGGCGGTTCGCCTGCGCGTTGCCTGTCGCCGTCAGATCGGCGGACCCCAGCAGGCGCACGCCCTCGAAATCGCCCAGGAAGGCGGTGTCGTTGACCGACAGGTTCAGATAACCCGCGAGGATGTCGAACCCCCCGCCGGAGCTTTCGTCCACCGTGTCCAGCGCATCGAGGTAGTAGGTGTCGTTGCCGAGCCCGCCGACCATCGTGTCCGCGCCCGCGCCGCCGATCATCGCGTCGTTGCCAGCCTCGCCGCGCAGACCATCGTCGCCGACTCCGCCGTGCATCGTGTCGTTGCCGGTCCCGCCAAAGAGCGCGTCATCCCCCGCGCCGCCTTGCAGCGTGTCGTTGCCGCCGTTGCCTTGGACCAGGTCGTTGCCAGCCTCCCCCAACAGGACATCGTCGCCTTCGCTGACCACGCCCTGCGGCACCGTCAGCTCCACATCGACGGAGGTGCCGGCGGTGTCAGAGGCGATTAGGACCACGCGGATCGTGTCGCCCGCGGTGGACGACAGCCCGCCAATCGTGGCGTTGTATTGCAGACCAAGCGGCGTATCGACGAATTGCGAGGACGGCACGGTCTGCACCAGCACGTTGTTGACGTAGACCTCCAGCCGGTCGACCTCGGTCGTCGCGACTGGGGAGCCGATCAAGCCGGCCGTCAGGGCGGACGGCGTCAGAACCCGGATGGCCGAGTTGTTCGCCAGCCCGTCATCGACCAGGTCAAGCTGACCGAGGGAGGCGCCCGCCCCCAAACCGATGGACCGAATTTCCGCGTCTAGGCCATTCGAGTTGATCAGGGTCTGCACTTCGTCGGCGAACGACGTGGTACCGCCCCCATTGGCCCCGTCGGACATGAAGAAGACGCGGTTCTCGCCCGGGCCGGAATTGGTCAGGACGCGGATCGTTTCCTGCAACGCCCTCTCGAAATTGGTGCCGCCCCCGGAATCGAGCGTGCGCAGCGTCGCCGGCACGCCGGAGCCCGCGCTGCCATCGAACACGGTGACAGCGCCGCTATTAAAGGTCACGATCGACACGCTCGATGCGGCAAAGCCGGCATCGATCACCGACTGGTTCAGCGCGGTATAGGCCGCAATCGTGCCATCGATCAGCTCGTTTGAACGCCCGTCGCCATTGAGATCACCAACCGTTTCGGTACCCGAAAACTGCGACCCCATCGAGCCGGACACGTCGATCACGTAGACAAGGTTGAAGGCGGAGGTGACTTGGGTCGTGCGCGACACGATGCCTGACACATCAATGGTCGAGCCATCCGCCGCGTCCGGAAGTGTGATGTTCAGCGCCAGATCGTTTCCGGTTTCCGTCACGGTTACGATGTCGGACACGGTCTGCGTTAGGTCCCCGTCCCCGGTCAGCGTATCGTTACCGTTGGCGCCGACGACAAAATCGTCGTCCTGCCCGCCGCTTATGACGTCATCGCCATCGCGACCCAGGATCACGTCGTTGCCTCCCAGACCGTCCATCTCATCGTCGCGGTCGGTACCGAGCAGAATGTCGTTGTTCGCTGTGCCGTTGATCGGCCCGGTTTGCGGATCGACTTGCAGCAGCGAGACGGAGTTGTTGAACACCGACGTCACCGCCAGGAAGGTTTGCCCAGCAATTTCGATAGTTTGAATACTCTCGATCCCGTCGAACGCGTCGCCGGTCACGTTGTCGATCGTGCTCGTCCCGCCATTGATCGTTTGCGCCACCGTAAGGCCGCCATCCACACCGACGGAGAAGATGGTGAGCGTATCGTCCGACTGGGCACTGGCCGCCAAGAATGTCTGCCCATTGCTGGTATAGACTTCGAGGTCCCGAACGTTGCTTAGCGGTGTGTTGGCGTCGTCAAACACATCCGCGACGGGCGTCAGCCCTCCTGTGGCCCCCAGGCGGAAGACGGAAATCCCGCTGTCGGCGTTGCCGGCCACGTAGATGAAGGTGCCTTGGGCGGTCGTCACATGCTCGACCTCGAGCGCGCCATTCAGCTCCAGCGTTCCGGAATCGGCCAGGCTTGAGCGGAGGGTCAGCGCACCCGTCGCGCTCATCTCGAAGACAGAGATCGCGTCATCGTCGAAGCCCGTGACCAGCAGGAAGGTCCGCCCGCCGATCTGCACCGCCATCGTGCCCGCCGCGCCGTCCAGACCGAAGCCCAGCTGCTGCGAATCGTCCAGGTTAGTGACATTCGTGAGCTGACCGTTCGAGCCGATGCGGAATACGCTCAGCCCGTTATCGCGAAAGCCCGTCGCGACCAGGAACGTGCTCGCTCCGACCGTCACGATGGTCGGCGGAAGGTTGGTGCCATCCAGCTCGAGCATCGCATCGTCCGAAATTGTTTGGACCACGCTCAGCGCGCCATCGTTCGCCACCGAAAACACCGTCAGAGCGTCGTCGAATTCGGCCGCGGCATAAAGGTAAGTGGCACCGCCAATCTGGTGCGCCGTAAGCCCCGCGACGAAATTCAGGGATGTCGTAGATCCATCCTGAAAGGTCGAACGCTCGATAAAGGTGCCGTCGGGGAAGACTTCGAAAGTGATGACGCGGTCATCGTCGCGCGCCGATACAAACATAAACGTCCGGCCCCCGATATCGACGGTTTCCACGCCGTCTGCACCGTCCAATAGGTTGCCGTCCACAAGCCGAGATGTCGTAATAAGTGTCATCACAAATCCTTTTGTTCAAAATGAGTCCATCCACCGAAATTCCCGGCGGTCACGATGACATTAGGCGACCTAACAATAGTTAACAAATGTCTTTTAAGAAAATTGTAGGTGCCGGCTGCTCGCAGACCGAAATGGCGACCCCGGCAGGATTCGAACCTGCAACCTGCCCCTTAGGAGGGGGCTGCTCTATCCAGTTGAGCCACGGGGCCGACGTCCTCTTTGTCTGCACCCTATCCGCAAAAGTCAAAGGCTACGGCGGCGCGCCGTGGTCGGGATCGGGCATGGCAAGGCAATTGTTCTTTGCCGCGCGCCGGGGTTAAGGTCGCGCCAAAGAGTGGAGCCTTTCTTGTGACCGAACGTCCTGCCCGCCCCCTGACCTTGCGTGATGTGTCCGAAGCGTCCGGCGTGTCCGAAATGACCGTCAGCCGCGTGCTGCGCGGGCGCGGGGACGTGAGCACCGCAACGCGCGAAAAGGTGCTGGAGGCGGCCAAGACGCTCGGCTACGTGCCGAACCAAATCGCAGGCTCGCTCGCCTCGCAGCGGGTCAACCTGGTGGCGGTCATCATCCCGTCGCTGTCGAACCTCGTCTTTCCCGAGGTCTTGGGCGGCATCAATTCGGTGCTGGACGACACGCCGCTTCAGGCCGTTGTGGGCGTGACCGATTACCGGCCCGAGAAAGAGGAAAAAGTCCTTTACGAGATGTTGTCCTGGCGCCCCTCGGGCGTGATCATCGCGGGGCTGGAGCATTCGGACGCCGCCCGCGCCATGTTGGAGGCGGCGGGCATCCCGGTGGTGGAGATCATGGATGTCGATGGCCGCTGCGTCGATAACATGGTCGGCATTTCGCACCGCCGCGCGGGGGCGGAAATGGCGCGCGCGATCCTCAAGCAAGGCTACCGCAACATCGGCTTCATGGGCACGAAGATGCCGCTCGACCACCGGGCGCGCAAACGGTTCGAGGGCTTTACCGAGCACCTCGCCAAGGCCGGGATCGAGATCATGGACCGCGATTTCTACTCCGGCGGCTCGGCTCTGGCGAAGGGGCGCGAGATGACGGCGGAAATGCTGGAGCGGACGCCGGAGCTCGACTTCCTCTACTATTCCAACGACATGATCGGGGCCGGCGGTCTGCTGCACCTGCTGGACCAGGGGATCGACATTCCGGGCCAGATCGGGCTTGCCGGCTTCAACGGCGTGGACCTGCTGCAAGGCCTGCCGCGGCGGCTGGCGACCATGGATGCGTGCCGCCGCGATATCGGCGTGGCCGCGGCGGAGATTATCCGCGATCACGACCCGGCCGAGCCGCCCAAGCAGATCACGCTGACCCCCAAGATCAGCTATGGCGACACGCTGCGCCGCCGCCCTGCTTGAACACGTTCACGCTGGACAACCGCGCGGCGCGGCGCGTCTTTCTGGATCGCCATGCCCTGCACGAGGCGCCGACGGGCCCGGCCAAGGGCACTGACCTGCTGGCGCTGATAGACCGGCTGGGCTTCGTCCAGCTCGACAGCATCAACACCGTCGCGCGGGCGCACGATCTGATCCTCTTTGCCCGGCGCCAGCGGTTTCGCAGCGGTGATCTGAAACGCCTGTACGAGCGGGACGGGGCGCTGTTCGAGCACTGGACGCACGACGCGGCGATGATCCCGCGCGCGCTCTATCCGTGGTGGCATCTGCGCCGGCAGCGGGACGCCGCGCTGCTGCGCGAGCGGTGGAAGAAGTGGCGAAACCACGAATTTACCCACCTCATGGACAGCGTGCTGACCCATATTCGCGACAATGGCCCCTGTTGCAGTGCCGATCTGGGCACGGACGAGCCGCGCAGCGCCGGCGGCTGGTGGGAATGGCATCCGTCGAAGACCGCGCTGGAATACCTTTGGCGCTCCGGCGCGCTGACGGTGATCGGGCGGGACGGGTTCCAGAAGCGCTACGACTTGACCGAACGGGTGATCGACGAAAGCCTGACCGCCCAGCAGCCGGACGAGGCGGCGACCGTCGACTGGTGCTGCCGGCAAGCTCTGGCCCGGCTGGGTTTCGCCACGCACGGAGAGTTGGCAGCATTCTGGGACCACATCCGCCCGGCCGAAGCGCAGGCCTGGTGCGCCGCCGCCCTGGCGCGTGGGGAGATCATGCCAATCACGGTGATCGGCGCGGATGGGACACCCCGCGCGGCCTATGCGGACCCGGACCTGCCGGCCGATCCGGTGCTGGATCAACCGCCGACGCCGCGCCTGCGGGTGCTCAGCCCGTTCGATCCGGCCCTGCGTGACCGCAAGCGCGCCCAGCGGCTTTTCGGCTTCGACTACCGGATCGAGATTTTCGTGCCAGAAGCGAAGCGCCGCTATGGCTACTACGTCTTCCCGATCCTCGAAGGGGACCGCGTCGTGGCGCGTGTGGATATGAAGGCCCATCGGGACCAAGATACCCTGCGCGTCCGCGCCCTTTGGCCGGAACCCGGCGTGCGCTGGGGCAAGGGGCGGCAGGCGGCCTATGAGGCCGCGTTGGACCGCCTCGTGCGCCTTGCGGGGGTCAGCCAGATCGCCTTCGAAAACGACTGGCTCCGATTGCACGCCCCGCCCAGCCCGGTAGGGTGACGCCATGGACGGCTATCCCCGCATCGAGACCGTTGGCCTGTCGGGCCTGCTGGTCACTTTCGCCCCCGCGCTGGACGATGCGGCAAACCGGGCCGCGCTTGCCTTCCGCGCGGCCATGCGGGGAGCCTGGATCGAGGAAAGCGCGACATCGCTGGTCTCGGCCTTCTTTCGTGCGGATCTGGCGCAGATCGATGTGAATGCGGCGCGTGCCGACCTCGAAGCGCTGCTGGGTAGCCGCGATTGGTACGGTGCGCCGCTGCCCTCGGGCCGCAAATTGTGGCGGATCCCGGCGGTTTTCGGAGGCGATCTGGCCCCTGGATTGGCGGGCGCGGCAGAGGCTGCCGGCGTGACCGAAGACCAAGCTATCGAAGAGATTTGCAAAACCGGCCTGCGCGTCATCACCATCGGATTTGCGCCGGGGCAACCCTATCTCGGTACGCTCGCGCCCCACTGGGACATCCCGCGCCTCACGGGTCTGACGCCGAATGTGCCCGCCGGGGCGCTCGTTGCCGCAGTCCGGCAGATTTGCCTCTTCTCCAACGACACGCCCACCGGCTGGCGCCATGTCGGGCAGACCAATTTCCGCACCTTTCGGCCGGACAGGGACGCGCCCTTCCCCTTGTCCCCAGGTGACGAATTGCGGTTCGAGCCGGTGAGTGCGGCGGAGTTCGCGCGCCTCGAGGGCGCAGATGGCGCGCGGTTCGAGGTCAGCGGATGAGCCTGATCGTCCACCACATCGGCCCCGCCGCCGCTTTCCAGGACGCCGGCCGCCCGGGCCATTTCGCCTCCGGCCTCACCCGCGGCGGCGCCATAGACCGCGACGCGCTGGCCGAAGGGGCCGCATTGCTGGGCCAGGACATGGGCTGCGCCGCGGTGGAGATGGCCGGGATCGGCGGGACCTTCGAGGCCACAGCGCCCCTGCGCATCGCGCTGACGGGTGCAGACATGACGGCGCGGATCGGCGACAGGGCAGTGCGCTGGCACGCCTGCCACGCCCTGCAGCCGGGGGAGACGCTGACCATCGGCGCCGTGCGCAAGGGCACCTACGGCTATCTGCATGTGGGTGGCGGCTTCGACGCGCCGGTCTTCATGGGTACGCGCGGCGCGCATATGTCCGCGGGGCTTGGCCGCCTGATCGCCGCCGGCGACGTGCTGAAAGCTCTGCCCGATCCTGGCGGGCGGACCAGTGTCGCCCTGCCTGCGCCGGACCGGTTCGACGGTGGCACGGTGCGCATCGTGCCCTCCATGCAGACCGCGCAATTCGCGCCCGACGTGCGGCAGCGGTTCGAGGACACGACTTTCACCCGCGACGCCCGCGCCAACCGGCAAGGCATGCGGATGGAGCATGAGGGCCCGGGTTTCTCCGCCGAGGCGCAGCGCAAGATCGTGTCGGAGATCATCGTGCCCGGCGACATCCAGATCACCGGCGACGGCACGCCCTTCGTGTTGATGTGCGAAAGCCAGACCACCGGCGGCTACCCCCGCATCGGCACTGTCATCCCCTGCGATCTGCCCCGCGTGGCACAATGCCCCCTCGGCGGCGCGCTGCGCTTCCGCTTCATCACCCTGGCCGAGGCGCAAGGGGCCGAGCGCAAAGCCGCCGCCGCCCGCGCCGCCCTGCCATCCAAAGCCGTCCCCATCACCCGCGACCCGCGCGAGATGGCGGACCTGCTCAGCTACAACCTGATCGACGGCGTCACCTCCGCCAAGGAGGAGACATGAAAGTCGATCTGAACGCCGATATGGGCGAAAGCTTTGGTCCCTGGAAAATGGGCGACGATGCCGCGCTACTGCGCACAGTCACCTCAGCCAACATCGCCTGCGGCGCCCATGCGGGCGATCCGGACGTGATGGCGCAGACTATAGGCATCGCATTGGAAAACGGCGTGGGCATCGGCGCGCATCCCGGCTTTCCGGACATCCAGGGCTTTGGCCGCCGGCGGATGCACATGCCGATCCTGTCGCTGCAAAACCACATCCGCTGCCAGATCGGTGCCTCCCTCGGCATGGCCGCAGCGCTCGGCGCCAAGGTCCGGCACGTGAAGCTGCACGGCGCGCTCGGCAACATGACCTCCGAAGACGAGGACATGGCCAAGGCGTGCTACGAGGCCGCGCTCAGCGTCGATGACAGCCTGATCGTCATGGTCCTCGCCGCCACCGCCCAGCAGCGCGCGGTGGAGGCGCTGGGCTGCGCCTATGCCTGCGAGATTTTTGCTGACCGCGCCTATAACGACGACGCGACGCTCGTCGATCGTTCCAAGCCCGGCGCTGTGATCCACGACCCCGACCTCGCCGGGCGCCGCATGGTGGAGATGGTGAAGGCCCAGGCGATCATCACGGACAGCGGCGCCCATATCGACACGCCCATCGACACGATCTGCCTGCACGGCGACACGCCCACCGCCGTGCAAATCGCCGCCTCCGTCCGCGCGACGTTGGAGGGTGAAGGGATCAGTATCGCAACGATGGACGGGCGGAGATGAGCGACGCGGACGCCTTCCTGCGCCGAATCTTCGACCGCGCGGTCGAGGTGGCGGACCCGATGCAAACACTCTCTGCGCATCTGCCGGAGCGCCCGGACGGCAGGCTGATCGTAATCGGGGCCGGCAAAGCCAGCGCGCGCATGGCCGAAGCGGTCGAGGCCGCCTGGGGCCCGTGCGAGGGGCTGGTCATCACGCGCTACGGCTACGCCCGCCCCTGCGCCGGTATCGAGATCGTGGAGGCGGCGCACCCGGTCCCCGACGATACCGGCGTGGCCGCAACGCGCCGGATGCTCGACCTGGTGGCCGAATTGGGTGCGGGCGACACCGTGCTGGCGCTCATCTCTGGGGGCGGGTCTGCCCTGCTATGCGCGCCGGCGGGGGAGATTACGCTTGCCGAAAAGCAGGCGTTGACGCAGAACCTTTTGGCCTCCGGCGCGCCCATCGGGGACATCAACGGCATCCGCAAAGCGCTCTCCGAGGTCAAAGGCGGGCATTTGGCGGCAGCGGCTTACCCCGCGCAGGTGCACGCGCTGCTGATCTCCGACGTGCCGGGCGACGATCCCGGCGACATCGCGAGCGGCCCGACGGAGGGGCATGCCGGCGACACGGCGCGCGCGTTGGACACGCTCGCGCGGTGGGGCGTCACGCCCGCGCCGGCGATCAAAGCCTGGCTGGAAGCAGGCGGCGATCCGGTGGCGCCGGACGACACGCGGCTTGCCCACACGGCGAACCGCATCATCGCCGCACCGTCCCAAAGCCTCGCCGCGGCTGCGGCCCTGGCCCCCGACCACGATGTCCGCATCCTTGGAGACGCGATCGAGGGCGAGGCGCGGGATATCGCCGCTCGGCACGCCGCGCTCGCTCTGGAGGCGCAGCGCAGCGCGAAGCGGCCCACCCTTCTGCTCTCCGGCGGTGAGTTGACTGTGACGAAACGGGGCGACGGCACCGGCGGCCCGAATGCGGAATACGCTTTGGCCCTGGCGCTTGCCCTGGACGGCGCACCTGGCATCCACGCCATCGCCTGCGACACCGACGGCGTCGACGGCGCAGCGGAGGTCGCGGGCGCAATCATCGGTCCAAGAACACTCGAAGGCCTACGGTCCGAGGCCGAAGCCGCACTGGCCACCAACGACGCACACACGTTCTTTGCCCGCGCCCGGTCCCAAGTCGTCCCCGGCCCCACTCTGACCAACGTCAACGACTTCCGGGCGATCTTGGTTTTACCAACCGGCTGAATGCTCAGGACCGAAATCGATTGCTTGAAGGCTACAGCCCTCAATCCGGCCAAAACGCTTGAATTTGGTGTAGTGGTGAGCCGTGCAGGGTTCGAACCTGCGACCCACTGATTAAAAGTCAGTTGCTCTACCGACTGAGCTAACGGCCCACTAAGCGGCCTATCTAGAAAGGGTGCGTCGGGGGGTCAAGGCGAAACTGGTCCTCGCGCGGCCTGCGACGGTGCGACATACTGGAACTGCCCCGCGGGTCTGCGTATATGCCCGGCCATGGCGCCTGAGACTTGGACATTTTGGAAGATGCATGGCCTCGGCAACGACTTTGTCGTGGTGGATGCGCGGGCCGGTGAGGTGCCGTTGCCGCCGGCTTTGGTGACGGCGCTGGCGGACCGGCACCGCGGGATTGGCTTTGACCAATTGGCGGTGATCGGAGCGGCGGATGGAGGCGCGGATGCCCATCTGACCTTCTACAATGCGGATGGCTCGACGTCGGGGGCATGCGGGAACGCGACGCGCTGTATTGGCCACCATCTTATGGCGGAGAATGGAACGGCGCAGGTCACGCTGACGACGGAATTCGGAACGCTGGCGGCTGTCGCGCGACCGGATGGACTGACGGCTGTGAATATGGGGCATCCCCGCACAGCCTGGGCGGAGATACCGCTGGGGCGCGACGTGGATACGGACGCCCTGCCCCTGCCGGGCGCCCCGGTAGCGACCAGCATGGGCAACCCGCACTGCACCTTCTTTGTGGAGGATGCGGATGCCATCGACCTGAATGACTATGCGCATGTGGAGACAGACGCCCTCTTCCCCGAACGCACCAACGTGCAGGTCGCCGCGCGGCTGTCCGATGATGCGTTTCGGGTCAGGGTGTGGGAGCGCGGCGTGGGGCGCACGCTGGCCTCCGGCTCTTCGGCCTGTGCGGTCGCCTGCGCCGCTATTCGGACCGGGCGCGCCGAGGCGCGGAAAGTGCGGCTGCAGATGGAGGGCGGCTGGCTGGAGGTCGAGTGGCGCGAGGACGGGATGTGGATGGCCGGTGAGACCGCGCATGTCTTCACCGGCGTTTTGACCGCGGAATTCTTGGAGCGGCTGGGATGAGCGCGCCGATATTCTCCAACCATGGCTGCCGGTTGAACGCTTACGAGCTGGAGGCGATGAAGGATCTGGCCGGGCAGGCGGGTCTGGACGATGTAGTCGTCGTGAACACCTGCGCGGTGACGGCGGAGGCCGTGCGCAAGGCGCGGCAAGACATCCGCAAGCTACGCAGGGCGCACCCGGGCAAGCGGGTTGTGGTGACGGGCTGCGCGGCGCAGACCGATCCGGACAGCTTTGCGGCGATGGACGAAGTTGACCAAGTCATTGGCAACACGGAAAAAATGCAGCCCGCGACCTGGGTTGGCCTCGCGAATGGCTTTGGGACGGAGCCGGTGCAGGTCGACGATATCATGTCCGTGACGGAGACGGCGGGGCATCTGATCGATGGGTTCGGGACGCGCAGCCGGGCCTATGTGCAGGTGCAGAACGGCTGTGACCACCGCTGCACATTTTGCATCATCCCTTACGGTCGCGGCAACTCGCGTAGCGTGCCAGCGGGCGTGGTCGTCGATCAGATCAAGAGATTGATTCAAAAAGGATTTAACGAGGTCGTGCTCACGGGTGTGGACCTCACCTCCTGGGGGGCGGACCTGCCGGGTGCGCCAAAACTGGGCGACCTTGTGCGGCAGATATTGACCCTTGTGCCGGATCTGCCGCGGCTGCGGATCAGCTCGATCGACTCGATCGAGGTCGATGAGGCGTTGATGGAGGCGATTGCGACGGAACGGCGGCTGATGCCGCACCTGCATTTATCGCTGCAGCACGGGGACGATCTGATCCTGAAGCGGATGAAACGCAGGCACCTGCGGGACGACGCGATCCGCTTTGCGGAGGACGC
>JBCDFL010000008.1:0-37418 GCA_039178165.1 Pseudomonadota bacterium | reverse complement strand
GCGCAGGGAGCGCAGGCGCATGTTCAGGATCGCGTCGACCTGCACCTCCGTGAGCTCGCCCTCGCTCGGGCTCGGGCTGACATAGAATGCCTCATCCGCCGCACGGAGGTAGTCGAGCGACCAATCCTCGCGCATCAGCGCGGCCTTCGGGTCGTCGTCATAGCGGATGATGTCGATCACGCGGTCGAGGTTCAGGAAAGCGACGATGAACCCTTCGAGCACTTCGAGCCGGTGGTCGATCTTCTCCATCCGGTGGTGGGAGCGGCGGATCAGCACCTCGCGCCGAAAGTCGAGGAAGGCGCGCAGCACCTCCTTCATCGAGCAGACCTTGGGTGTCACCCCGTCGATCAGCACGTTCATGTTCAGGCTGAACCGCACCTCCAGGTCCGAATTGCGGTAGAGCATGCCCATCAGAACGTCCGGATCGACGTTCTTCGACCGTGGCTCGAGGATCAGGCGGATGTCGTCGGCACTTTCGTCCCGCACATCGGCGAGGATCGGCACCTTCTTGGTCTGGATAACCTCGGCCAGCTTCTCGATCAGTTTGGATTTCTGCACCTGGTAAGGGATCTCGGTGACGACGATCTGCCACTGACCGCGGGCCAGCTCTTCGACCTCGTAGCGACAGCGTAGGCGGAAGCCGCCTTTGCCGGTGCGGTACGCCTCCGCGATGCTCTCGGGCGGCTCCACGATGATGCCGCCGGTCGGGAAATCCGGCCCTTGCACGAAGCCCAGCAGCGTGTCGTCCCGGCACTCCGGCACCTTGATCATGTGCAGGCAGGCATCGCATAGCTCGGCGATGTTGTGCGGCGGGATGTTCGTCGCCATCCCGACCGCGATACCCGCGGCGCCATTGGCCAGCAGGTTCGGGAATTGCGCGGGCAGCACGACCGGCTCAGTCAGGGTGCCGTCGTAATTGTCCCTGAAATCGACCGCGTCTTCGTTCAGGCCGTCCAGCAGCGCTTCAGCCACGGCGGTCATCCGCGCTTCGGTGTAGCGTTCAGCCGCTGGGTTGTCCCCGTCGATGTTTCCGAAGTTCCCCTGCCCGTCCACCAGAGGGTAGCGGACGTTGAAGTCCTGCGCCAGGCGCGCCATCGCGTCGTAGATCGCGGCGTTGCCGTGCGGGTGATAATTGCCCATCACGTCGCCGCTGATCTTCGCCGACTTGCGGAAGCCCCCGGTCGATCCCAGTCGCAGCTCGCGCATGGCAAAGAGGATGCGCCGATGCACCGGCTTGAGCCCGTCGCGCGCATCCGGCAGGGCGCGGTGCATGATCGTCGACAGCGCGTAGGTCAGATACCGCGTCCCAAGCGCGCGCCGCAGCGGCTCGGCTAGGTTCATGTTGGGGGTATCATCGTCATTCGCCATAGATCGTGTGTAGGCCGCCCCCCGACATGCTGCAAGCGGGACACGGCGGAACCGCCGGGGAAATAAAGTGTTCGCTTCACACTACGGAGAATCGGTTCGATTTGTTAACGTCCACTTGTCACGACGCGGAGGCACAAACTGGTCCGCTGCCCGTGGCCCGCATTGGGGGAAAGAGTAATGCTTCGGTTTGGTCTGATCGCGATCAGTTTCGCGTTCCTGGGTCTGTCATTCTACGAGATGTCGGGCGGCAAGGATTTCGATGCGGAAGCGTTACGCCTGTCGCGCGTCGACGCGCCGCGCGCTGACACGGCCCAGATCGCGGCCCTGCCCGCCCCTGCGCCCCAGCCGGAGGTCACACGCGTCGCGCTGAACCTTACCTCCATCCGCGAGGTGGGGGAGCCGGCCCCCGCGCCGCAGCCGCAAGCGCAGGTCATTCCCGCTGCCGCGCCGGCGAGCGAGCCGCCGCGCATCGTCATCCAAAGCCCGATCCAGGGCGCCACCCCAGAAGGCAGCGTTCAGGTCACAGAGGTTGATTTCAACGCGGACCCCGCCCCTGCGGTGCAGCGTGACATCCGGGCCGTCACAGGCTCCCGCGTGAATGTGCGCGGTGGGCCGGGCACCGACTTCTCCGTCGTGAACCGCCTGACCCGCGGCGCGGAGGTTGAGATTTTGCAGGACCCCGGCACCGGCTGGGTGAAACTGCGCCCGGTAGGTGGCGGGCCAGTAGGCTGGATGGCCGATTTCCTTCTGCGCGAAGCCGGCTAGCTTGCGCCGCTTCCTCGCGCGGTGCATCAGCGGGGCATGACCAAGAGCATTCTGATCACCGGCTGTTCGTCCGGCATTGGCTATGACGCCGCCCACGGGTTGCGCGATGCAGGCTGGCGCGTCTTCGCCTCCTGCCGCGCAGAAGAGGACTGCGCCCGGCTGCGCGCCGAAGGGTTCGAGAGCCCGCAGCTTGATCATTCCGACGCCGCTTCGATGGATGCCGCGCTTAAACAGGTGCTGGAGGCGACGGGCGGCACGCTCGATGCCCTCTTCAACAATGGCGCCTATGCGTGCCCCGGCGCGGTGGAGGATTTGCCCCCGGACGCCTTGCGCGCGGTACTGGAGACGAACGTGATCGGCTGGCACCATCTGACACGCGCGGTCATCCCCGTGATGCGCGCGCAGGGCCACGGGCGGATCGTCAATTGCTCTTCGGTCTTAGGCTTTATCACCCTACCTTGGCGCGGGGCCTACAACGCTTCGAAGCACGCGCTGGACGGTCTGACGGATACGCTGCGGATCGAAATGCGCGACACTCCGCTTCATATCATCACGATTGCCCCAGGCCCGATTACCTCGCGCATCCGGGTCAATTCCATCTCCCATTTCGAGCGCTGGATCGACTGGCGCGCCTCACCCCGCGCAGCACAGTACGAGACGGGATTGCTGCAGCGCCTTTACCACTCCAGTGGCCCCGACACGTTCGAGCTGCCGGCCCGAGCCGTCACCGACAAGCTGATCCGCGCGCTTGAGGCGCCGCGGCCGCGCGCGCGGTATCTGGTCACGACGCCGACCTACATCGCGACCGTCCTGCGCCGGATCTTGCCGCGCCGCGCCCTCGATTGGGTATTGGCGCGGGGATAACTCGCCTTCCTATCGCGCGCGCCTATGTGGCACGGCACGCAATCACGAAAGACAGCCATGACCGACGATCCCCTCTTCATCCTCATCGCCATCGCCTGCTTCATCGTGCTGGGGGTCCTGGCCACCGGCCTCGGGGGCTTCGGTAAGGGCAGCGGCTGGGCGCATGAGAACGCCAACCGCCTGATGCGCTGGCGGATCGGGGCCCAATTCGTCGCGGTTGTGCTGATCGTGATCTATTTCCTGCTGCGCAACGGAGGCGCATGATGGTCGTTCTGAACAAAATCTACACCAAGACGGGCGATGCCGGTGAGACGGCTTTGGGCAACGGATCGCGCGTCGCGAAGCACTCCCTGCGGGTCTCGGCCTACGGCACCGCGGACGAGCTGAACGCCTTTCTGGGTGTCGCCCGATTGGCCGCGGAGGGAGAGGTCGACAGCGCCCTCAGCCGCATTCAGAACGATCTGTTCGATCTGGGTGCGGACCTCTGCCGACCGGATATGGAGCAGGATGCGGAGGCCGAATATCCGCCCCTGCGCATGGCCCCTGCCCAGGTCGAGCGGCTGGAATCTGAGATCGACGCGATGAACGAGGTGCTGGAGCCGCTGCGCAGTTTTATCCTGCCGGGCGGCTCGGCTCTGGCCGCCCATCTGCATGTCTGCCGCACCGTGGCCCGCCGGGCGGAGCGCCTGTCGGTGGAGCTGGCGACGATGGAAGCGATCAATCCCGCGGCGGTCAAATATCTCAACCGCCTGAGCGACTGGTTCTTCGTCGCGGCTCGCATCGCAAACGACGACGGCCGCGCCGATGTGTTGTGGATTCCGGGCGCGAACCGCTGATCATGGATCAGCGGCGGGGGCCGCGGGCCGGCCACCGGCGGAGGGAAGCGCGGAGCGCAGAGGTGAACCGCTGACGCATGTCGGCGGCGAACGCTGCGGGGCAGCGTTTGGCAACCGGAAGCGCGGAGCGCCAGCGCGAACCACCCTCAGCGCTCGCCTTGCCCCGAAAGGCGTCATCTGTTCCCGATCGGCGCCGCTTCCGGGGGCTGTGGCAAAACGTGACGTCTTGCGATCCTTACGCGACGATTTTGCTCTGTTTCCCTAAAGGCGAGTTAGGTAAACCAGCCGCGACGGAAAGGGCTCGCTATATCGCGAGTCGGCTATTCGAGGAGAGGAACGCCCATGAAGGTCTTGGTACCTGTCAAGCGCGTGATTGATTACAACGTGAAGGTCCGGGTCAAAGCGGACGGATCGGGCGTCGATCTCGCCAATGTCAAAATGTCGATGAATCCGTTCGACGAAATCGCCGTCGAACAGGCGATCCGCCTCAAGGAAGCTGGGCAGGCCGATGAGGTCGTCGCCGTCTCCGTCGGCGTGAAACAAGCCCAAGAAACACTGCGCACCGCGCTGGCCATGGGTGCGGACCGTGCGATCCTGGTGATTGCGGCGGACGACGTGCACCAAGATATCGAGCCGCTGACGGTCGCCAAAATCCTCAAAGGCATCGTCGACGAAGAGCAGCCGGGCCTGGTCCTGTGCGGCAAGCAAGCCATCGACAACGACATGAACGCCACCGGCCAGATGCTGTCGGCGCTGATGGGCTGGTCCCAGGCGACCTTCGCCTCCGAAGTCGAGATTGTCGGCGACAAAGCCAAGGTGACCCGCGAGGTCGATGGCGGCCTGCAGACCATCGAGGTTAACATGCCGACGGTCGTGACCGTCGATCTGCGCCTGAACGAGCCGCGCTATGCCTCGCTGCCGAACATCATGAAGGCGAAGAAGAAGCCGCTGGACGAGAAAACCGCCGCCGATTACGGCGTCGACGTCGCCCCGCGTTTGGAAGTCGTGAAAACCGCCGAGCCCGCAGCACGCGCGGCCGGCATCAAGGTCGGCTCGGTGGACGAGCTGGTCGCGAAACTCAAAGAAGCAGGAGCTGTGTAATGGCCGTACTTCTTCTGGCTGAAATCAACGATGGTGAACTGAGCGTCGATGCAACCGCCAAGGCGGTGACCGCAGCGAAAGCTCTGGGCGATGTTACGGTTCTGGCGACGGGCGCGACCTGCGCGAATGCCGCTGCCGAGGCCGCCAAGATCGAAGGCGTCGCGAAGGTGCTCTGCGCCGAGGATGCGGTCTATGGCAAGCGCCTGGCGGAGCCGGTCGCGGACCTGATCGTCTCGCTGTCGGGCGATTACGAGCACATCGTCGCCCCCGCAACGACGGACGCTAAGAACATCTTCCCCCGCGTGGCCGCGCTTCTGGACGCGATGGTGATCTCCGACGCGACGGCGGTTGTGGACGGGTCGACCTTCGAGCGTCCGATCTACGCGGGCAACGCGATCCAGACGGTAAAATCGAACGACGCCAAGAAGGTCATCACCTTCCGCACGTCCACGTTTGACGCCGCCGGCATGGGCGGCTCCGCCGCTGTTGAGACCATCGGCGCAGCTGCCAACCCGGCGCTGTCGTCCTGGGTCGAAGACAAAGTGGCCGAAAGCGACCGCCCCGAGTTGACCTCCGCCGGTGTCGTCGTGTCCGGCGGCCGCGGTGTCGGGTCCGAAGACGATTTCGCGATGATCGAGAAGCTGGCCGACACGCTGGGCGCCGCCGTTGGCGCGTCGCGCGCCGCGGTCGACTCGGGCTACGCGCCGAACGACTGGCAAGTGGGCCAGACCGGTAAAGTCGTGGCACCCGACCTTTACGTGGCCGTCGGCATCTCCGGTGCGATCCAACACCTGGCGGGCATGAAGGACTCCAAGGTCATCGTGGCGATCAACAAAGACGAGGAAGCGCCGATCTTCCAAGTCGCCGATTACGGCCTGGTCGCGGACCTCTTCGACGCGGTGCCCGAACTGACCGAGAAACTGGGGTAACCAAAGCACTCGTTACGCTTGCCCGCCCAGCGGGCGACCAAAATACGCGTTACGCAAAGGCCCGTCCGGCCCGTCCGGGCGGGTCTTTTTCGTTCAGACCAGGGGGGCCAAGACCGGGGCGAGCGCCGATGCGGCCTCCAGATGGACGGCGGGGCCAAACGTCCGTTCCGCCGCCGGGCGGTCCAACTCTGCAAAGATCATCTCTTCGGTGCTGCGGGTCAGCGCTTCTGGCGAGGCGACGACCTCGACAACTTCGGTGACGTCCGCCCGTACGGCTTCGATTTCGGCCCGGCCAATGAACCAAGGATCGCTGCCCATCTCGTCCGCCTCCGTATCTGGGCCACGATCCGCAAGCCAAAGCAGCACGGTCTTGCCCCCGATCCGCCGCAGAAGCATCCGCATCCGCGCCACCCATACCTCGCGCAATTCGGCCTTCACGGCCTCGAACCGCTCGGCGGAGATATCGTGCAGGCGCATCAGCATGTGCTTGTTGAAGTTGAACTCCGCAAAATCGACGTCGCGATAAATCGTCTGCAGCAGCACGGAGGGTTTCAGGAACCGGTCATTGCGCCGCGGATGCACGGCATACAGCCGGTTCGACATGTTCTGAGCGGGAACGACCTGGATGATTGTGACCTGCGCTCCGGCCGCGATGTCAGGCACATGTGGGTCCTGCGCAAAAACGTCGATGCCCGCATTCAGACAGCCCAGATTCACGCACGGCAGACCCAGCGCGTCCTCCAGCCGGTCCGGAAAGGGCCGCTCGACGAAGCGGCCGTACGTCTCAGCCCCGCCCAGACACGCGATGTAGGGCATATCCAGAGGCCGCTTTGGCCCGCGAAACAGGACCTTTGAGGCGCCGTATCGACACGGCAAGTAATCAAGGCCGCTCCGGCCCGGTTCGTAGCGCATTGTTCCCGTCCGCTTCCACTTCACCCAGACGCAGAATGGCCGGCGCGCCCTTCCAAATCCCTAACCAAATGTGACCAAATGGCGGCAATCTTCGGGCCTTGCGGCGGCGCACCGTGGGGCCATATGATTTTCCGAGGCTTGGAAAAGGGACGCGCCACATGGACATATCCAGGATCGGGATCGTCGGCGCGGGGCAAATGGGCAACGGGATCGCCCATGTCATGGCCCTGGCCGGCTATGACGTGACCCTCAACGACATCAGCCAGGACGCGCTTCAGGGCGCCGTCACTCGCATCGAAAAGAACCTGGGCCGGCAGGTCGGGCGCGGCAAAATCGGCGAGGATGCGATGCAGGCTGCGCTAGGCCGGATCAAGACGACCACGACCCTGGCCGAGGTCGGCGCGGCCGATCTGGTCATCGAAGCAGCGACAGAGCGGGAAGCCGTCAAACACGCCATTTTCGAAGAGCTCGGCCCGCACCTGAAGCCGCACACGATCCTGACCTCCAACACATCTTCAATCTCCATTACACGGCTGGCCAGCCGCACGGACCGACCCGAGAAGTTCATGGGCTTTCACTTCATGAACCCCGTGCCGGTGATGCAATTGGTGGAATTGATCCGCGGCATCCAGACGGACGAGGCGACCTTTGCCTCCTGCAAGGCGGTCGTCGATGCGCTCGGCAAAACCTCCGCCAGTGCAGAGGATTTTCCGGCCTTCATCGTGAACCGCATCCTGATGCCGATGATCAACGAGGCGGTCTATACCCTGTACGAAGGGGTCGGCGGCGTGCAGGCGATCGACAGTTCGATGAAGCTGGGCGCGAACCACCCGATGGGGCCGCTGGAGCTGGCCGATTTCATCGGCCTCGACACCTGTCTGGCGATAATGAACGTGCTGCACGACGGGCTGGCGGACACGAAATACCGGCCCTGCCCGCTGCTGACGAAATATGTGGAAGCCGGCTGGCTGGGCCGCAAAACGCAGCGGGGCTTTTACGATTACCGCGGCGACGTGCCTGTTCCGACGCGCTAGTCCTTCAGCGCCATCGTGTGGGCGCGCAGCCAGGACATGAAGGCACGCGGGTCTTTGCTGCGCTCTTCGACCTCCTCCGCCGGCAGCGGGTGCCCGACGACCGGTCCTTGCGGTTTGTTCAGCGAGTGCACGATCTCGTGCAGCAGCAGGCCCTGACGCAAGATAGGGGAGACCCGGTTCGCGATCTGGTAGGCGCGGCTGTTCTGGCCCGGAAAGCGCATCGGCACCACAGTCGCGCCCGATTTGCGGATCATCTTGGCGGTGAAGACATTCCATTCCCGCTCGATCACCGGGCCGAACCACGTGTCCGACGAGGCGACGACGCCCGACGGGAATAACGCCAACACGCCGCCTTCCTTCAGGTGCGACATAGCCTTGGCCCGCATCTCCACCATTTTGCGCTGCGCGTCGGCATCGTGAGGGAAGGGCACGGGGATCATGTAGCTGCCCGCGACTTCATCGATGGCGGTCAGCAGGGAGCGGGTCAGGATGCGGTAATCGGGCCGGACCCGGCCAATCAGATCGGCGAAGATCATGCCGTCGACCATCCCGTGCGGGTGGTTGGCGACCACTATGACCGGCCCTTCCTTCGGCATCCGGTCCAGCTGCGCTTGCGGCGTGGTCAGGTCGATGCCCATCACGTCCAGGCATGCGCGCCAGAACGCCTGGCCCTGCGGCGCGCCCTGCCGCTCGAACTTGCGGATCAGCCGCAGGATCGTCAGCTTGCCGGTGAACGCCTCCATTACGCGGATCACCGTGGATTTCCACGGATCCTCGAAGGTGGACGCATAGCTGAGGCTGCGGCGGTCGTATTTGGTGAAATTGACGGTCTCGCCCTGCGCCGCGCCGGGCGCACGATGGGGAACATTCTGCGCGCTGTCTGTCACGTCGTCACCGCTCTCCCCACGCCCGACACAGGTCAGGCGTCCTCCCCGAATTTGTCTGCCACCAGAGTGCGGATGGCCCCGGCCAGCGCATCTGCATCCGCGCCCGCCGTTTCGATGTCAATAAAACTTCCTTTTGAGGCTGCCAACATCAAAAGGCCCATGATGCTGTCGCCCGACGCGCTCAGCCCGTCTTTGCTGATCTCGGCGGAGGCATCGAAGGCCTCCACCACTTCGACCAGCTTGGCCGAAGCCCGGGCGTGCAAACCCTTTTCATTCACGATCTCCAGCGTCAGCTGCGTCATGCGCCCCTCCCTAGTCTTTTGGTGATTATTCCGCGCTGACGTTCTGGCTGTCGATGTATTTCTTGCCCGCATCCAGCGCCGCGCGCACTGCGTCGGGCACCGGTTTACCGCGAGATTTTGCCAGTTTGATCAACATCGGCAGGTTTGCGCCGTAGAGGATGCGCCGGTTCTGCGGTTTGCAGGCCCGCAGGCTGAGGTTCGAGGGCGAGCCGCCGAATAGATCCGTGACCACCACAACCCCATCGCCCGTATCCACGTCGTCGGCCGCGGCGCAAATCTCGCGCTCCTTGGCGGCCCGGTCGTGCGCGGCCTCGATCGCGATGGCTTTGACGCCGGGCTGCTGGCCCACGACATGCTCAATCGCGGCGAGGTATTCGCCCGCAAGGCCCCCATGTGCCACGATCACGATCCCGATCAATGTGCTGCCCCGCTGGCTGGCGTTGTCGACTTGCGGCGGTCCAATTCGCGGTGACAAATAGACACCTGCCAGCCCGCCTCCGCAAGGTGAGCGGCGAGGGTTTCCGCCAGGGCAACCGAACGATGCTGGCCTCCGGTACACCCAAAGGCGAGCGACAGATGCGATTTTCCCTCGTCCGCGAAGGCGGGGAGCAACCACAAGGCGAAATTGCGCGTCATCCTCTCGAAATCCGCGAAGCGCGGGTCCGCAGCGACATGCGCCTGCACTGCCGGGTCGAGCCCCGTGGCGCTGCGCAGGGCGGGCACCCAGAAGGGATTCGCCAGGAAACGGCAGTCAAAGACCATGTCGACGCTGCGCGGCAGGCCGCGCTTGTAACTGAACGATTGCACCGACACCGACAGCGCATCTTGTCCCGTGCCACCGAACCATTGCTCCACCTCGGCGCGCAATTGGTGGACGTTGAGCCCGCTTGTGTCGATCAGCACGTCCGCCCGTTCGCGCAAGGGGCCCAGCAGCATCATCTCCCTCTGGATGCCGGCTTCCGGTCGGTCGCCGTCGGCCAGGGGGTGGCGGCGCCGCGTCTCCGAAAAGCGGCGCAAGAGCGTGTCAGTATCGCAGTCGAGGTACAAAAGCTCCGGCATCAGGCCGGGCACGGCGGCGATCTGGCCCAGCGCGTCGGTCACCGCGTTTACGGAAAAATCACGCGTGCGGGGGTCGATCCCGAGGGCAAGCGGCTTTTGCGGTGTGGGACCGTCCAGCAGCGGCCGGATAAGCCGCAGCGGCAGGTTATCGATCGCCTCGAACCCCAGATCCTCCAGCACCCGGATCGCACTCGACCGCCCGGCGCCGGACGGGCCGGTCACCAGGACAATGCGGCGGGAGGCTGGGTCGGTCTGCATCATCTATCGGCCTTGCCATAAGCCAAGTAGGCGCGCAGCGCCGCTGGCCAAGCTGGACTATCCACTTTGTGAAGCAAGGGCAGGCGCACGTCCAGAAGGGTTGTGCTGCGCTGCGGCACCCGCTCCGTCTCCTCCGCGTCCAGATCGATCACGCAGTGCAGAGCCGCAGGCTCCGCCATCGGTGCGGACAGAATGCCAATGCCGCGTGCCTCGATGAGGCCCTGGATATGCGGGGCAGGCCGGGCGAAGACATCCGCCCCGACGCGCCAAAGCTCGGACCGGTCGTCCGCGACCAGACCGGCGCCGAGGGCCATAAGCTGCAGGGCCAAAGAGGATTTGCCCGAACCAGACGCGCCACGTATCAGCGCCGCACGCCCATTCACAGCGACCGTGCTGGCGTGCACGATCATGCGCGCGCCCTAGACCGGGAGGCCGACGACGAAGCGGGCGCCGAGCGGATCGGAGGTCAGATCGGCATCCGTCGGGCGGATATTCTCGGCCCAGATCACGCCGCCATGCGCCTCAACGATTTGTTTGGAGATGGCGAGACCAAGGCCGGAATTGTTGCCGAAATGCTCGGCCGGGCGCTGCGAGTAGAACCGCTTAAAGATCTTCGACAGGGCCTGATCGGGAATGCCAGGACCGGTATCTTCCACGACCACGAGGACCCGATTTTCTTTCTTGCGGGCCCAGACGCGGATCGCGTCGCCATCTTCGCAGAAGGAGATCGCGTTGGTGATCAGGTTGACGAAAACCTGCGCCAGGCGCGCCTCCAGCCCGTGAACCTGGATCGGATAGCCTGGCAGATCGGTAATGAAGTCGATCCCCTTCCCGCGCGCATCCTCACCCAGGTACTGGCCCAAATTCTCCAGCATTTGCAGCAGATCGAAGGGTTCTTCCTCCTCCTTCACCAACTCGGAGTCGAGGCGGGACGCATTGGAGATGTCGCTGACAAGCCGGTCGAGCCGGCGCACGTCGTGATCGATCACGTCGAGCAGCTTCTCCCGCTGATCCTCGCGCTTGACCATGCGCAGGGTCCCGACCGCGGAGCGCAGGGATGCAAGAGGGTTCTTGATCTCGTGCGCAACGTCGGCGGCGAATTGTTCGTTGCCGTCGATCCGGTTGTAGAGGGCCGCGATCATGCCGCGCAGCGCACCGGACAGGCGCCCGATCTCGTCTGGCCGCGCGGTGAGGTCGGGAATGCGGATGCGGCCCGGGTTTACCTTGCGCTGGTTGCGGTCGCGCCCCAGCTCCGCGGCCGCGGCCAAATCGGCAAGCGGGTTGGCGATAGTCGAGGCCAGTACGAGGCTGAGGCCGATGCTGACGAGCACGGCGATCACGAACATCCTCAGAACCTGTTCCATCTCGCCGCGGACCAGTTGGTCGATTTCCCCGGCGGCGGACGTGATGGCAACCACGCCCACCGGCCCCGTCCCCTGCCGGATGGGCGTTACAACGCTGAAGACACGGCCCCCGGCGGTATCGAGGCTATCGCGCACCAGCGTGCCGTCCGACAGCGCTTGCGCTACCATCCCGCGCAATTGGACCTCCACCTCGGGCGCGGGTTTGCTGCCTTGGCCCCGGAAAAGGTAGGACAGCTGGGTCCACAGCCAGTTCAGCCCATCGGTTAGGATCGTTCCATCCGCACCGGCGGTCGGACCCGCTTCGGCGGCCCGGCGCACGATCAACGTCTCGGACGGGGCGAAGACGAAGACTTCGATCCCGGACCGCAGGTCCAGCCCATCGATGGTCTCGACCGCGTCTACGCCGTCGCCCGTAACCAAGTTGACGGGCGCGCCGGCGGGCATTTGCGCCTCGATAACGTCGGCGATTAATTCCGCCTCCGACACGAGCGAGGTCATGCGCTGATCCGCCAGCCGGTCGCTGGATTGGTTCAGCGACAGGATGCCGGTCAGCAGGAAGATAAGCGCGATAAGGTTGAAGGTGATGATCTTGCGCGTCAGCGGCGAGGAGCGGAGGGAGAACCATCCCCGCTTCGCCCGGCTCGCACGGATTTCGTCGCCCGAGCCGGTGCTGTCCGGCGCGACCCAGTCGTCCCCAAGGACGACATCGCCGTTCCGAGACGGCGCCTGCGACGTATCCCGCAAAAAACCCCCTTCAGCCAACGCCATGGATCAATCTTCGTTGTAACGGTAGCCGATGCCGTAAAGCGTCTCAATCGCGGAGAAATTCTCGTCCGCGGTCCGCATCTTCTTGCGCAGACGCTTAATGTGGCTGTCGATGGTGCGGTCGTCGACATAGACCTGATCGTCATAGGCGACGTCCATCAACTGGTCACGCGATTTCACGAAGCCGGGACGCTGGGCCAGGGCCTGCAGCAGCAAGAATTCGGTCACCGTCAGCGACACGTCTTTGCCCTTCCAGCTCACGGCGTGGCGCAGCGGGTCCATGCGCAGATCGCCCCGCTCCATCACCTTCGTCTCTTCGCTGTCGGCGGTCACATCGCCTGCGACGGCGTCCTGCCGGCGCAGCAGCGCGCGAATACGCTCTACCAGAAGGCGTTGGGAAAACGGCTTCTTCACGTAGTCGTCGGCGCCCATGCGCAGGCCCAAAACCTCGTCGATCTCGTCGTCTTTGGAAGTCAGGAAGATCACCGGCATCGTCGTCTTCTGGCGCAGACGCTGCAGCAGATCCATGCCGTCCATGCGCGGCATTTTGATATCCAGAACGGCCATATCGGGCAGATTTTTGTTGAACGCATCCAGCGCAGCCTGCCCGTCATTGTAGGTTTCGACTTCGAACCCTTCGGCTTCGAGAGTCATGGAAACGGACGTCAGGATGTTCCTGTCGTCGTCCACCAATGCAATCTTGTTCATCGCCTCAATCCTTCATCTGCTCGATTTTTGTTTCTTTTTTCCGCAAGTCATCCCGATTTTGGGCAAGCGAATCAATCTGAAACTGCGAATCGAACGGGTTTCCGGACCCATTTCCGCCACATAAAGGTTGATAATGACTAAATTGCCGCAGTCGGATGCCGCTTTGGAATTCGGCCTGCCGGCCCGATGCGCCAAAGATCGCGTTGGTGGCGCTAACCTCTCTGGCGCGCCTGTTCACTTCTCAAAACACCGTGTTAAGAGGCGCGAAAGAGCCCACGCCGGGCAAAGGGCATAGGAGCATCGTGATGACCACTGGACGGGTGAACCCCAATTTTCGGCTTGAAGATCAGGGGATCGAGGGGTTGGGCAACGTCCATTACAACCTGATCGAACCCGCGCTGATCGAAACCGCCCTGGCCCGCGGCGAGGGCACGCTGGGCAAAGGGGGCACGTTTCTGGTCACCACGGGCAAGTTTACCGGCCGCTCGCCCCAGGACAAACATGTCGTCAAAACCGCGTCGGTTGCGGACAACATCTGGTGGGAAAACAACGCGGAGATGTCGCCCGAAGGGTTCGACGCGCTCTATGCCGATATGCTGGAGCACATGAAGGGCAAGGACTACTTCGTTCAGGACCTCATTGGCGGCGCCGACCCGGCCTACGCGATCAACGTGCGGATGGTGACGGAACTCGCCTGGCACGGCCTCTTCATCCGCCACCTGCTGCGCCGGCCCGACGCAGAAGACCTGCCCGACTTCACCGCCGATTTCACGATCATCAACTGCCCCAGCTTCCAGGCCGACCCGGCCAAGCATGGCTGCCGGTCCGAAACCGTCATCGCGCTGAACTTCGACGCGAAACTGATCCTGATCGGCGGGACCGAATACGCCGGTGAAAACAAGAAATCCGTTTTCACCCTGCTGAACTACATGCTGCCCGAAAAAGGCGTGATGCCGATGCACTGCTCGGCCAACCATGCGCCGGGCAATCCGGTCGACACGGCTGTCTTCTTTGGCCTGTCGGGCACGGGCAAGACAACGCTCAGCGCAGATCCGGGCCGGGTTCTGATCGGCGACGACGAGCATGGATGGTCCGACCGCGGCACCTTCAACTTCGAAGGCGGCTGCTACGCCAAGACGATCAACCTGAGCGCCGAGGCCGAGCCGGAAATCTACGCCACGACCGAAAAGTTCGGCACGGTGATCGAGAACATGGTGTTCGACGCCGACACCAAAGAGCTCGACTTCGAAGATGACAGCCTGACGGCCAATATGCGCTGCGCTTACCCGCTGCACTATATCTCCAACGCGTCGGCCACGGCGCTGGGCGGGCATCCCAAAAACATCATCATGCTGACCTGCGACGCGTTCGGTGTCCTGCCGCCCATCGCCAAGCTGACGCCGGCGCAGGCCATGTATCACTTCCTGTCCGGCTTCACCGCCAAGGTCGCGGGAACAGAGCGCGGCGTGACCGAGCCGCAGCCGACGTTCTCCACCTGCTTCGGTGCGCCTTTCATGCCGCGCCGGCCCGAGGTCTACGGCAACCTGCTGCGTGAAAAGATCGCGCAGCACGGCGCGACCTGCTGGCTGGTAAACACCGGTTGGACCGGCGGCGCGCACGGCACCGGCAGCCGTATGCCGATCCGCGCCACCCGCGCACTGCTGAGTGCGGCGCTGGACGGCAGCCTGGCGAACGCGCAGTTCCGCAAGGACCCGAACTTTGGCTTCGAAGTGCCCGTATCGGTTCCCGGCGTGGCGGACATCCTGCTGGATCCGCGCCGCACCTGGGACGACGCGGCGGCCTACGACGCGCAGGCGGACAAGCTGGTGAAGATGTTTGCGGACAACTTCGCGCAGTACCTGCCCCATATCGACGACGACGTGCGCGCCGCCGCCATCGGCTAAGCCGCCTTGGAGATCGGCGCGTCCACCAAAGGAAGCTCCAGCGAGAATTGCATGTCCGCGGCGCTCATGTAGAGCATCGCGCCCTCCATCACGTTCTCCTGGCCGATCTGGCACCAACGCATGGCGCTGGGCTCTGCATGGTGAAAGCCGGCGCGGTAGAATGCGCCGCGCTCCACCTGACGGCGCAGCATGAAGGCGATGATCCAATCGGGCGCAAAAGCCCGCATCGCCAGCAAGTAGGATTGCCGGCCAAGGACGTTCGACAGGCTGGAGCCGCGGAAATTCGGATTGTTCCCGTCGATCCAGAACTCACCGCTATAGACCACACGCCCGCGCATCCGCTGCGCGTTGGGACCGGGCCGGTAGCGGGTGCGGGTCATGTCGACGGTATGCGGCTCGGGCAAGAAATCACGGACCTGCCGGGTGAGGTAGTCTGCCACCGACAGCCCGTCGGTAGGCAGCAGACGCATCGCCTGTAGGTAGATGATTCGGTCCGCGTGATCGACGCCGACCATCCAGACGGCTTTGTCCTCGTCGACGGGCGCGACGTCGCAATTGAACATATCCTGAACGGCATGGTCGGGGCGCGCCTGCTTGGCGATCGCCTTAAATTCCTCGAAATCCCGACCAACGATGACCCGAACACCGTAGTCCTTGAGAACTTGATGGCTGGACGCTTCGAACTTGTCGGCGGTGTCGGGTTGATAGGCAAACATGGGGGCCCTCCTGTGCATAGAAGCCATGTAAGATTTTAGCCCAATTTTAGAAAAAGGTCGTCTAAACTGACACCTTTAACGCGAACTTTGCCATTACATCAGCAAATCGGCGGGCATGCGCCGCAGCTCTTTCGGGTCGATATCGGCGATGCTGATGTCATAGGTCGGGCGCGCCGCGGACATGACGGCCAAGCTTTCATCCGGCAGTCGGATCGCCATCAACAGCCGCTCGTAGCACAGTGGCGTCGGCGTTCGGTCGTCGCCGCGCGGAAAGACGGTGAAGATGTGGTCGTAGCGGGCACTACCCGTCAGCTCGATCGACTGGTAGGACGATTGTACGACCCGCTCGAGCTGAATGCCGCTGGGCAACTGCACCATAGGTCTTCCCAAAGCGGAGCGGGCATAGGTGAGCCCCACCCAATGGGCAAACCCGCTTTCCTCACCCACTTCGATGAACAGCCATTGATCGCCCATTTTGCGGAAAATCATCGCGTGGTTGCGCATCCGCTTGAACGCCGGCGTCTCGATCCGGCCGCCGGATGTGGCCCAAGCATTGAGGATATCGCCCATCAGCGGGCTGGTCGAATCGTGCACGCGGAGCAATTGATGCTGCTGCAGATGGAAGAACCAACCGTCCTCGGTCGCGGCGGCCAGCCTTTGCAGACCGTCGACGCTGCTGATCTGCCCCCTGGCCCAGGCATCCGCGCGCGACAAAAGGTCGATGGCTTCCGGCAGGGCCGCCTTGCCCAGCGGCGTTAGCGCGTACTGACGCGCCTGAATGTCGAAGAGCGCGCCGCCCTTGATCTCCTGAAGCAAAGAGATGTGGCGGCGCACCGTCTGCCGCGTGCTGCCCAAACGCTCCACCGCGCGAGACAGGTTCAATTCGTGCGCCAAAACGGTGAACGAGCGTAACATCTCGAACAAGAGGGCAAACTTCTTGTCCCCAAACTCCGAAGGAAGTGTCTCTTTGTTCAAATCGTCCGCTCGTATCAAGCCGCGCCACTGCGTGCGCCAAGCCGATCTTAAATTGCCCCTGGGGCGTTGCACGGCAAAGTGGCACGCGCAGTGCCTCCAATCAACCGTACGAATGACGTGCGCGTAAAGCCGCGCGGATGTGCAGTCCCGCTTCCAGATTTCGAATGTTGGATACTGCGCGCGGTGCGCAAAGCGCCGACGGCCCCCTGGGTTGGGCCACGCATGAATTTTCACGCTGTCGACGCGGGTGGCTCGCGGCTTAATATTCTGCGTGGCCGATGGTAAATAAATCACCCATGACAAACCAAATTTCTACCATTGGGCGTAAAAAATCAGTCAATTGATCGCCGCCGCCGCCTGGCCGAAGAGTATCGCAGTTCAACCGGAGGTATCGAACAGATGTCGCATCCCGTCGATGTTCACGTGGGAAAGAAGCTGAAGCAGGCTCGGACACTTCGCCGTATGTCGCAGACCGACGTGGCGCGCAAACTGGGACTGTCGTTCCAGCAGATTCAGAAGTACGAAATCGGCTCCAATCGCATCGCGGCCAGCCGCCTTTACGAATTGTCACGCATCCTTGAGGTGCAAACGTCCTATTTTTTCGAAGGCCTGCAGGAAGAGACCGCGGAAGAAAGGCCGCGTGATTCCGCCCTCGATATCGTGTCGGCCGTTGCCTCAATCGAAGACGATTCGGTCCGCTCGCGGATCGTGACGTTTATCGAGGATGTCTCCGGCCAGACTGTGCGCAAGTCGGCCTAGCCGACCAGCGCGCGGCGGATCAAGTTCAGGCCAGCCAGCAACAGCACGATCAGTGTGACGTTGCGGAACATGGTCTGATCGATCCGGTCCTGCACCCGCCCCCCGATCCACATGCCGACCATGGCCGGGGGCACCATCGCAGCGCTCAGCGGCCATGTCGCGCCGTTCAGCACACCGGATGTGACGTGCGCGCCGACCAGCAGGACCGCGCCAAGGCCGTAGATCACGCCCTGCACGCGGACCTGCTCGGCCTTTTCGGTGCCGAGCGCAGTCAGATACATCACGGTGGGCGGCCCCCAAATACCGGACAGGCCGCCCAGGAAGCCCGCAAAGCTGCCGATTCCCGCCTCCACCCGCCAATCCTGGCGCGCCAGGGACAATCGCCAGCCGAGGATCTGAAGCAGCGCGAAGACCACGACCGGCACCCCGATAAAGCCGATCAGAACGCGCAGTGGCAGCATCGCGACCAGTTGGGCCGACAGCCCCAAAAACACGCCACCAACCACCAGGTAGACCCAGAACCGGCGGGCGGAGCGAGCGGCCGCGCGGGGTCCCTGGCGTAAGGCCTGCATCCCGTTGGTCACCAGCGTCGGCAGGATCAGTGCCGCAAGGGCCAGATTGGGCTGCATTATTGTGCTAAGACCGGAAATCAGGACCATCGGCATCGCGAAGCCGACCACGCCTTTGACGATGCCCGCCAGAACGGCGATAAGACAAGCAAGGGCAAGGGTACTTGGCCCCAGCTGGGCCATAATAACATCCATGGCCAAGCTATAGACCCGGCCTCGCGTCGCCGCACCGCAAAATTGCGCGACGAAATTATTGGAACGCGGCGTTCCAGCGCAGAGTATTTTTGTTGCGCTGCACCTGCGAAGGCCCTAGGTCTGCCGCAACGACGAAAAGGGAACTAAGAATGGCACATGACGGACAAGACCTTCTGATCGCCGAGCCGGTGATCCTTGAAGACCTTCTGACGTTGACCGGCGCGGCTGTAGCCCCGGTGGACGCAATTCTGGAAACCGCGAAAGACCGGCTGCGCGAGATGGTCACCGAAGGCGGCCGCGTCTCCGGCGCCCTGATCGAGGTGCACCAGACCGCCGCACACGGCCTGGCGTGGCTGGCGACCTACGCGCAATCGCTGCGCGAGATGCAGAACTGGGCCGAGAAGCTGCAAGCCGAAGGCAAATTCGGCGAAGTCGAGCAGCTGATCCTGCAGATCACCTTTGGCGAGTACCTCTGGCAGGTCTACGGCGGTATCCAGATGAACCAAGGCGAGGTTCTGCGCCTGCAGGACATGGGCCTCAGCCAAGAAGACATGCGCGGCATGATGGAGCCTGCGGTTCAGACGCTGACCCAATCCGGCAACACCCAAGCTGCCCGCATCCGCCTGGTCGAGCTGATGCAAGAGCGCAGCGCCGAACTGATCGTCGGCGCCTCCGGCCTCGACGAAGAGCTGGAGATGATCCGCGAGCAGTTCCGCCGCTACGCCATCGACAAGGTCGAGCCCTACGCGCACGAGTGGCATCTGAACGATGAGCTGATCCCGATGGAGGTCATCGAAGAGCTGGCCGAAATGGGCGTCTTCGGCCTGACCATCCCAGAGGAATACGGCGGGTTTGGCCTTTCCAAAGCGTCCATGTGCGTCGTCTCCGAAGAGCTGTCGCGCGGTTATATCGGCGTCGGCTCGCTCGGCACCCGCTCCGAGATCGCGGCCGAGCTTATCCTGGCCGGCGGCACGGACGAGCAGAAGGAAAAGTGGTTGCCGCGTCTCGCCTCGGCTGAGACGCTGCCCACCGCGGTCTTCACCGAGCCGAACACAGGCTCTGACCTGGGCGCGCTGCGCACCAAGGCGGTGCAGGACGAGAACGGCGACTGGACGCTGAACGGCAACAAAACGTGGATCACCCACGCCGCCCGCACGCATGTTATGACTGTCCTCGCCCGCACGGTGCCCGGCACGTCGGACTACAAAGGCCTGTCGATGTTCCTGGCCGAGAAGACGCCCGGCACGGACGAAGAACCGTGGCAGGATCCCGGCATTTCCGGCGGTGAGATCGAAGTGCTCGGCTACCGCGGCATGAAGGAATACACCCTCAACTTTGACGACTTCAAAGTGAAGGGTGAGAACCTGCGGGGCGGTGAGGAAGGCAAAGGTTTCAAACAGCTGATGGAAACCTTCGAAAGCGCCCGCATCCAGACTGCCGCCCGCGCCGTCGGCGTGGCGCAAAGCGCGCTGGACCTGGCGATGCAATACGCCCAGGACCGCAAGCAATTCGGCAAATCCCTGATCCAATTCCCCCGTGTCGCCAACAAGCTGGCAATGATGGCGGTGGAGATCATGGTCGCGCGCCAGCTCACCTACTTCTCCGCGTTCGAGAAGGATGAGGGCCGCCGCTGCGACGTGGAGGCCGGCATGGCCAAACTGCTGGGCGCCCGCGTGGCTTGGGCTGCAGCCGACAACGGTCTGCAGATCCACGGCGGCAACGGCTTTGCGCTGGAATACAAGATCAGCCGCGTTCTGTGCGACGCCCGTATCCTGAACATCTTCGAAGGTGCCGCAGAAATCCAGGCGCAGGTGATCGCACGGCGCTTGCTGGGCTAACAAACCGCGCCAACCGCGTGACAAAACGCGCCAGTCCACCCGGGCTGGCGCGTTTTTTGTTGTCTGGGGCCGGCGCGCAGCGATGTTGAGGCGCAGCAGCACAGGAGCGCCCCATGACCCAGACCGTTCTTCTGACCGGCATCACCGGCTTCATCGCCAAACGCATCGCCGCCGACCTTCTGGCAAAGGGTTACAGCGTGCGCGGCTCGCTCCGCTCCCCCAAGCGCGAGGAGGAAGTCCGCGCGGCATTGGGACATCCCGAAGGCCTCAGCTTCGTAACGCTCGACCTCACTTCTGACGAAGGGTGGACAGAGGCGATGGAGGGCGTGGACGTCTTGATGCACACCGCCTCCCCCTTCCCACTCAGCCAGCCGAAGGACGAACAGGAGATCATTAAACCCGCGGTCGACGGCACGCTGCGAGCCCTGCGCGCCGCGCAGGCCGCCGGAGTGACGCGCGTGGTCCTTACAGCGTCAATGGTCAGCATCATGCACGTGGACCGGCCGGACGGGCATAAATTCGGCCCCGAGGACTGGACGGATATCGAACACCCCACCGCCAGCCCCTATGTCAAATCGAAGACACTAGCGGAAAAGGCCGCCTGGGATTTTGTCGGGCAGCATCCAGAGATGCAGCTGACAACCGTGCATCCTGGCCTCGTCACCGGCACGCCGATGGACCGCCACTTTGGCACGTCGCTGGACGTGGTGGCGCGCATCTTCAACGGCAAGGACCCGATGCAGCCCAATTTCTGCCTTCCGGTCGTGGACCTCGCCGACGTCTCGGCCTTGCATATCGCGGCGATGGAAACGCCGGCGAGTGTGGGCCAGCGCATTATCGCAGCCGACAGCGCGTGGATGTTCCCCGAAATCGCAAAGATGCTGAAAGCGGAGTTTCCAGACCGCAAGATCGCGACCCGGATCGCGCCCAAATGGCTGCTCAGGCTGCTGAGCCTGGTCGATTCGTCCCTTCAGATCGTACTGCCGCAACTGGACCGACGCATCGCGGTGGACAACACGCAGACGCTCAAGACTTTCGATTTCACCTTCGTTCCGGCCCGCGACAGCCTCCTGGCCTCGGCGAAATACCTCGCAAAATCAGCCACCTGACATTTTTCTCAAAAAAATGTCCAGCCAGTGTCGATTGGCGCGTCTCCCGTTCGTCATGTCAGTGAATGCCCCTTGAGGGTGTTCACAGTGCCAAAACGAGGAGACTGACCAATGGCCATCGCAAACATCGCCCTTGTCGCCGCTTGCGCCGTGGGGGGCCTGACCGCCGCCACCTACCTGCTGCCCCGCCACGTGACGGTGGAGCGTTCCAGCAAAATGCGCGCGGACCCCGCGCAGATCCTGGCGCAGGCGGCGTCCTTCGATGGCTTTGACGCCATCAACCCCTACCGCACCGCCGACCCAGCGCTGAAGATCACGCCGTTCGGCCCGCCCAGCGGCGTCGGCTCCGGCTTCGCCTTCGAGGGCAAGGACGGCAAAGGCACCCAGACCGTAGCCGCAATCAGCGACACGGCCGTGACCTACGCCATCGACATGGGCGCGATGGGCCAGCCCGTTCAGACGCTGCGCGCCGTGCCCGCGTCCCAAGGGGCCGAAGTGACCTGGACGATGCAGGCCGACATGGGCTTCAACCCTGTCTTCCGTGTCTTTGGGCTGTTCATGGACGGCATGATGGGCAAGACTCTGGACCAAGGTCTCGCCAACCTCGCCGCCGCAAACTGAAGGAAGCCTTACGATGCGTTACACATTTCTGCTCTACACCGACCCCGCCAACCTTGCCCACATGACCGAAGAGGATTGGGCGAAGGAAAAGGAAGTCTACGGCGCCTATATCGGTGCGCTGCACGAGGCGGGGATTTTCGTCGACACCGACTGGCTGCAACCGACCGAGACCGCGACGACGCTCAGCACGCTGGGCGGGACGGAACGGATCCAGGACGGCCCCTTCGCCGAAACGAAAGAGACGCTGGGCGGCTATTTCGTGATCGACGTGCCCGACCTCGACGCCGCCATGGACTGGGCCCGCAAATGCCCAGCGGCCCGGACCGGGAAGGTCGAAATCCGCGCCTCCGCGATGGGGGATGACGGGTGAGTGACGCGGCCCGCGCTGCCGAAGCGGCGGCGCGGGCCAGCTACGGGCGGCTGGTTGCGATTCTGGCCGCCCGGTCCCGCGATATTACCGCCGCCGAAGACGCGCTGGCCGAGGCTTTTGCCAAGGCGCTGACGACCTGGCCGCAAACGGGCGTGCCGGACAAGCCGGACGCCTGGCTTCTGACGACCGCGCGCAACCGGCTGACCGACACGCAACGGCGCGATTCCCGCCTGACCGCCATGGAGGATGCGCCGGAGGCAGAGGTGCCCGATATGCCCGATTTCGAAGATCACCGCCTTGGCCTGATGTTCGCCTGCGCGCATCCCGCCATCGACCGCGCGACCCACACCCCCCTGATGCTGCAAACCGTGCTGGGGGTTGAAGCCCGCGATCTAGCCCGCGCTTTTGCTCTGGGCGAGGCGGCGATGGCCCAGCGCCTCGTCCGCGCCAAGACCAAGATCAAGAAGGCGGGCATCCCCTTTACGCGCCCCAGCGCCGACCAACTCCCCCCGCGCCGCGCCGCAGTGTGCGAAGCGATCTACGGCGCCTGGTCCCTCGACTGGATGCAGGCCGGCGATGCGCTGGGGATGGAGGCGTTCTACCTCGCGCAGCTCGTCGCGCGGCTGGAGCCGGAACACCCGGAGGCGCTGGGCCTCGTCGCGCTCATTGGGTTTGGTCTGGCGCGCCGCGACGCGCGGCTGGTGAACAGCGTGCTGGTCCCGCTGCCCGAGCAGGACACGACCCTCTGGGACCAAGAGCTGATCGACGGCGCCGCCCACACGCTGGGCCGGGCACAGGCGATGGGGCAGATCGGGCGCTTTCAGCTGGAGGCTGCGATCCAAGCCGTGCACGCCCACCGCAAGGCCACCGGCGTGACGAATTGGCAGGCCATCGCGCAGCTGACCGGCGCGGTGGCACAGATGTTCCCAACGCTGGGCGCCGCCGTCTCGCACGCCGTGGCGGCGGCGGAGGCGGCGGGTGATCCGCAGGCCGGCCTGGTCCGCCTCAGCCAGATCCCGGCGCAGATGGCCCAAAATTTCCAACCCTTCTGGGCCGCGCGGGCGCATCTGAGCGCGCAGGCCGGCCACCTGGACGACGCCCAAGATGCCTATTTTCGCGCCGAAGAACTGGCCGCCGATGCGCCGACACGCGCCTATCTTTCGGGAAAACGTGACAAATTGCGGCAAAGCTGAACTGCGCAATTGAATGCTGCGCTGCGGCATGTCATCTCATAAACATGAAAGCGCAACGCCTCAGCCGTGACAGCTGGATCGACGCCGGCTTCGCCGCCCTTCCAGACGGCGGCGGCACCGCGTTGCGGGCCGAACCTCTCGCACGCCGGCTGGGCACCACGAAGGGCTCGTTCTACTGGCATTTCGAGGATGTGCCGGCTTTCCACGCCGCCATGCTCGACAGTTGGAAGCGCGGCGCCTTTGCGGCGATTGTTGCTGAGATGGAAGCGGATGGGGCAGCCCCAGAACGGCTCCGCCGCTTTGGCACGCTGGTCCTACAGGATCAGGCCGGGGCGGCTTTGCGCGCGTGGGGCTTGTCTTTCCCCGGCGCTGCCGCCGCGGCAGAGCAGGTGGATGCGGAGCGGTTGACCTACCTGACCTCTCTCATGGCAGGGCTGGGCGTGACGAATGCGGATTACCCCCGCGCGGCCTACGCGGCGCTGATCGGCGTACAGGGGATCAGCAGCTTGGACGCTGCCGATGGCCAATCCGCCTACGACACGCTGATCGACTTGATCCTAGCCCTGCGTTAACCGCCCACACGGCGCAGGAAAGCGGACACGAAGCGCCCGCGCGCCTCCGGCAAAGGCGCATCCCCCAGATCGGCAGCCAGATGCGCATTCAGAAAATGGCCCGTCGTGCGCAGCGCTTCCGCGATTTCGGCGTCGGGGGCGGGGCCGACATCCCGCAGGACGTCGGGCAGCGGAAGCAGCCGGTCCGCCCAGATACCGGCTGCCGCACGCGACACCGCCCGCCCCGTGCGCGGTGAGACGTAGGCCAAATCCTCCGTCGTGCCCGTCGCCGCGCAGGCGCTGAGGTCGAGACCATAGCCCATTTCCTCCAGCAGCGCGCGCTCCCACCGCAGATAGGCAAGCGGCCACAGGTCGGGCTGGTCGAGCAGGTCGAGCAGCTGCTCCGTCCGGCGGTAGAGCGCGCCGTGCGCCTCCCGCTCCGGCAAGCAGAACGACAGCAGCGCCGTGACCGCATTCAGGCCCGCCAGGGCCAACCGGTCGCCCAGCGCCGCGGCGGCGCGGCTGCGGACCGGCTCGACCGTGTAGGCGCCGATATGCTCCTCCAGCCGTGCGCGCCAGGCCACGTCCAGTTGCGCGCCCGGCTGCAGAATCGGCGCCAGCTTGCGCCCGGCCCCGCCCCGCACGACACCGACATGCCGCCCGCGCGCCTCGGTGAAGACCTCGATGATCGCGTTGCCCTCGCCATGGGGGCGGGTTGCCAGCAAGATGCCTTCGCCCCGCCACTCGATCACCTCAGGCCTTCCTCATCCAAAAGGTGCCGGCCGGCGCGGTCTTCAACCTCCACCACCCAGAGGTCGGGATCGAAGCCGCGCTGCCGCGTAACGGCGGCGTCCACCTCCCCCTCCGGGCCGGAGGCGAGCACCTCCCAAATGCGATCCCCTGTGCTCAGATCGAAACCGCGTTGAAACGCAGCCGCGTGTCCGTCGAGGGTGTTCAGCTTCACCAGCACCGCCCCGGCGGTATCATCCCCATGCGCCACGACGAAGGCCGGGATGTCCGCAAAGCGCAGCCGCGCCAAATACGCATCCACCCAGAACCGGGCTGTGAGGCGAGGCGCGCTCATCCTACCTTCTCTGTTCCGAATAAACTCAGCCGCCGGTGACCCCAAGCGCAGGCCGTGCAGCGGAGCGCGGCCTCAGCCATTCCCATCCCGGAAATCCAGGCCCATCTCGGTGTAGCGCGCGGCCTCTTCCAGCCAGCCCTCGCGCACCTTCACTTGGCAGAAAAGATGCACCCGGCGGCCCAGAAACTCTTCGAGCTCAGTGCGCGCGGCGGTGCTGACGGCTTTGATCGTCTCGCCCCGCTTGCCCAGCACAATGCCCTTATGCCCGTCCCGCGCGACATAGATCACCTGGTCGATCCGGGCGGAGCCGTCCTTGCGCTCTTCCCACGCCTCCGTCTCCACCGTTAGCTGGTAGGGCAATTCCTGGTGCAGGCGCAGCGTCAGCTTCTCGCGCGTCATCTCCGCCGCGATCATGCGCAGCGGCAGATCGGCAATCTGGTCTTCGGGGTACAGCCACGGGCTTTCCGGCACCTCACCTGCCAGCCAGGCCCGCAGATCGTCCACACCATAGCCCCGCTCGGCCGAGATCATGAACGTCTCCGCAAAGGCGTAGCGCTCGTTCATATCCTTGGTCAGGCTCAGCAGAACCGGCGCCTCCACCCGGTCGATCTTGTTAATGGCAAGGGCCACGCGCTTGCCCTTGGGCAGCTCGGCCAGCCCCTCCAAAATACGCTCCACCCCTTCGGTGATGCCGCGATGCGCCTCGATCAGCAGCAGCGTGACATCCGCATCCGCCGCCCCGCCCCAGGCCGCGGCGACCATCGCCCGGTCCAGCCGGCGGCGCGGTTGAAACAGGCCCGGTGTGTCGACAAAGACGAGCTGGCTCTGCCCCTCCATCGCGACGCCGCGGATTCGCGCGCGGGTCGTCTGCACCTTGTGGGTCACGATGGACACCTTGGCGCCCACCATGCGGTTCAGCAGCGTGGATTTGCCGGCATTCGGCTCTCCGATCAGGGCGATGAAGCCGGCGCGGGTGTCAGTCATCTTGCGTCTCCATCCGGGTCAGCAGGGCGCGTGCGGCCTCTTGCTGGGCGCCGCGCTTGGCGCCTGCGGTCGCTTGGGCCGTGGCGCCATTGTCCAATTGCGCCTCGATCGTGAATTCTGGCGCGTGGTCGGGGCCTTTGCGCGCGACTTCGACATAGCGCGGCGGAGAGAGGCCGCGAGCCTGCGCCCATTCCTGCAACGCTGTTTTGGGATCACGCGCGTCGTCATCGACCTCCGTGATCCGGTCGCCCCAGAGCCGCTGCACCAGGTCCTGCGCCGCGGCAAAGCCGGCGTCCATGTAGACCGCCGCAATCACCGCCTCGATCCCGTCGCCCAGCAGTGCGTCCTTGCGCCGCCCGCCCGACATCCGCTCCGACCGACCGAGGCGCAGCACCTCGCCCAAGCCGACCTCACGCGCCACGTCGGCACAGGTTTCCTTGCGCACCAAAGCATTGAAACGGGGGGCAAGCTGGCCTTCGGAGGCGCCCCGGTCGGCAGCCAGCAGCGCTTCGGCCATCACAAGGCCCAGCACCCGGTCGCCCAGAAACTCAAACCGTTCGTTGTCGTCCTTATGCGCGTTCGACAGGGAGGCATGCGTGACCGCGCGGACCAGCAGCTTCGGATCGCCGAACCGATGCCCGATCCGGTCCTGAAAGGCCGACAGCTCCGCGCTCAGCTTCACTCGATCCCCTTGAAATAACGATCGCTCCGCCAAGTCCAGAAGAACAGCATCGACCGGCCCGAAGACGAGAACATGATCCGATCGGCCCGGCCAATCAGGTTCTCATAGGGCACGAAGCCCACGCCGCCCGCGGGCTGGCTAAGCCGGCTGTCGGACGAGTTGTCCCGGTTGTCCCCCATAAAGAAGTAGTGCCCATCCGGCACGGTATAGGTCCGCGTCTGGTCCGATCCCTGCATGCCGACATTCAGGACGGCGTATGTCGCGCCGTTCGGCAGCACTTCGAGGCTGCGCTCCTTCTCGCACGCGCCGCCGATGCCCACGGGATCGTTGGCGCAGCGCGGGGTGAAGCCTTGGGGGCCTTGGGCGGCTTTCACTTCGGTGAAAGTGCCCGCCGGTTGCTGCGGCACCGGCTCTCCGTTCAGGATGACTTGGCCGCCTTGCATCTGCACCGTGTCACCCGGCATGCCGATCAGCCGCTTGATGAAGTCGTTCCCCGTGACCGGGTGACGAAAGACGACCACGTCGCCCCGCTCCGGATCGCCGCCCCAGATGCGTGTGTTGTCCCCATCGAACCAGCCGCAGATATCGCGCGCATCGATGTTCAGGCCGACCCGCTGGATGCGGATCGTCGGGCAAGACGCGTAGGAATAGCCGTAGGCCATCTTGTTCACGAAGAGGAAATCGCCGATCAGCAGCGTTTCTTTCATCGAGCCCGAGGGGATCCAGAACGGCTGAAAAAAGAGCGTGCGGAAGACACCCGCGATCAGCAGGGCGTAGACGATGGTCTTCACCGTCTCAAGAATTGCACTGCCGATGGATTGGTCCTTGGCGGCCATGTGGGCGCTCCTGCGTGGCGGGGTCTGGCGCTACATGCGGGCGGGGCGGAAGGGTGTCAAGCGGAGGCCGAGATGGGCCGCGCTTCGATCACCACGAAGGCCTGCGCCCAGGGGTGATCGTCCGTCAGGGTGACGTGAATGATCGCCTCGTGCCCCGCCGGCGTCAGGCTGGCGAGCCGCTCCGCCGCCCAGCCGGTCACGTGCATCACGGGCTGGCCGGTGCGCAGGTTGCTTACCGCCATATCCTTCCAGGCGATCCCCATGCGCAGGCCTGTGCCCAGCGCTTTGGAACACGCCTCTTTCGCGGCCCAGCGCTTGGCGTAGGTGCCGGCGACATCGCGGCGACGCTCGGCCTTCGCGCGCTCGACATCCGTGAAGACACGGGTTTTGAACCGGTCGCCGAACCGCTCCAGCGTGCCGGCGATCCGCTCGATATTGGCGAGGTCCGTTCCGATGCCCAGGATCATGCGTCTCTCATATGGTAAAAAGTGGGAATGTCACGCCAAGCGCCCAGGCCAGGATGACCCCCAGCGGCAGGCCCGCCGTCGCCGGCCCGGCCCGCTGGGCAAAGGCGCGGCCCATCAGCCCGAAGGTCAGCCAGAACAGTACGATCACCGGCGCGATCATGAAGAGAAAGAACAGCCCCTCGAAATCCAGCGCGACCGCAGCGCCGAGCGAGGCGAGGAAAACGATGCGTTGCAGCACTCGCCGCCAGATCGGCGCGCAGTAGGCCGCCAGCGCGTCCGCCATCATGAAGGGGACCGCCCCAACGACCAGCGCCGAGATGATCGGCACCCGCGGCGACACCGGCCAGAAGTTCGCGCCGTAGCGGTCGAGGACCAGGCCGAACACAGCCAATCCCCAAACCAGAAGCAGCGCGGCGGCGAAAGGGGCCGGCCAGCCGGGCCGCGCGCCGAACCACAGCAAGAGGCCCAGATGCACCGCGCCGTAGATCAGCAGGTGCAGGGCCAGGTAATCGGCGACGAGCACGGGCAGGAAGGCCAGATCGAAGGGCGCAGCCAGAAGCGGCGCAGCGACGCCGGGAACGAGCAGGACGGCCACGATTTGCGCGCGCGTCAAAGACGGCGGCGTGGTGACGCGAGTCGGCAGCAGCCGCGCAAGAGGCCGGGCCAGCGCCGTAATCGCGGCCAGAAGCGCCAGCAGAGCCCAGCCAGTCTGCGGCGGCTCCGAGGCCGGCGTGCGCGCGTAGAACCGGTTGAGCCAGGCCAACGCCTCCGCCCGCGCCGCGCGGGCGTGCAGGATGGCAACGTGATCGGCCAAGGGGACGATGACGGCCCGGCGGCTGACCCCGCCTTCCGTCACCGTTTGCCCCGGCGCGGCGGCAGGATCGACCATGCGGGCGGCGTCCACCGCGAAGTCGGCCAAGCCAGGCTCCCAAGCGCCGGTGACGAACAGCGCGTCGCGCGGGTGCGCAGCGTCGATGGCGGCGGAGAAGGCGGAAATCAGAACCAGGGGACCGATCCGCGCGTCGTCCTCCGCCGCGCGGACTAGAATATCGGTCGCCATTGAATGCCCCAGCAACGCAACGGGCGTGCCGCCCTGCGCCGCCAGATCGATCACCGCGCGGGTCTGGTTCACTAGCTTTCGCGTCGTCCCCTCGATCGAGGAAACGTCGCCAGACATCGGCACGGGGTGCATGCCATGCCCCTCGAAATCGAAGGCGTAGACGTCGTAACCCGCCCGCGCGAGGAAAAAGGAATAGCCCTGCATGATTTGCCGTGAGCCGGCAAAGCCGTGCGCCACGACGACCGCCGGCCCGCCGCCGCCGGTGGTCAGGCGCGTGACGGGTGTGTCACCCAGCGTGATCGAGGCGACCTCGACCCCGCGCCGCGCGCCTTCGAGCACGATAAAAGCCCAGACCGCCAAAGCCGCGGCCAAGGCGGGCAACGCCCAGCGCCGCAAGGCGATCAGCCCCGCGCCTCGTCCATCAGGCGCCGCATCTCGGTGATCGCGGGGCCAAGGCCGCGGAACACGGCCTCTCCGATCAGGAAATGCCCGATATTCAGCTCCAGCACCTGGGGGAAGGCCGCGACCGGCGCGACCGTCTCGTAGGTCAGGCCGTGTCCGACATGCACTTCGAGCCCCAGATCGTGGGCGTAGGCGGCCATGTCGCGCATCGATTCAAGCTCCCGGTCGCGCTTATCGAAATCCCCGTCGTGGTGGGCATCGCAATAGGCGCCGGAATGCAGCTCGATCACCTGCGCGCCGATCCGGTGCGCGGCGTCGATCTGGCGCTTGTCCGCGGCGATGAAGATCGACACCCGGCAGCCGGCCTCGCGCAGCGGGGCGATGTAATGGGCCAGGCGATTTTCCTCGCGCGCGACCTCCAGACCGCCCTCAGTCGTCCGCTCCTCGCGCTTTTCGGGCACGATGCAGACGGCGTGCGGGCGGTGGCGCAAGGCGATGGCCTGCATCTCTTCAGTGGCGGCCATTTCGAAGTTGAGCGGGACGGACAGCGTGTCCATCAACCCTTCAATGTCGGCGTCCGTGATATGACGACGATCCTCGCGCAGGTGCGCCGTGATGCCGTCGGCGCCCGCCTCCTCGGCCATACGGGCCGCGCGGAGCGGGTCCGGCGTCGCACCGCCGCGCGCGTTGCGGACGGTTGCGACATGGTCGATATTCACCCCCAAACGCAATCTGCCGACGGGTTCCATGGGTCTTCTCCTCATCTCGTGTCAGGGCGGAGCCTAGGGCGCTTTGCGCCGAAGGAAAATGCTACTCGCCCGCATCGCCGCTTTGCGGGCGTTTGGCCTTCAGCGCCGCGATTTTCGCCGCGATCACGCCCTTGCGCCGCTTCTGATAGGCGCGGATAAGCGGCGCCGACAGCAGGTAGCACGCCGTCGCGGCAATCAGGCCCGGAATGATGCCACCGATCATGTAGGGATAGAAGATCACGTCGTAGAACCCGATCAGATAGGTCCAATCGGCCTCCGCGTCGGTAAAGAGCGCTTTGAAGTTGTCCCACAGCTCGCCGAAGGCGCGGGCAAACAACTGCCCGATCCGGCCCTCTTTTTCGGGGTCGAATTCGAGGTCCAGAAGGCCGTAGCCCGTGCGTAGCGACACGACACCGATGGGCACATATGTCAGCGGATTGCCGAAGAACGTGGCCATCAGCGCGGCCAAAATATTGCCGCGCATGACCGCCGCGATCAGGGCCGCGATAAAGAAGTGCAGGCCGTAGAACGGCGTGAACGTCGTAAAGACACCCGCCCAGATGCCCCGCGCGATGCGCTCCGGGCTGTCGGGCAGCCGCCGCACCCGGTGTTTGACATAGTGAAACGCACGCGCCCATCCGCCGCGGGGCCAGACAAGCTCCACGAGGCCGCGCAAAAACGGCTTGGGATCGCGGCGTTTGAAGACCAATTGGGCGGCTCCTTCTGCCTCGGGTTAGGCGGCGCCCCGGCCCACCCGCTTCGTCACATCGCGGAAGCGGCTGACCTGCGCAACATCGTTTTCCGCCTCAAGGGTCAACATCAGCGTGTGCAGGTGCGCCGCATCGCGCAGTTCGACGTGGATCAAAAGGCGGAAGAAGTCCGGTTTGCGGTCCAGAAATTCAAGGTTGGAGATATTGGCGCGGGTCTCTCCGATCAATGTGCAAATACGCCCCAGCACGCCCGCATCGTTGCCGACCGTCAGCTCCAGCGTGACGCCGTAGGCCGCGGCGTGCGCACCGCTTTGCCAGTGCAGGTCGAGCCATCGGTCCGGCTGGCCTTCCAGCTCGACCAGCCGGTCGCAATCGATGGCGTGCACGACGACACCCTGGCCGCGATAGGTGATGCCCACGATCCGCTCGCCCGGCAGGGGCTGGCAACACGTCGCCCGCTCAAAACTTTGGCCGGGCTCCAGGCCGATCACGGCGCGGCGGGCGTCGACCTTCTTGCCCTCCTTGGGCGTCAGATCGGGATAGATGGCCTGCACGACCTCCCGGCCCGTCAGCTCCGCACTGCCGAGCCGGGCCAAAACCTCGTCCGCATCCGCGAGCCGCAAGTATTTAGCCGCCGCGCTCAGCGCCTTGTCCGTCGCCTTCTTGCCCACCTGGGTGAAGGCGGAGCGGGCCAGTTCCTGGCCCAGCTTGATGAACCGCTCGCGGTCAGCGGCGCGCAGCGACCGCCTGATCGCGGCCTTGGCCTTGCCCGTCGTCGCGATATCCAGCCACGTGGCCTGGGGCGTTTGCCCCTCGGCGGTGATGATCTCTACCGATTGGCCGTTTTTCACACGTGTCCACAACGGCACGCGCATCCCGTCGACCTTGGCCCCGACGCAGGCATTGCCCACCCGCGTGTGCACTGCGTAGGCAAAGTCGATGGGCGTCGCCCCGCGCGGCATCTTCATCACGTCGCCCTTGGGCGTAAAGCAGAAGACCTGGTCCGAATACATCTCGAGCTTCACCGCCTCGAGGAAATCGGCATGATCCTCCTCATCGTCGAAATGCTCGGTCAACTGGCTGATCCAATGCGCCGGATCGACGGCAAAGGGGTTTTCCGACCGCTCCCCGTCCCGGTAGGACCAATGCGCGGCCACGCCCGTCTCCGCCACGTCGTGCATCTGGCGGGTGCGGATCTGCACCTCCACCCGCTTGCCATCGCGCCCTGACACCGTGGTCTGGATCGAGCGGTAGCCGTTCGTCTTGGGTTGGCTGATGTAATCCTTGAACCGTCCTGGCACAGCGCGCCAGCGGCGGTGGATGGCGCCCAGCGCGCGGTAACAATCCTCTTCCGTATCGGTGAGGATGCGGAAGCCGTAGATATCGCTGAGCCGGCTGAAGGTCTGGTCCTTCTCCTGCATCTTCCGCCAGATGGAGAATGGCTTTTTCGCGCGCCCGAACACCTCGGCTTCGATATCCGCGCGGTCCAGCTCAAGCACCATGTCGCCGGTGATGCGCTGCACCACGTCGCCCGTCTCGCGCTGCAGCGTCACGAAGCGCCGCATGATGGAGGCGCGGGCTTCCGGGTTCAGCACCTTGAACGCCAAATCTTCGAGCTCCTCGCGCATCGACTGCATGCCCATCCGGCCCGCGAGCGGGGCGAAGATGTCCATCGTCTCACGCGATTTCTGCACCTGTTTATCGGGGCGCATCGAGCGGATCGTGCGCATGTTGTGCAGACGGTCCGCCAGCTTGACGAGGATAACTCGCAGATCCTTCGACATCGCCATCAGCAGCTTGCGGAAATTCTCCGCCTGCTTGGTCTCGCGGCTGCTGAGCTGCAGATTGGTGAGCTTCGTGACCCCGTCGACCAGCAGCGCGACCTCTGTCCCGAACCGGCGCTCGATCTCCGCATAGCTGGCCTTGGTATCCTCGATCGTGTCGTGCAGCAGCGCCGTGACGATTGTCGCGTCATCAAGCTGCTGCTCTGTCAGGATCGCCGCCACAGCGACGGGGTGGGTGAAGTAAGGATCGCCCGAATGCCGCATCTGCCCTTCGTGCATCTGCGCGCCAAAGAGATACGCGTCGCGGATCAGCGCGGCGTTCGTGCGGGGATTGTAGTTGCGGACCAGGTCGACGAGGTCATCGCTCGTCATCAGCGGCTCCGCCATGGCGCGTTAGCCTTGGCCCTGGGCCGCCATCAGCTGACGCAGCAGCATCTCTTCGGTCATGCTGTCTTCGTCCGGCTTGTCCTGCTCGCCGCCCATCAGAAGCGCCATCGCGTCCTCTTCGGCCTCGTCGACCTCGATCTGGGTCTGGTTCGACTCGATCAGACGCTCGCGCAGCTCATCCGAGCTTTGCGTCTCTTCCGCGATCTCGCGCAGGGACACGACCGGGTTCTTGTCGTTGTCGCGATCCACGGTGATCGGCGCACCGGCCGAAATTTCACGCGCACGGTGCGCGGCTAGCATCACCAGTTCGAAACGGTTGGGGACTTTATCAACGCAGTCTTCGACGGTCACGCGCGCCATGGAACTCTCCGGGGCTGGGAAGGATCAGAAGCCGTGTAGATAGGCGCATTTGCCCGTCTTGACAACCGCCAATCCCGCCTAGTGCAAGGGCACCACGCTGGCCCGTTCGGCGGCAGGGCGGGCGGCTAACATCTGCGCAACGCTGTGCCCAAGAACCGGGTGCCGCCAGTCCGGCGCGATATCGGCCCAGGGCACCAGGACGAAGGACCGGTCCTGCACCCGGGGATGGGGCAGGATCAACGTCTCCGGCGCGAGCTTGGCCTGCGCGTCCGGCGCAATTGCACGCCATTCTGCCTGCCGGTCGGCATCCGGCCGCACGTCCTGCCCCGATGCCAGCAAATCCAGGTCGAGCGTACGCGGCGCCCAGCGGGCCGTTCGCGCACGATCGAAGGACGCTTCGATCTCGTGCAAGCGCTCCAGCGCGGCCTCTGGCGTGCCCTCCCACGCCACTGCAACGACCGCATTTACGAAGTCCGGCCCCGATCCTTCGGGAAAAGCGGGCGTGCCGTAAAGCGCGCTGCGCGCCACGACCGCCCCCACCCGATTCGCCAGCGCGGCAATCGCGGCCTCCACCGTTTGACACGGCGATCCCGCGCCACTCGGCTGGTTTGAGCCCAAAGCGACAAAGATGTGACGCGAGGTCTTGGCGAAAGCCACCTGTGGTTGTACCGTCATCGAGCTTGCGACATGAAGATGAAATGCCTATTTTCACGGCACGTTTCGCCGAATTTAAACACTCACTCACGGAAATAAGCAGGCGCGACGGATTTCGGAAGGATTTTTGATGTTTTACAAAGACGAACGGCTTGCGCTGTTCATCGATGGATCGAACCTCTACGCCGCCGCGAAGGCTCTTGGGTTCGACATCGACTACAAGCTTCTCCGGCAAGAGTTCATGCGACGCGGTAAGCTCCTCCGCGCGTTCTACTACACGGCTCTGCTCGAGAACGATGAGTATTCGCCGATCCGGCCCCTGGTCGATTGGCTGAACTACAACGGCTTTACGATGGTGACCAAACCGGCCAAGGAATACACGGATTCCATGGGCCGCCGGAAGGTCAAAGGTAACATGGACATCGAACTCGCGGTCGATGCGATGGAGCTTGCGCCGCGGATCGACCACATCGTCCTCTTTAGCGGCGATGGCGATTTCCGCCCGCTCGTGGAAAGCCTGCAGCGCCAGGGCGTGCGGGTGTCGGTGGTCTCAACCATCCGCAGCCAACCGCCGATGATCTCCGACGATCTGCGGCGCCAGGCCGACAATTTCATCGAGCTCGACGAGCTGAAGGAAGTGATCGGTCGCCCCCCGCGGGAGGACGCCGCGCCGCGTGAACGGGCCACTGCGGCCGACCGCTAGGGTTTACGTGGGCGATGTGCATGGTTAGCTCTTCGGTGATTTTCGGAGAGCGATCATGACCAAACCGCCCCTAACCCTCTACATGGCTGCGCCCCGCGGATTTTGTGCGGGTGTGGATCGCGCGATCAAGATCGTTGAGATGGCGCTCCAGAAATGGGGCGCCCCTGTCTTTGTTCGGCACGAGATCGTCCACAACAAATTCGTCGTCGACAGCCTGCGCGACCAGGGCGCCGTCTTTGTCGAGGAATTGGACGAATGCCCGGACGACCGCCCGGTCATCTTCTCCGCCCACGGCGTGCCCAAGGCCGTGCCCGCCGCCGCCGCCCGGCGGGAGATGATCTATGTCGATGCCACCTGCCCCTTGGTCAGCAAAGTGCATATCGAGGCGCAGCGCCACGCGGATAAAGGCCTGCAGATGATCATGATCGGGCATGCCGGCCACCCCGAAACGGTCGGGACGATGGGCCAATTGCCGGAGGGCGAAGTCCTTCTGGTCGAAACCGTCGAAGACGTTGCCCGCGTCGTGGTGCGCGATCCGGGCAAGCTCGCCTTCGTCACGCAAACGACGCTGTCGGTGGACGATACCGCGGATATCGTCGAGGCGCTCCAAACCCGCTTTCCTCAGATCGTCGGCCCGCACAAGGAAGACATCTGTTACGCCACCACCAACCGGCAGGAAGCCGTGAAGGCGATGGCGCCCAAATGCGATGCGATGCTGGTCGTTGGGGCGCCCAATTCCAGCAATTCCAAACGCCTTGTGGAGGTTGGCGCGCGCGCCGGCTGCCCCTATGCCCAGCTGGTCCAACGGGGCAGCGACATCGATTGGCGGGCCCTCGACGGGATCACCTCCATAGGGATCACCGCCGGCGCCAGCGCCCCCGAAGTGCTGATCAACGAGGTCGTCGACGCCTTCCGCGCCCGCTACGACGTGCGGCTAGAGATGGTGGAAACGGCCGTCGAAAACGTCGAATTTAAGGTCCCCCGCGTCCTGCGCGTGCCGGCCTAGCGCCTCTGCGTCACGGGCAGAGCACGCCGACCCAGCGGCAGCTCAGGCTTGCGGCCTGCCCTCGGTTGCCGCAGAGTGGCGCCAACCCCGAAAGGTAGGCCCATGATTTCCCTGCAATTTCTCATCACCGCTTTCGTCGTCGTGCTCGCCCCTGGAACGGGTGTTATCTACACCCTCGCGCTGGGCCTCGGGCGTGGGCGTCGGGCCGCGCTATGGGCGACACTGGGCTGCACGTTCGGGATCGTCCCGCACCTGGCCGCGGCGACGCTGGGCCTTGCGGCGGTTCTGCATTCGTCGGCAGTGCTGTTCACATTGGTGAAATATGCCGGCGTCGCTTACCTGCTCTACCTTGCCTGGCAGGCGCTGCAATCGGGCGGCGCGCTGGAGGTCCGTGCCGACGCCTCACCCGAGCCGGGCTGGAAGATCGCGGGCCGGGGCGCATTGATCAACATCCTGAACCCGAAACTGTCGATCTTCTTCCTCGCGCTGCTGCCCCCGTTCCTGTCCGGCGTGCCGGAGGCCGCCACGGCAGAGATGGTGACCCTCGGCGCAGTCTTCATGGCGATGACCTTCGCAGTTTTCGTTGTCTACGGCGTTTTCGCCGCAGCCGCGCGCGCCTACATCCTTGGCTCGGCGCGCATCATGGCGTGGCTGAACCGATCCTTTGCCGCGCTCTTTGCGCTGCTCGCGGGCCGACTGGCCTTCGAACGGGCCTAGGATTGATCGCACGGGCACCTAACTTCGGGACATGACAGACTTCATCACCTTCGACGCCCGGATCGAACCGCTGGTGTGGGGCGACCGGACCTACACCATCCTGACCCTACCCGGGGAGGTCATGGACGCCCTGCCCCGCGGCACCAAACGCATCGAAGGGGAGTTCGGCGAATTCCCCATCAACCTTGCCCTGACCCGTGCGCCCGTGACGCCGGCGACCTTCGTCTACACCGGCGCAGCGCTCTTGCGGGAGGCGGGCTTAACACCAGGTGAGGTGTTTGAGGCGCGCATTCGGCCCGCCGACCCCGACTATGTCGAGATGCCGGACGATGTCTCCGCCGCGTTGCGAGCCGCGGGACGGTCCAGCGATTGGGCGGCGCTCAGCGCCGGACAACGGCGCGGGCGGCTGCACGCCGTCAGCACCGCCAAACGGGCGGAGACGCGGGCCCGGCGGATCGCGGCCCTGGTGGCGAATCTGACATGACGCGTATTCCGCCCGCCCCGCTGATCTTGGGCCTCGCCGGCCTCATCCCTTTCGTGTGGGGGGCCGTGACATACCTGTCGCCCGACCTCGCCTCCTTTGGTCTATCGACCTTCGGGCCGCGGTTCGTAGGGCCTTATATCCAGCTCTTCTATGGCTCGGTGATCCTGTCGTTCATGTCGGGGGTGCTCTGGGGCTTTTCCACCCGCGCCGAGGGCGCGCCGGCGGCCACCGGCTACGCGCTGTCAGTGGTGCCGGCGCTTTGGGCCTTCTTCATGACCGGGGGCGGGCCGACCAGTGCGGGGCTGAACCTGATGTTCGGCTTTGCAGGCCTGCTGCTTTTGGACTACGCCTTCTTTCGTTGGGGCCTGACACCGCCCTGGTGGATGCCGCTGCGGGT
>JBCDFL010000007.1:0-38175 GCA_039178165.1 Pseudomonadota bacterium | reverse complement strand
GGCACGTCACACTCACCAACCAGGACGCTGACAAGGTTGCCGAATATGAGCTACTCACCATGAATGCCTTCTAGCACGCCTTACGCCGCCGCGCTGGCCGCTTTGCACGATCCCGGCGCGCTCCGCGTCTGGTCGATGATCGCCACGGCATTTGGCGATCTGGCCCTGGCGCGCGGCGATGCTATCCCCGGCCCCGTCCTGTCGGCGCTGATGGCACAGATGGACATCCGACCGGAGGCCACGCGCGTCGCGCTGCACCGGCTGCGCGGCGACGATTGGATCACCTCGACCAAATCCGGGCGCACCTCGCTGCATGCGCTGAGCGCGAAGGGCCGGCGCGAATCGAACGCCGCGGCACTGCGGATCTACCACCGGCCGGAGACCGTACCGGAGGCATGGCAAGCCGTGCTGCTGGAAGACAGTGGGGCGGAAACCCGCGCCGATATGGCTGCGCGCGGCTTTGCCCCCCTTGCGCCGCGCCTCTATCTCGGGGCGGCGACGGCCGAGCCACCGGCGGAAGCACTGCGCCTCAACCCCGGTGCCGCGCCGGATTGGCTGGGGGCGCAGTTCGAACCCAAGGACCTCGCCGCGGACTACGCAGCACTGCACGCCCGGCTCAGCGCGGCGGCGGCGCTGGAGCTGGACGCCGGCCGCCTGACACCGCTGCAGATCGCGACCCTGCGCTGCTTGGTCGTACATGGCTGGCGGCGGCTCGTCCTGCGCCACCCAGAATTGCCCCGCGCGCTCTATTCGCAGACATGGCAGGGCCATGCATGTCGCAGTCAAGCACTGGCGCTGCTGGATAGGCTGCCGAAACCCTCCCTCGATGCACTGAGCGAGTGACCTTTCCCGCGCCCGGCCCGCGCGTTATAGGGGCGCCATGACAAACCACCTGTATCACGGCGACCTGCCGGACGGCCTGGATCTGGGCCCCGAGGTTGCCATCGATTGCGAGACCATGGGCTTGAACCCGCACCGCGACCGGCTGTGCGTCGTCCAGCTGTCCACAGGCGACGGCCACGCGCATATCGTGCAGATCGCCAGAGGCCAGACCGAGGCGCCGAACCTCTGCCGTATGCTCGAAGACCCGAATGTGCTGAAGCTGTTTCACTTCGGCCGCTTCGACATCGCCGCGATGCTCAACGCCTTTGGCGCCCTCACTGCGCCGGTCTATTGCACCAAGATCGCCAGCCGCCTGATCCGCACCTACACGGACCGGCACGGGCTGAAGAACTTGCTGCACGAGCTGCTAGAGGTCGATATCTCCAAGCAGCAGCAAAGCAGCGATTGGGGGGCGGAGACGCTCAGCGACGCTCAGCTGGCCTATGCCGCCTCCGACGTGCTGTACCTGCACCGCCTGCGAGACAAGCTGAACGAACGGCTGGTCCGCGAGGGGCGGATGGAGGTTGCGCAGGCCTGCTTTGACTTTCTGCCCATGCGCGCGCGGCTGGACCTGATGGGCTGGCCCGACACCGACATTTTCGCGCATTCGTGAGGGCGGGGGCGTGAGCAAGTTTTCCGATACCGCCCGCGCCGTCATCGCCTGCGAAGCGGACGCCCTGCGCCAGCTTGGGGGCAGCCTCGACATCGCCTTCGACGCGGCGGTGGAGGCAATCCTGGCGACCACGGGCCGCGTCATCGTCACGGGCATCGGCAAGTCCGGCCACATCGCCCGCAAGATCGCCGCAACGCTCGCCAGCACCGGCACACCCGCGCAATTCGTGCACCCGGCGGAAGCCTCGCACGGGGACCTCGGCATGATCACCCGCGCGGACGTGGTCATCGCCATCTCCAACTCAGGGGAGGCGCCGGAGCTGGCGAACCTCGTCGCCTATACAAGACGCTTCGGGAATCCGCTGATCGCAATCACCTCTCGCGCGGACTCGGCCCTGGGCCGGCAGGCCGATATCGCCGTCCTTCTGCCCCGCGCCGAAGAAGCCTGCGGCACCGGGATCGTGCCCACCTCCTCCACCACGATGACGCTGGCCCTGGGCGATGCGCTGGCGGTGGCGCTGATGAAGCACCGCGCCTTCACGCCCGAGCATTTCCGGGACTTCCACCCCGGCGGCAAGCTGGGCGCACAACTCAGCCTTGTGTCGGACCTGATGCACCGCGGCGAGGCGCTGCCCCTGGTCGCGGCGGACACGATGATGCCCGACGCGCTGATCGAGATCAGTCAGAAGGGATTTGGCGTCGTGGGCGTGACCGGCGTGGACGGCGCTCTGGCCGGGATCATCACCGACGGCGACCTGCGGCGGCACATGGATGGGCTGCTGTCCCAAAGCGCCGCGGATGTGATGACCACGGACCCTAAAACGATCACGCCCGGCGCCTTGGCTGCCGAGGCGGTCGCGGTGATGAACGCCGCGAACCAGGGCCGCGGGATCACCTGCCTGTTCGTGATGGACGGTGCGCAGCCCGTGGGACTTCTGCACATTCACGACTGCCTTCGGGTCGGACTGGGTTAGGCCGTGGACCGGCATTCCCGCGTCGTCGCCTTCCTCAAGGTGGTGCTGCCCCTGATGGCGCTTGGGCTGCTCTCGACACTCTTCCTGCTCAGCCAAGACGGCGGGGGGGAGGCGGCGATCCCCTATTCGGACACCGAAATCGCGGAGCGGCTGCGCGACCAGCAGATGACCGGCCCATTCTTTACCGGCACCACAGCGAACGGCGACCGGATCGCCCTGACGGCAGAAAAGATGACGCTTGTGCCCGGCCTCAACCGGGCGGAGGGGCTTCGGGCGGATATGGATCTGGCCGGGGGCGGGCGCGTGACCTTGAACGCCGACCGGGCAGAGGTGGACATCGGCGCTGGCGACGCGGAACTGACGGGCAATGTTCAGATCACGGGCGCGCGCGGGCTGACCGTAAGCTCCGAGCTGCTGCAAGCGAACCTGACCGAAGCGACCCTCCGCTCCCCCGGCCCTGTCGACGCCGTGGGGGACTTCGGTACGCTGGAGGCCGGGCAGATGATGCTGACCTCCGGCGGGTCCGGGGACACTGCCCAATTGGTTTTCACAAGCGGGGTGAAGCTGATATACCAGCCGGGTAACCCTGCCGAAGGACGTGACCCGTGACGCTTTTTGCCCGCCTCGCCCTGATCCTTGCCCTGCTGACCGCAGCCCCCGTGCTGGCGCAGGGCACGAACGTCGCCTTCGGCACCATCCGGACCGACCCGAATGCGCCCGTCGAGGTGACGGCCGACAATTTGTCCGTCGATCAGGCCACGGGCACGGCCGTGTTCGAGGGCAACGTGGTGATAGGCCAGGGCGACATGCGGCTAAGCGCGGCGCGCGTGCGCGTCACCTACCGCCAGGGCGGCGACGGGATCGAGCGGCTCGTGGCCACGGGCGGCGTAACGCTGGTCTCAGGCCCCGACGCGGCGGAGGCAGAGCGGGCAGATTACAACATCGACCGCGGCACCATCGATATGAGCGGCAGTGTCCTGCTGACCCAAGGCCCCAGCGCGCTGACGGCGAACAATATGTCGGTCAACCTCGACGATGGCACGGCGCGCATGACGGGTCAGGTGAAGACGATCCTCCAGACCGGGGGCAATTGATGCCCGAAAAACCGACCCTGGTGGACACGCCCCCCGGCGGGCTGGTCATCGAACACCTGCGCAAATCCTACCGCAAGAAGACCGTGATCCGCGACTTCTCCATGCACCTGGCCCGGGGGGAGGTGGTCGCGCTGCTCGGCCCCAACGGGTCAGGCAAGACGACAACCTTCTACGCTGTGGCCGGCCTTGTGCCGGCGGAGGGCGGCACGGTGACCGTAGACGGCGCCGACGTTACGACGCTGCCCATGTACCGCCGGGCGCAGATGGGTATCGGCTATCTGCCGCAGGAGATGAGCATTTTCCGCGGCCTGTCGGTCCAGGACAACATAGCCGCGATTCTCGACATCACGGAGCCTAAGCGCCACAAACGCCGCGAACGGCTCGAAGAGTTGTTGAGCGATTTTTCCATCGAACACCTGCGCCGCGCCCCAGCGCTCGCGCTGTCGGGCGGGGAACGCCGCCGGGTGGAGATCGCCCGCTGCCTCGCTGCCAAACCGAAATACCTGCTGCTGGACGAGCCCTTTGCCGGGGTCGATCCGATCTCCGTTGGGGATATCCGCAGCCTTGTGGCGGACCTGAAAAAGCGGGGGATCGGCGTTCTGATCACCGATCACAACGTCCGCGAGACGCTGGAAATCGTCGACCGCGCCTACATTCTACACGAAGGGCGCGTGCTTATGTCCGGCACGCCGGACGAAGTGGTCGAGAATCAAAACGTGCGCCGCGTCTACCTGGGCGAGAATTTTCGCGTTTCTTGATCCGCGCCGCCTTTTGATTGACAGGTCGCGGCCCCATCGGCTCAACTAAGGATATGGCTGCTATGCATCCCCGACTGCCCTTACCCGGCCCGTCCGCGGCGATGCCCGCACGCCGTCCCCGGCAAGCGTAACGACCCAGCGGCCCCGTGCCGCCCGTCCGCTTGCCCTCACCACAAGGAGACCCAATGCGCTATCAGATCACCGGCAAGCAAATCGACATCGGCGCCGCACTACAGACCCACGTCCAGGACGAGTTGGGCACTGTGGTCGGCAAATACGCCGAACGCCCGACGGACGCCTCAATCGTCTTTTCCAAGTCAGGGCATGAACACGTTTGCGAAGCTACGGTGCATCTGTCAACGGGTCTCACCGCGCAGGCCAAAGCGTCGGCGCCCGACATCTACGCGGCCTTCGACGGCTGCGCGGAGAAGATGGAAAAACAGCTGCGGCGGTACAAACGGCGCCTGAAAGATCATCACAACCATAGGGCGACACCCGTTGAACTGGCGGGCGCGGCCTCATATATCCTCGCCTCGGACCAGGCGGAGGCCGATTCGGAACCCGACACGCTGCAACCGATCATCGTGGCCGAGATGGAAACCAAGATCCCCTCGCTGAGTGTTGGCGAAGCGGTCATGCAGATGGAATTGGCTGGGGCGCCCGTGCTGGTGTTCCGCAACGAAGGCAAAGACGGGTTGAACGTCGTGTACCGCCGCGAAGACGGCAATATCGGCTGGATCGACCCATAACGTAATCGGCGCGGCGTCACGCGCCGCAGACGAGCGGGCAACATGAACTTTACTAAGCTTCTGAAACCGGAGGCCATCAAGGTCTTGGGATCGGTATCCTCCAAAAAGCGGCTTCTGCACGAAGTCGGCGATCTGGCTGCCGCGACCTATGACCTGAACGCCGGTATGGTGGTCGAAGCGCTGATCGCGCGCGAGGCGTTGGGCCCGACTGGTGTCGGGCACGGCGTTGCGTTGCCGCATGCGCGCGTGCCGGGCCTGTCGGACGTTGTTGGGCTGTTCGTTCTGCTGGAAAAACCTGTGGATTTCAGCGCGGTGGACCGGCAGCCGGTCGACATCGCCTTCGCCCTATTCGCACCCGAAGAGGCGGGCGTGGAGCACCTGAAAGCTCTGGCGCTGGTGTCGCGCACGCTGCGCGACAGCTCCGTCTGCGCCAAATTGCGGGCCAACCCCGACGCGACAAAGCTGTTCGCGATCCTGGGTGAGGCACAATCGGCGCAGGCCGCCTAGCCCCAGTTCCCAAACCCAAAAAGCAGGTAGTCGCGGGCGTAGACGTCGCGCGCGAGCGCCTCAATCTCCGCATCGTAGATTTGTGCCAGCGCAAAGGGCGTGTCTGGCGCGCTGTCCGGCACGGCGGGTGCCTCGATCCCGATCTGCGCGGCGAGTGCCGGCAGGTCTTCGGCCATGCGCTCTTCGCGGATGACCATGTCGGGCGGCACGAATTCTGCGAAGCCAGCGATGGATTGCGCCTGACTGCACCAGGCACCGTCCACCCGGATCGCCGTTTGCCCGGCAAGGTTCCCTTTTAGGAAGGTCAGAAATGCGGCGAACGCAGCGCGGTGCGCTTGCAGATCGTAACCCGCGTCGGGAGCGTCGGCTGGGATCGGCAGCTTGTAGCGGCGGATCATCGTGGCGCGCAGCGCCTCGAAACTGTCCGGGCCGGTCCCCAGGATGTGCTTGCAAAAGGCGTGATGCGCCCGCGCCACCGGGTGCCTTAGCACGGTGAAGCTGCGGTGCCCTTTCGCTTGTCGCATCCACTTTCGCAACGCGTTCTGCGACGGTCGGTGCCCCAATTCGCTTGGCTGCACACCGTCCAGCGCCGCCATCCACTCCAGCACCGCGTCCCGCGGGCCCGCCTTGACCGGCAGGTACAGCAGCGGAGCCTTCGCCGCGGTCACATAGGTCGGCACCGCGGGGCCGCGGCGCGGCTCGAAATTAGGCGTGCGGGTCAGATTGAATTGGTCGAGCGCAGCCAGCGCGCCCGACATCTCGTCCACGTTGCGGACCTTATCGGTGATCGGGCTGGGGTTCTGTTTCTTTAGGTTTTTATCCAGCGCCTCGAGGCTCGGCGCCACCCCAAGATAGCGGGCGAGGCCGTTCATCACCTCCACGCTCTGCAAGTCTTCGTAGGCAATGTAGAACGCCGCCTGGCCTGAGGTTTGCAGCCTGTTGAGGAGCGTCACCTGGAAGTCCTGCAAGGCCTGGACATGCGCCTCGAACTCGCCGGCGTCGAAGGTCGCCCGGCCATCCTTGCGCGACTTGGCATCGGTCAGCTTCCACTGCCCCGTTTCCTGCGCGATCTTCCAACTGACATAGCTGTCCAGCGGATTGCGGGTCAGCACGATCTTCGCGCAGCGTGGATCGTCCAAGCACTTGTCCAAAATGCGCGGGTCATGGTCGTGAAAGTAGCGAAATCCGCCCAGCGCACCCGGCTGGCGCTTGATCTCGCGCAGCAGGCGCTTGGGATCCCCATCGCGCATGTCTTGCGTGACGCCGAGGATCTCCGCCTGGCCGGGATAGCCAAGGAAGTGCGGATTGAACGCTTCCCCATGGCAGGTGATCCCATCCATCGCATTCAGATTGGCCTCGAGGAAGTTGGACCCCGTCCGCATCTCGGCGAAGACGATGAAATAGTCGAAGGTCGGCACGGCCTATTGCACCAAGTAAGGCTTGCGGGTCGGGGCGATGGGCGCGCCCGTGCCGCGGTCGACGGGGAAATCACCCATCAGGTAGGGATGCATGCCCTGGTTTTTCAGGTTCTGCAGGAACTGACCGAACCCGTCCAGATCGACCATCTTCGGCACCTCGGCCAGGCGCCGGTCCTGGGCGGTTCCAATCTCGTCCAGAATGGATTGCAGTGGCTCCATCGGCGCTTCGATGAATTCGGCCATCGTCCAGATCCGCACACGCGCCTTGGCCCAGGGGGAGCGCAGGACATCCAGAGATTCCCGCTCGACCTTCTGTAACGCGGCCGCTTCGGCGCGGATATCGCCGAAATTCGCGTTCGACCGGAACAGCGGCACGGACCAGGCGCCCGACACGACGCTGATTTGCGCGTGCGGGTCTTTGGCGATGCGCCAGATGATGTCTTGCGTGCTGGTGGGACCGAATTGGAACACCTGCCGCTCGCCCCGCGTGTTCCAGATGAGGTTCGACAGAAAGGCGTTTGCGTTGTAATCGCGCAGGGTCGCATCGTCGCTCAGCGCCCCGTTGATCGAGGTTTGTCCGTCTGCGAAATGCGCCCGGTCCGGCGCAAACAGATGCCCGTGCACCCGCGCGCCAGTCGCACGAGCCAGCCAGGGCTCGAAATTCTCGAACAGCTCGGTGAAGCCAGAGAAGATGGAATAGGGCGCCGCCGTCACGCCGTTCTCCCAATCCTGGTTCGGAAAGCGGCTGTGCATATAAAGGCCGGGCCGCCCGCGCGTCCGCCGCTCCACCGCTTTAGCGAAGATGCGGTCGATCTTGCCCGGGTTCGGCTCCGTCCGTTTCATCGCACCTGCGGGGTCGGTCAGGAACGCCTCGTACAGGCGGTTGGCGTAGGGCCAGATCTTTCGCGCCACAAAGCAATCCGAACGCCGCAGCAATTGCAGATGATCGTCGTAGAAGATGTGCGGCTTGCCTTGGAAATCGAACTTCGACAGCGTCAGCGACCGGCTTTCGATATGGGTCGAATAATGCCGCGCCAAGGTCTGGAAATAACTTTCATCCGGGATCCAGACCTTGCGGAAATAAGCATCATAGGCCGGCCGGTCGGGGTCTTGCAGGATCGCGGACAGGGTGCGCCGGGTCAGGCACCACCACTGACTGCCCATATGCGGGACAAGCCCTCCGGGGATCTTCCGTTTGAGGCCCAGACGGCGCTGCAATTCTACATAACGGTCAAAGAGGAAGCGCTGCCGCTTCCACGAGAACGGAAACCGGTAGAGGAACCGCTCTTCATCCAGGCCGCCGACGGTCCAGGGGACATCCGCGGTCGTGGCGCTTTCGATGAAGTCGGTGCGCGGGCGATCGGCGAGGTAATCCACAAGTTCATCCACAGGACGCAGGGGAAGGCAGGCCCCCGACGCTAGGTAGACGTGCCGCACATCAGCGAATTTGGCGAGCATCAGCTCTGACGCGGCCTGGCTCGCCGCCACAATCCCCCAGGTGCCCCATTCACAGCGGAACCGCGTGCTGAATTTGACGATCTCCACGTCCCGCATCGCCTTGACGAAGCGGGTGTAGGTCGTGCGCGGCACGGATTTGTCCACATGGATCACGACCGGGCAGCCCGCCGCCGCCCAGTGCCGCGCGGCCTGTTCGGCGCGGTCCAGCGCGGTGTGCACCAGCATGATGATCCCGACGCTGCTCACGCCCAGTTGCCTTTGGACATCAAGCCGAGGATCTCCAGCTGGCGCCAGTTGATGTACTTCTCGGACCATTTGCACCACAGGTCCGGGTCATCTTTGAGGCTGTCCGCGTAGGCCTTATATTCCACCGACGCCGCGTAGTGCTGTTTTCGGCTCAGCTCCTCCGCCGCCTTGGCGGTGAAGGTGTCGAGGAACTTGGCGTGCAGCAGCACGCCGCTCGCCTTCTCGCCCCCCCATTCGTCGTAGACCAGGTTCAGACCGCGCGGCAGCAGCATATGGGTGGAGCTGACATAGGCGTAGCGCCGGTCCCATTTCACCAGCGGTATCTTGTTCAGCGCCGGTGCCTTCGCGGGCTGATCGGGGAAGAAGACGCGCGCCCGCGGCCCACCCTGAATCCACAGGTTCCCGAACCGCTTGTTGCGCTTCATGGAGTAGTTGCCGCTGTCGAACCAGCTGGCAATCTCCATCGGGTTTTGGCCCGCCTGGTAGGGTTGCGCGTCGATGCGGCCCTTGGGATACATGTCCAGCAGCATGGCGCTGAAGGATTTGATACTGGAGGCATCCAGCCAATCGGTCAGCGCGCGCAGGGGCCGCGTATCGCAGAACGGGTAGACCAGGAATTCGTCCGGATCGACGGTGAGGCACCAATGCCCGTGGGCATATTTCATCTGCAACCAGTTCAGCCAATCCACCCCAAAGCGGGACCGCTTGTAGCTGGCCTTGGCACTCCAGACAGACACGTCGGGTTGATCGACGAGATAATCGGCAGACCCGTCATCGCTGTCATTGTCCACGATCAGGAAATGGTTGATCCCCATGTCGCGGTAATAGTCCAGGAAGTACGGCAGCCGGATCCGCTCGTTCCGTTGGGTGGAAAACAGCAGCAGATCGCCTGGCCTGATCTCTCCGGTTCGGTCGGCGATCCGGCTCAGCTCACGCCGCTTGCGAAAGGCGCGGATGCGCCAGCGCTTGCGCTGCAGCCTTAGCCGGTATGACTGGATGAACCCCAATGTACCACTCGCCCTCGGTGCGCTCCGTCGGACCGGGCTATCAAAGCTGGCTTAACACTGTCTTGACGTGATCCGCCCAAGTGGGCGGCGTAAAACCGCGCGACTGCCGTTTCCGAAGGGCGTGATCCTGGATCGCCTTTTCCCATGCATACCGATCATGGGGCGATGCGTAAACTGGTATGTTTCCAAGCACTTCGCGCAAAGCGGGCAGGTCTGAGGCAATCACGGGTGTCCCCAGCGCCGCCGCCTCCACGGCGGGCAAGCCGAAGCCTTCGGCAAAACTGGGCAGCAGAAGGGCGTGCGCACCCTGCATCAGGGCGGCCACCGCGCCATCGCTGAGGTTCGGTGCCTCGATCACCGGGCTTCCCTCCCGCAGGGCGTCGAGGCGCGCAAACACCGCCTCGTTCCGCCAACCGCGCCGCCCGGCGATGACGAGGCGCGGCGCCTGCGCCCCCCACCCCTCCCAGATATCGAGGAGGAGCGCATGGTTCTTGCGCGGCTCGATCGTGCCGAGGCACAGGAAGTAAGGGGCCTCGGGCAGCAGATGCTGCGGCAGGCCGCCGGGGTCCGGTTGCGGCACATCTGTTCCCAGATGCGAAACAATGATCCAGGGCGGCGGGCCCCAGGGCGTCATCATCTCCACCAGACGGGCGCCGGTATCGGCCGAATTCACGATAATCGCATCCGCATGTGCGCGCGCCTGGCGCATTTTCGCCTCGAAAGCGTCTGCCACACCGGGACGTTGAAAGTCCGGGAAATCCTTGGGGATAACATCGTGGACGAAGATCAGCGTCCGGCCGCATCGCGCGTCAATCGCTGTCAGCATACGCTGCGTCAAGTTGGAGTGGCCGACGTTGAAATAGTCCGTATTTGCAGGAAGATGGCGCACCAGCATCGCGGACAAGCCCCGCGGGGTACACCGGCCAGCGGCAAATCGCCGAAGGTAGGTCAACGCCCCCTTACGTTGTGCAGAAAGGCGCACGGACAACCGTGATAGCCCCTGGGGTGACGGCCAAGGCTCTAGCCCCCCAACGCACCGGGCGAAGCCGGGCAGCGCATCGGGCGGCAGCAAGACGTATCCGAGTGACGTGCGCGCAATCCCCCAGCAAGGTACGCCGCCCGCGCTGAGCGCTTGAAGATAGGCAAGCTCCACCCGGTCAACCCCGGTCAGCACCTGCCCGGCCCGGCGCAGGAGGCGCGTCAGGTCCAGCAGCCGCGCGGGCGGGTTATCGCTCGTAATGGCCAGTTTGGTGCCACTTCCACGCATCGGCGATCATCTGCGGCAGGGTCGAGCGTCCAGGCTGCCAACCCAGCTCTGCCTCCGCCCTGGTCGAACCGGACACGAGCTTGGTCGCATCGCCCGCGCGGCGCGGCCCCTCGCTGTAAGGCACTGCACGGTTGGTGACGGCGCGTGACTGGTCGATCACCTCGCGCACCGAAAAGCCGCTGCCCGTACCCAGGTTGAAGGCGCGGCTGCCCTTGCCGGCCTGCAACCAGCGCAGGCCCAGAACGTGTGCATCGACCAAGTCGCAGACATGCACGTAGTCGCGGATGCACGTGCCGTCGGGCGTGTCGTAATCCGTGCCATGGATCGTCAGCGCATCGCGGCGCCCAGCGATGGCGTCCAGCATGAGCGGGATCAGGTGCGTCTCCGGCTGGTGGAACTCTCCGACCTCCGCCTCTGGGTCGGCACCGGCCACGTTGAAATAGCGGAACACCACGTGGCGCAGGCCGTGCGCGGCTTCGAAATCGCGCAAGACCTCTTCGATCGCGCGCTTGGAGGCGCCGTAGGCGTTGATCGGATATTGTGCGCTGCCTTCGTTCAAGACCACGTTGTCCTGATCCCCGTAGGTGGCGCAGGTGCTGGAGAAGACGAAATCGAGGCACCCCGCCGCCACTGCCGCCTCTGCCAGGGTCAGCGATCCTTCGACGTTGTTGCGCCAGTATTTTGCGGGCAGCTTCATCGCCTCGCCCACTTGGCTCAGGGCGGCAAAGTGCATCACGGCCACGGGTTTGTATTCGGCAAAGACCGCGTCCAGCCGCGCGCGGTTGAGCAGGTCACCGCGCTCAAACGGGCCGAACTTCACGGCGTCCTGCCAGCCGGTCGACAGGTTGTCGTAGGTCACGGGGATGTAGCCTGCATCACGCAGCGCCTTGCAGGCGTGCGAGCCGATATAGCCCGCGCCACCGGTCACCAGAACGTGGTCCATCCCCTGCCCCCCGGCTGCGGTCTACTCGGCCGCTTGCTCCATCTGCACGATGTCGCGGATATAAGCTGAGAGGTCATCGCGCAGCTCATCCCGCGCCAGGCCAAAGGCCACCGTCGCTTGCAGGAAGCCCGACTTGCTGCCGCAATCGAACCGCTGACCGCGGAAGCGATAGCCGTAGACTTTGTGCTCCTGCTTGATCTCGTCCGCGATCGCGTCGGTCAGCTGAATCTCACCGCCCGACCCGGACTTCATCTTGTTGAGGTTGCTCAGCACGTTGGGCGACAGAATATAGCGCCCAATCACGGCGAGGTTCGACGGCGCTTCCCCGGCGGCGGGTTTTTCAACCATGCCGCGGACGTCGACCATGCTGCCCATATCCTCCGCCACATCCAGCACGCCGTAGGCGGAGGCCTTTTCGGGCGGCACTTCCATCGCCGCGACCATGTTGCCGCCGACTTCGCTGTAGGCCTCAACCATCTGCTGCAAGCAGGGTTTTTCAGCAGCGATCACGTCGTCGGGCAGGATCACTGCAAAGGGCTCATTGCCGATCAGACGGCGCGCGCACCACACCGCGTGGCCCAGACCCAGCGCCTTGTGCTGGCGGATATAAGCAATCGCGCCGCTGTCCATATTGGTGTCTTTGAGCGTCTCCAGAAGCTCCGTCTTGCCCTTTTTGCGCAGCTCTTGTTCGAGCGTCGGCGCGTGATCGAAATAATCCTCCAGCGCGCCTTTGCCGCGCGACGTGACGAAGATGAATTCCTTGATCCCGGCCGCCCGCGCCTCATCGATCGCGTATTGGATCAGTGGGCGGTCCACCAGGGTCATGATTTCCTTCGGGACAGACTTCGTGGCGGGCAAGAACCGCGTTCCAAGCCCGGCGACGGGAAAGATGGCCTTGGTGACTTTTTTGGGCATAACCTGAGATCCTCATAGTGACCCGCTCTGCTGGCGGTTGGCCCGATCATAGCGCAGCGATTGCGGGCAAATCATGTCATTTTCGTGCGTTTGTTCATTTTTCGCGGACGATACCGCGGTTCTCCGCTCAAGTGTTGCGCGATTATCGATAACCGGAGGTTACGGCGTTCGTATTTTTTCGATGCGATTTGTCTCGATCCGGGTCCGGCTGCGAAAACCGTGCCACTGGATCAGCCGCGCATCGCGCACGGATCGCCCGAATTGCCCGCCTGTCTGCTCCCAATACCCCTCCGCGCGAAACCGTACACGATGATATAGCGTCGTCGGTGATAAAAGCAGCAAGGTGACGATGGCGCCGTTTTTCACCGCTGCGCGCGCCTCCGCCCGGGCGGCACTGGCGCGCCATGGCCGGGCGGAGATGACGACATGCGCGCCGTCCCGCACCGGCATGGCTTGGAAGGGTCGCGGAGGCGCCGCCGATATCTTACCACCACCCAGCGCGCGCGCCTGGCCCGCGGCGTAGCCCGCGTCGAGGCCTGCGAGGAGGCGGCGAACGTCCCGCGGCTCCAGCCGCCCCGCCACCATGTGACCCAGGACGCGGCGTCGTTGGTGGCCTCGCTGTCCGTCCCAATGGGCGGCGTGCGCCGCCGGGTCCAGGTGATTGCGCTGGAAGACCGCCCAACTGGCGCCAATATCGAACAGATCGCGCGGGGCACGGTCCGCCCTCCGCCGGCCCGATGGCGCATAGCCGTGGTGGACCTGTGCCCGCGGCACGAGGGCAGTCGCATAGCCCGCTGCAGCAAGGCGCATGTTCAAATCCGTCTCGTCGAGGAAGAAATGATAGGCCGGATCGAACCCGCCCAGCGCCACCAGCGCCTCGCGCCGGACGGCCATGTTGGTGCCCTCGGTCTTGATGGCGGTGCCGGGCTCGGGCGTCAGGATCACCGCGTCTTCGCCCAGGGGGAGTTCCGTCCCCGCAGCGAAGCGGTCCAGCCGCTGCCCGCGCCACTGAAAGCTCAGACCGTTGCGGCCCAGCACGAAGCCACCCGCCGCGCCGACCTCCGGCTGTGCAAAGGGCGCGATCAGGTGGGACAGCCACGTCGGCTCCGGCACTGCGTCATCGTCGATGAAGGCGACAACCTCGCCCGCGGCGACGGCGATCCCGGCGTTGCGCGCGGCAGAGATGTTTGGCGCGTCGAACGGCACCAGCTTGAGTAGGGCGGCGCTCGGGGCGGCTGCCGCAGCACTGATCCCATCTGGATCGGCCACCACGACAACCTCGAAGGCAGGGTAGCGAAGCTGCGCCAGCCCCGTCAGGCACAGCGACAGCGCATCCGGGCGGCCGCGGCTGACAACCACGACCGAGACCGGCGGATGGGTCATTCGATCCCCATCTCGGCCATCATCGCCTCGATTCGCGGCACGTCTTCGGGATTATTCAGCTCCCAAAACTGACGGCCGCGCGCCTGAACCTCGACGCACAGAACTTGGCGCCCGTTCTCCAGGAACCGCAATTGCTCCAGCCCCTCCAGCCGCTCCAGCGGGCCTACGTCCCACTCTGGATAGGCGGCGAGCGCCGCACGCCTGTAGGCGTAGACGCCCACATGATGAAAGACGGGTGTTTCCGCCTCCGGCGCGAAGCTGTCGGTGACGTAGGGGATTACCTCTTTGGAGAAGTAGAGCGCGCGTCCACCCGCCCCGAAGACCGCGGTCGTCCCGCCCACACGGCCCGCTTTGCGGTCCGCCAACAGGGCCGACAGGGTGGCGCCATCACAGCGCAAGACTGGGGTCGCGATCTCCGCCTCGGGCGCGGCGCGCAGACCGTCCACGAGCCCCTCGATGAACCAGGGTGGTGTCAGGGGCGCGTCGCCCTGCAAGTTCACGACGATGTCGAAGCCGCCGCCCAGCGCCGCGTGCGCTTCGGCGCAGCGCTCCGTGCCGTTCGCGCAAGCCTCTGAGGTCATGACGACCTCCGCGCCGAACCCTGCGCAGGCGTCCGCGATGCGGTCATCGTCGGTCGCAACCACAACCCGGTTCACGCCGGCAACCTCGGACGCCGCCCGCCAGGACCGTTCGATCAGGCTGCGCGCCGCGCCACCGGCGCCCCGAAGCTCCGCCAAAGGCTTGCCGGGATAACGGGTGGAGGCGTAGCGCGCCGGGATCGCGACCAGAACGCTCATGCAGGTTTCAGATCGACACCGGGCGCGTAGGCGATGAAGAACGGGTTGGCGAAGCCCTCTTTGCCGTAGCGCAGGGGTGTGTGATCGTCGAACCGGACCACATCGCCGCCCGCGCCCAGCAGCACCGCGTGGCCCGCGGCCGTGTCCCATTCCATCGTGCGGCCGACGCGGGGATAGATGTCCGCCTCCCCCGTCGCAACGAGGCAGAATTTGAGCGAGGAACCGGCGCTTTTCATATCCGCCACACCGTACTTGCCGATGTAATCGTCCGTCGCCTGGTCGCGGTGCGATTTGGACGCGACGACGTTCAGCGCCGCATTGTCCGGCGCGGCCACGCGCAGCGGCGTCGTCTCTCCGATCAGGTCGGGATCGAAGGGGCCTTTTTCCTCGACCGTGAGGCCGTCGGCTTGGGTGAAGAACATCCGCTCTTTGGCCGGCGCATAGACGACGCCGCGCGTGGGCGCTCCGTCCTCGACGAGGGCGATGTTCACGGTGAAATCACCCCGGCGATTGATGAATTCCTTTGTGCCGTCCAGCGGGTCCACGATCAGGAAGGTCATCGCGGCGCTGTCATGGGTGTCCGCCTGCTCTTCGGTGACCAAGGCGACATTCGGAAAGGCCGCCCGCAGGCCCGCAGAGATCAGCGCATCCGCCGCCTCATCCGCGATCGTCACGGGGCTGTTGTCAGATTTCACCTGCACCTCGAAATCGTCGGAATTGTAGATGTCCATAATCTTGGCACCCGCTTCCAGCGCCAAGCGCCGTATCGTCGGAACCAATGTGTCGTAATTCATGCCCGTAACCCTTGCCCGGAAAGTTTGAAAAATGCGCTCGGCGCCCTTATGCTGCGCCCCTAACGGAACAGCAAGAATTCCGTGCCAAAGAGCGCAGACCAATCGAGGCACCCAAGATGTTCGACAGCAGACGCATGCCGCAAACCGGCTTTGGCAAAGCCCTGGCCATGTTCGAGGTGATCTATCACTCGATCGTGCGGCGCGTGCGCAACCAGCACAACAATGCCTTCATCGCGATCGGCATGAACATGCTGCAGGCGGTGATCTTCGTCATGGCCTTCTACGTCATGTTCTCCATCCTGGGCCTGCGCGGCGCCGCGCTGCGCGGGGACTTTCTGCTCTACATCATGTCGGGGATCTTCCTTTACATGACGCACGTCAAAGCGCTCAGCCAGGTGGTCGCCGCAGACGGCCCGGCCAGCCCGATGATGCAGCACGCACCAATGAACACGATCATCTCGATCCTGGCGTCGGCTTTTGGATCGCTCTACGTGACGACCCTGTCGCTCGCGATGATCCTCTTTATTTATCACGTCGTCTTCACACCCGTTGTCATCGACGACCCGATCGCCGCCTTTGGCTGTTTGCTGATCGCCTGGTTCACAGGTGCTGCGCTGGGGCTGGTGCTGCTTGCGCTGAAGCCGTGGTTTCCGACCTTCGTCCAGATCTTCACGACCATCTACCAACGCGCCAACATGATCGCGTCGGGTAAGATGTTCGTGGCCAACACGCTGCCCAGCTTCATGCTGGCGATGTTCGACTGGAACCCGCTGTTCCACGCCATCGACCAAGCCCGCGGCTTCACCTTCATCAATTACAACCCGCGCTATTCCTCTATCGAGTATCCGCTGACGGTGGGCCTGATTCTCGTGATGCTGGGTCTGATGGGCGAATTCTACACCCGCCGCCGCGCCTCGTTGTCGTGGGAAGCGCGCCGCTAATCCGGCATATGTTGTGGCCGCTGGCCCTGTGCTGGGCTGGCGCTGCCGCAGCCTTCGACCTGCCGGCGCTGCACCGTGTGACAGGCGTTGCGGCGGACGACGGGCTCAACATTCGGTCCGCGCCAGTGGCCAGCGCCGACGTTTTGGGCACTCTGCCGCCGGACAGCACAGGGATCGAAGTCACGGAACGCAGCGCGAATGGGCGCTGGGGCCGGATCAACGTGGACGAAGGATCAGGCTGGGTCGCCCTGCGCTTTCTGGAGCGGACGGGCGGCTTGACGGACCCCGTCCGCGCGACGTGCTTCGGAATGGAACCGTTCTGGAGCCTGGCCCTAGACGGAACCGCGACCTTCACACCCGCGGCCGGCGCGCCCTTCGCCTTTGACCTGCGCCCGCAGATCGGCAGCGCCAACCGCACAGACCGTTTGGCCTTGCTAGGCAGCGGCCCCTTCGGCGACCTAACTGCAACCCTATCCGCTGGGTCTTGTTCAGACGGGATGTCAGACAGGCACTACGCCCTCCGCATCGACGCGGTGCTGGATTTCCAAACGGGCGGGCCACGCCTCATCTCGGGCTGCTGCACGCTCAGCCCCTAAGTTCAGCCGCCTTTTGATCGTGCATTTGCGACCCAGGCGTTCTGCTTCGGCAAAAGCTGGGCCTTTGAGTTTGCTGCACAAGTCCAGGCATTGACACGTTTTGTGACAGCGACAAAACTCAACGCAGTAGCATTTTATTACGTCTCTGCGGCGACCGGTTCGGACGAAGCGCCCGGGGGTAAAATTCACTGTCAAATACGGATTTGAAGATGAGTGATGAATCGAACAAAACGCCGAAAGGTATTCTGGACAGTGTTAAACCGATTTGGGCCGCAATACTCGCCTTCGTGGATTCGCTGCCCTACCCAAGAAAGTATGTCTTTGGCGCCGCCGCCGCTGCGCTGTTGGTTTTATTTGTACTTTTGGGAGGCGTGGGTGGCACATCCGCCAGAGATGTCGCGCGTGTGTGCGAGGCGCAATCCGACTCATTCATAAGGGTCTACGCTGCCGCTGGGGACCGCCGAAGCGCGGCCTTGCGCACCGAGATGCGGGATGTCTGCTGTTCGGAAATGCAAAAAGCAGCGCGGCAGCTGTCGTCCTACGAACGAGATGTTGTCATCGCGGAGATGGCCCGCGGCATGACCGACGAATACAGCCCAAATCAGCGCGAACGCTTCATCCAGTTCTTTCAGGATGCAAGAAACAATGTCTCTCAGTCCGAATGGCAACGCATGAGAGAGCCGACAAGCGTCTTTAACCAGTGCGGCATACGGATCGCGACAGCAGCGCGTCGCGGGTAACGTAGTAGCGCATTGAAAGGGCGCTCTGTCACGTCCTTTGTACATAACGGCAGCGAGCGCCTGTCCGGGCGGCCCCTAGGTCACGACCCGGCACGTCAGGTTGATCCGCCCACCCTTCGGCAGCAACCGTGACGAGCCAAAGCGGATCCGGTCCACCCCGTGATAGGTCAGCCGCGCCGCACCGCCCATCACCACCACATCACCCGATTCCAGCGAAAGGCTTTCCGTCTTGCCGCCGCGGGAAGTGTTGCCGATCCGAAACAGACCATCATCCCCAAGCGAAATCGAAAGGACGGGCCAGTCGAACGACGCCTCGTCCTTGTCCTGGTGCAGGCCCATCTTGGCATCGGCCCCATAGTAGTTGATCAAACAGCAATCGGGCGCCCGCTCCAGCCCCGTCACATCGTGCCAAACGTCCAGCACCTGCGCCGGGATCAGCGGCCACGCCATACCGGCGGGGTGCTGCGGCGCGTAGCGGTAGCCCCGCCGATCCGCGGTCCAGCCAAACGCCCCGGCGGAGGTCATGCGCACGCTCATCTTCCCGCCCCGCGGCACTTCGGGCTGCACCAAGGGTGCCGCACGCACCACGGACCGGACCGCCTCCAGCAGCGCCTCCTGCCCGGCGGCGTCCAGATACCCCTTATGAATGTCGAAACCGCGCACGTTCAGCCGCGTCATCTGCCCCTCCGCATTGCCCGCAACCGCTTGCAGGGTCCAAGGCCCCTGCCTATATACCCTGCGAGCTGGGCGGGGCAGTCCCCGGCCGCACCAAATCTGCGGGGAACAGGTGCCGAAACGGGCCTCCCCCTCTCGTCATCGCCTTGAAGCAATAAGGGATCGAAGACATGGCCAAAGTAATCGGCATCGACCTCGGGACGACAAACTCCTGCATCGCGATCATGGACGGCAGCCAGCCGCGCGTGATCGAAAACGCGGAAGGGGCGCGGACCACCCCCTCCATCGTGGCCTTCACCGACGACGAACGCCTCGTCGGCCAGCCAGCAAAACGCCAGGCGGTCACGAACCCCGAAAACACCATCTTCGGCGTCAAACGCCTCATCGGCCGCCGTAACGACGACGCGGATCTGGCTAAAGATCGCAAGAACATGCCGTTCAACGTCATCGACGGCGGCAACGGCGACGCATGGGTCGAAGCCAAGGGCGAGAAGTACTCCCCCTCCCAAATCTCCGCCTTCATCCTCGGCAAGATGAAGGAAACCGCCGAAAGCTACCTTGGCGAAGACGTGACCCAAGCGGTCATCACCGTCCCCGCCTATTTCAATGACGCCCAGCGCCAGGCCACCAAAGATGCCGGCAAGATCGCGGGCCTCGAAGTGCTGCGCATCATCAACGAGCCGACGGCGGCTGCGCTGGCCTACGGCCTCGACAAAGAGAACACGCAAACCATCGCGGTTTACGACCTTGGCGGCGGCACGTTCGACGTGACCATCCTTGAGATCGACGACGGCCTCTTCGAAGTGAAATCCACCAACGGGGACACGTTCCTGGGCGGTGAAGATTTCGACATGCGCATCGTCAACTACCTCGCAGACGAGTTCAAAAAAGAACACTCCGTCGACCTGACCCAGGACAAGATGGCGCTCCAGCGCCTGAAGGAAGCGGCAGAGAAGGCCAAGATCGAACTCAGCTCCTCCAGCCAGACCGAGATTAACCAACCCTTCATCTCCATGGGCTCCAACGGCCAGCCGCTGCACATGGTCATGAAGCTGACCCGCGCCAAGCTGGAAAGCCTGGTCGGTGACCTCATCAAAGCGTCCATGAAGCCCTGCGCCGCCGCCCTCAAAGACGCCGGCATCTCCGCTTCCGACATTGACGAGGTTGTCCTCGTCGGCGGCATGACCCGCATGCCCAAAGTGATCGAAGAGGTCTCCAAATTCTTCGGAAAAGACCCCCACAAGGGCGTGAACCCCGACGAAGTCGTCGCCATGGGCGCCGCGATCCAGGCCGGCGTTCTGCAAGGTGACGTGAAAGACGTGGTCCTGCTCGACGTAACCCCGCTGTCGCTGGGCATTGAAACGCTAGGCGGCGTCTTCACCCGCCTGATCGACCGCAACACGACGATCCCGACCAAGAAGTCGCAAATCTTCTCCACCGCCGAAGACAACCAAAACGCTGTGACGATCCGGGTCTTCCAGGGGGAGCGTGAGATGGCCGCCGACAACAAGCTGCTGGGTGCCTTCAACCTCGAGAACATCCCGCCCGCCCCGCGCGGCATGCCCCAGATCGAAGTGACCTTCGACATCGACGCCAACGGCATTGTGTCGGTCGGCGCGATGGATAAGGGCACGGGCAAGGAGCAGAAGATCACGATCCAAGCCTCCGGTGGCCTCTCGGACGAAGACATCGAACAAATGGTCAAGGACGCCGAGGACAACGCCGAGGCGGACAAGGAGCGCCGCGAGCTGATCGAGGCGAAGAACCAGGCTGAAAGCCTTATCCACTCGACCGAAAAGTCGATGGAAGAGCATGCGGACAAGGTCGACCCGTCGACCATCGAAGCCATCGAACTGGCCATCGCCGCGCTGAAGGACGAGCTGGAGACGGACAACGCCGACAAGATCAAATCCGGCATCCAGAACGTCACCGAAGCGGCCATGAAACTGGGCGAAGCCATCTACAAGGCCAGCCAGGCTGAGGCAGAGGCCGAGCCCGAAGCGGCCGACAGCCCGCGCGCGGATGACGACGACATCGTCGACGCGGAATTCGAGGATCTCGACGACAACAAGCGGGCTTAATTGACCCGCCCCAGGAACCAATCGACAAGGCCGGCCCACCGGGTCGGCCTTTGACGTTCCGAGGAAAGGAATGATCCATGGCAAAACGTGACTATTACGAGGTGCTTGGCGTCTCGAAGGGCGCCAGCGCTGACGAGATCAAAAAGGCCTACCGCGGCAAAGCCAAGGAACTGCACCCCGACCGCAACGCAGACAACCCCCAGGCCGAAGCACAGTTCAAAGAGGCGAACGAGGCCTACGAGGTCCTCAAGGACGCCGACAAAAAGGCCGCCTACGATCGCTTTGGCCACGCCGCTTTCGAGGGCGGCATGGGCGGCGGCGGCGCACGTGGCGGCGGCCCGCAAGACTTCGGCAGCGCCTTCTCGGACGTCTTCGACGACCTTTTCGGCGACTTCATGGGCGGGCGCCAGGGTGGCGGCGGACGCCGCGCGGCCCGCGGGTCCGACCTGCGCTACAACCTGCGGGTCAGCCTCGAAGACGCCTATAGCGGCCTCGCCAAAACGATCAACGTGCCCACCTCCGTCGCCTGTGACGCCTGCAACGGCACCGGCGCGGAAGGCGGCAGCGAACCCACGACCTGCCCGACATGTTCGGGCATGGGCAAGGTCCGCGCGCAGCAAGGCTTCTTCACGGTCGAACGCACCTGCCCCACCTGCGGCGGGCTGGGTCAGATCATCAAAAACCCCTGCAAGGTCTGCAGCGGCGCAGGCCGGGTTGAGAAAGACCGCGCCCTCTCCGTCAACATCCCCGCGGGCGTGGAAACCGGAACGCGCATCCGCCTCGCCGGTGAAGGCGAGGCCGGCATGCGCGGCGGCCCCGCCGGGGACCTCTACATCTTCATCGAGGTGGCGGACCACAAGCTCTTCGAACGCGACAGCACGAACCTATTTTGCCGGGTCCCCGTCAGCATGGGCACCGCTGCTCTTGGTGGCTCTATTGAGGTGCCAACCATCGACGGCGGGCGCGGGCGCGTACAGATCCCCGCGGGCAGCCAATCGGGCCGCCAGATGCGCCTGCGCGGCAAGGGCATGCCCGCCCTGCGCGGCGGCGGACCAGGTGACATGTTCATCGAATTGGCCGTGGAGACCCCGGTGAACCTGACCAGCCGGCAAAAGGAACTGCTGCGCGAGTTCGAAGAGCTCAGCGAGGAGAACAATCCCGAAAGCAGCAGCTTCTTCTCGTCCGTCAAATCCTTCTGGGACTCGATGAAGGGATAAATCGATGACCCCGGCGCAAAGCGCCGGGCAAACGCTCCGGGGGAGCGTTTGATCGATTTATGCGCGGAGCGCCGACAAAGGCCAATTCCTGGTTCGCGCGGAAGCGAAACACCCCCGTAGGGTGCGCATTCATTGCGCACCTTTCCCCCCAAAATTAACCCCCCGCTAACCAGTCCCGCGCCATGATGCCGACATGCGCGAATTTGCCGAACAGCCCCTGCCCTTCGACACGGACGAGGCGACGCCCGTTCCCGCCCCCCGCGGCAAAACCCCGTCCTACATGGCCGATCACCGCAAACGTCTGCGCGCGCGCTTCATGGCAGGCGGTGCCGCGGCCCTGCCGGATTACGAGATGCTGGAGCTTGTCCTCTTCCGCGCGATCCCGCGGCAGGACGTCAAACCACTCGCCCACCTGCTGATGGCGGAGTTTGGCGACTTCAATCGGGTCATCACCGCCCCCGCTGACCGCCTTCTGCAGATTAAAGGCGTGGGGGGGGCCGTCGTGATCGAGCTGAAGATCGTGGAGGCCGCGGCCCACCGCCTCGCCCGCGCGAAGGTCCTGAACCAATGCGCGATCAGTTCGTGGGACGCGCTGGTCGATTATTGCCACACCACCATGGCCCACCGCGAGACAGAGCAGTTTCGCGTCCTCTACCTCGACCGCAAAAACGTGCTGATCGCGGACGAAGAACAGGCCAAGGGCACCGTCGACCATGTGCCCGTCTACCCGCGCGAGGTGGCCAAACGCGCGCTGGAGCTCAACGCCTCCGCGCTGATCCTGGTGCACAACCACCCGTCGGGCGATCCGACGCCCAGCCAGTCCGACATCGACATGACCGCCCAGATCGAGGCAGCGTGTAGTGCACTGGGCCTTACGCTGCATGATCATCTGATTGTTGGAAAATCGCGGGAGCTGAGCTTCCGCGCCGAGGGCTACCTTTAGCGCACCCAGACCTCGACCCGCCGATTGGCCTGACGCCCCCATTCGCTGTCGTCGCACGCCATCGGCATCGCCTCCCCGTAGGCGTCGACGTCGATCTGAACCCGGTCGAGGTTTGCCGTCTCCGCCGCTTGGGTGATCGCGCGCCGCACCGCCTCGGCCCGGCGCAGGGCGATGTCGCGGTTCGCGCCCGCCGCGCCATCCCCGTCCGAAAAACCGGCGAGCAAAACGCGCCGCGCGTCGTACCGCCCCGTCTCCAGCGCCCGCGCGATCTGCTGCACGTTCGAGCGGGATTGCGCGTCCAGCCGGACCGATCCCGTCTCGAACCGGAAGGAGGTCGTGAGCCGAGTCATCCCGCGCAGGCCGCGGGTCATCCGTTGCAGCTCTTCTAGGGTGATCTCCGGCCCCGCGCTGCTGATCGCATTGGCGAAGCGGTCGCCCTGCAGGTCGATCTCTACCTCTTCGGGGGCCTGATCGACAAACCCCGCCCGCCGGATCACGATCTGCGCCGCCTGGCTGCGGGTGAAGGCCAGAAATTCCCGCGCAATCTTCGGCAGACGCCGGGCGGGGGTATAGAGGAACATCGGCGCAGTCAGCGGATAATCCTCCGTCTTGATCGTCCGCCGCCCCGCCCGCAGCGTGTAGCCGCACTCGCCGGTGAGCGGCAGCGCCACCGCGCCGCCCGTCTCCGCATAGCTGGATAGGCCCAGGGCAAAGGGGTCCTGCACCACCGCTCGCACCAGGTCAGCCCCCCGCTCGTGAAAAACGACATCCGCACCAAAGCGGAGCCGCGCCGGGGTCAACAGCCGGTCCACCGCCGCCTGGGCCAGGCCGCTCGACGGCTCCGGCGCGTGCACGGCGATCGGCGCGTCCACACCGCCAAGTTGCTGCCAATTGGTGATGCGTCCCGCCATGACCAGGGCCAAATCCTGGGGGGCGATCTGCACGACCGGGTTGCCCGGCGCCACGATGGGCACCAGCGCATCCAGCGCAATGACGCGGCTGCGGTTGGCGGCGGTCATGTCGCCCATCCCCGCCTCGCGCGCGCGCTGGCGCTCTGTGTCGCGGATCTCACGCACTGCCATGACGATGTCGGCCTGATTGGCCAGCAGATCGGCAAAGCCTTCATCCGTGTTCGTTGCGCGGAACGTGAAAACGGCGAGCGGCTTGCCTGTCTCACTCTCCGCGAGCGTATAGACGAAGCGCGTGTCGTCGATGGGTGCGCGCACCGCCTCGTACCCCGCCCGCAGGGCAAAACCCTCGAGCAAGGCGGGAAGCAGAACGGCGCCCATCGTCGCGGAGCCCGACACGGCCAATTCGGCCACAAAATCCTGTAGGTTGGGACAGGCCGGCCCTTCGCACGTCACGCCGGACCCGTCGACGGTCAGCTCACCGAAGATCGTGTCGACGCGGTAGAACTCACCGTCGAAGCCCAGCAGGGTTCCGCTCACCTCGACCGAGCCGTCGCGGGAGGTCAGCGTGACGTCCTGCGCCCACGCGCGCGCGCCTAACGTCAAAATGAAAAGCGCGGCCAAGATGGCCGCACGTCCCATGCCCATAGCACATCCCCGACACCTACTTGGCGGCGACTTTCAGGTCTTGCACCAGATTATTCAACACCAGAAAGCTGCCGATCGTATCGCACGGCGACACGGCGAGGGTCAGGTCTTGCGTGCGGATCGTGCCATCGCGCAGTTCCAGCGATTGGGCGGCAATCTCTAGCCCGCAATTGTAGACGGTGACTTCGGCTTCGACCGACAGGTCAATCGTGCCGGCTTGCGCGCTTCCGCCGCGCGGGAAGGTATAGACGTCCGCCATCCGCGCGTCCTGTGCGCCTTCGCTGCCGAAGCGTTCCATGCGGCCCGTGCTGCCGGCGTCGAACGCGGCGACGGTGCCGCGGCGGCCGTGGAAGCGGTGGCGGTCCGAGCCATAGTCGGCACCGAATTCCCGTGCGTGTAGCTCGAAGCCCGAGCGGCCCTGCCACTGCAGGACGATGCGGTCGACGCCCGCCAGATCGGGCACGGCGATTTGGGCCACGGCGCCTTCCCCGTCGGCAAAGGCCGCGATGAAGACGGCATTTTCGCTCAGCGCCGGAACCCGCGCCGACCATCCGCCACTGCCGGCGGTGGTTTGGGTGATCATCATGCCGGAATGGTGCAGAGTGAACCGCTCCGCCTCATGGCACGGCGCCTCCATCGACAGCTGGACGTAGCCATTAGGCAAAGCCTCTGCGTCCATCGTGATCGCACAATCGGCGGGCGGAAGCGGGGCGCGGTCGTCGACCTTGGGCGGCGCTGCCTCCGGTTCAGCTGCGGCTGGGATGATTTCGGGCGCGGCCTCTGCCTCTGCCTCGGGGGCGGGCGCCTCCCCGCTGGCGGAGGTCAGTTCCAAATCGCCGACATCTAGGATGGGCCCGTCCGCATTGGCGGGATCGGGCAGGGTCGGGGCGGGGGCGGGGACGGCTGCGGCACCCGCGTACCGCGATTGGGCCGTATCGCTCGATTGCATGATAAAGCCGATACCGACCGCGCAGGCCAGTGTCGCGACCCCAGTTCCGATTTCCTTGACATAGGCCATGGGCCTGATCCTCGCATTTCCTCGCAGCGAGGGGTGCCAGGCAACGGCGGCTCAATTAGGACCGCGGCGCGGAGTCATTGGGGCAAGAAAGGGGCGCCGTTAGGCCAGGCGCCCATGACAATGCTTGAACTTCTTGCCCGATCCACAGGGGCACGGATCGTTTCGCCCGGGGTTGCCCCAGGTCGTCGGATCGTTCTCGTCAAAGCCCTTTGCCTTGGCCTTTTCCGTCGGCTCCGGGAGGGAGGCGGCCATCGCGGCCCGTTCCAACTCCGCCTGTTGCGCCTTTTGCGCTTCCATCCGCTCGGCGATTTCCTCTTCGGTCATCGGGCGGATGCGCGCCAAGGTGCGGGTGACGTCGGTGCGCAGGCTGTCTAGCATGCCCTCGAACAGCTGGAACGCCTCGTTCTTGTATTCGTTCAGCGGATCGCGCTGCGCGTAACCGCGGAAGCCAACGACGGAACGAAGGTGTTCGAGCCGCAGAAGATGCTCGCGCCACTTGCGGTCGATCGTTTCCAGCAGGACCTGCTTTTCGATCATCCGCATGTTGTCCGGGCCAAAGGCTTCGGCCTTTTCACTCATCATCTGGTCGGTCGACTGCATCAGCCGGTCCCGCACGGCCTCATCCTCGACGCCTTCTTCCTCCAGCCAGGACATGACCGGCAGGTCCATGTTCAGCTGCTCGATCACGGCGGCATACAGCCCTTCGGAGTCCCACTGATCGGCATAGGAGCCTTCGGGCATGTATTGCGCGATCAGATCGTCGATCACCTCTTCGCGCATATCGCCAGTGACTTCGGAAAGGTCCGCGCTTTCCATGATTTCGCGCCGCTGGCCGAAGACGACCTTGCGCTGGTCGTTCATCACGTCGTCGAATTTCAGCAATTGCTTGCGGATGTCGAAGTTGCGCCCTTCGACCTTTGCCTGCGCACGTTCGAGCGACTTGTTCACCCACGGATGAACGATGGCCTCACCTTCCTCCAGCCCCAGCGTCTTCAACACCCGGTCCAGGCGGTCGGAGCCGAAGATGCGCATCAGGTCGTCTTCGAGCGAGAGGTAGAAAGACGTGCGGCCCGGATCGCCCTGACGGCCCGACCGGCCCCGCAGCTGGTTGTCGATCCGGCGGCTTTCGTGCCGTTCAGAGGCAAGAACGAACAGGCCACCCGCCTCCAGCACGGATTGCTTGTCGGCCTCGTGCTCTTCGGTGATGCGCGCCCGGATGGCGTCGGGATCGGCCTCCGGATCGGCGGCCAGCGCCTCCAGTACCTTGATCTCCACGTTCCCGCCAAGCTGAATGTCGGTGCCGCGACCGGCCATGTTGGTTGCGATGGTCACGGCGCCGGGTTTGCCTGCCTCCGCGATGATCATCGCCTCTTGCTCGTGCTGGCGCGCGTTCAGGACGTTGTGCGGGATCTTCTCCGCGTCCAGCATCTTGCTGAACATCTCCGACTTTTCGATGGACGTGGTGCCGACCAGCGTCGGTTGCCCTTTCAGGTGCGCCTCTTTGATCTGGTCGATCATGGCCTCGTATTTCTCGCGCGCGGTACGGTAGACCTGATCGTCTTCATCCTGGCGGGCGATTGGCTTGTTCGTCGGCACCTCGACCACGCCAAGCCCGTAGATCGTTTCGAACTCCTCGGCCTCGGTCGCCGCGGTGCCCGTCATCCCCGCCAGCTTGTCGTAAAGCCGGAAGTAATTTTGCAGCGTGATGGAGGCGAGCGTCACGTTCTCAGGCTGGATGGTCACGCCTTCTTTGGCCTCGAGCGCTTGGTGCAGGCCATCGGACAGGCGGCGCCCCGTCATCATGCGGCCCGTGAACTCGTCGATCAGGACGACTTCGCCGTCGCGCACGATGTAATCCTTGTCCCGCGTGAACAGCGCATGGGCGCGCAGACCGTTGTTGACGTGGTGCACGACGGTCGTCGCTTCGGGGTCGTAAAGGCTCATACCTTCTTCCAGTAGGCCACGCACACGCAACTGCTCTTCGAGGTATTCGTTGCCGTCATCGGTGAAGGAGACGTTGCGGGTCTTCTCGTCCAACTCGTAATGCTCGGGCTTCAGCACCGGGATGACCGCGTCGATGGTCACGTACATCTCGGACCGGTCCTCGGTCGGGCCGGAGATGACCAGCGGCGTCCGCGCCTCGTCGATCAGAATGCTGTCGACCTCGTCCACGATGGCAAAGTTATGGCCGCGCTGAACCATTTGCGTCAGCTCGCCCTTCATGTTGTCGCGCAGGTAGTCGAAGCCAAGCTCGTTATTGGTCGCATAGGTGATGTCGGCGGCGTAGGCGGCGCGCTTGTTCTCCTCGCCCATGCCGTTCCAGGCCGCCGCCGCCGTCATGCCAAGCGCGGCAAAGACCTTGCCCATCCATTCCGCGTCGCGCTTCACCAGGTATTCGTTCACGGTGACGACGTGCACGCCCTTGCCGCTCAGCGCGTTGAGGTAAGCGGCGAAGGTCGCGGTCAGGGTCTTACCCTCACCCGTCTTCTGTTCGGCCACGTTGCCGCGGTGCAGGAAGATCGCGCCCATCAACTGTGTGTCGAAAGCCCGCAGGCCCAGCGCGCGGCGCGCGCCCTCGCGGCAATTGGCAAAGGCTTCGGGCAACAGATCGTCCAGATCCTCCCCCGCCTTGGCGCGGTCTGACAGCGCCTTCGTCCGTTCGATCAGCCCTTCGTCGGACAGCGCCTGGAATTTCGGCTCCAACGCATTGATGGCCTCGATCAGGGGCCGCACCGATTTGATCTTACGATCGTTGGGGGTGCCAAAGACCTTTTTGGCAAGCGTTCCGAAACCCAGCAAAGTCTTCTCCAGCAAACACATCCGCGCGAGCGACATCTGCTTGCCCGCTTCAAGCGCAGCCCATAGGAATAGGGGCAAGAAGCCGCCCCGCCGCGCGTCACATCGCGATGTAAGGGCGGGTGAAAACAGTGTCAATGTCGCAGCCCGGCGTGGCTCTCGCGACCAGTGAGGACCCCATGAAACATCCCCTGACCCTTTTGTCCGCCGCGCTCGTCTCGGCGGCTCTGGCCTGGCCCGTGGCAGCGCAAGATGGGCCCGACGCAGATACCGTCGTCGCCACCGTGAACGGCACGGAGATTACGCTGGGCCACATGCTGCTGGCGCGCGCGACACTGCCGCAGCAGTTCCAGCAGCTGCCCGATGACGTGCTGTTCCCGGGCATTCTAGACCAGCTGATCCAGCAAGAGGTGCTGCGCCAGAGCTTTGACGGCGACTTGCCCAGCCGCGTGCAAAAGCAGCTGGAAAACGAAACCCGCAGCCTGACCGCGGGTGAGGTGATCGAAGGGATCCTGCAAGGCGCGCTGACGGACGAAGCTGTGCAGGAGATCTACGACCGCGACTACGCCAGCGCTGAGCCAGGCGAGGAATACAACGCCTCCCACATCCTGCTGGAAACCGAAGAGGCCGCGCTTGAGGTCAAGGCCGACCTTGATGGCGGCGCCGACTTCGCCGCGGTTGCGATGGAAAAATCGATCGGCCCGTCCGGGCCCGGCGGCGGATCGCTGGGGTGGTTCGGATCGGGCGCCATGGTCCCCGATTTCGAAGCGGCGGTCATCGCGCTGGAGGTTGGCGAAGTCTCCGACCCGGTCGAGACCCAGTTCGGCTGGCACGTCATTAAGCTGAATGAAACACGCGCCAAGGCCCCCGCCACCCTCGAAGAGGTGCGCGAAGAGATCGAGGCGCAGATCCGCAACGAGGCGGTCGAAGGCCAGATCGCCGCACTGACCGAAGCGGCGCAAGTCGACCGCAGCGGCGCCGACGCGCTCGACGTCTCCGCCATCAGCCAGTTTGAGCTGATCGAATGACCTCCCCGCTCGCCCCGACGGCCTTCCCGGACCTGCCGCAAATCGCCGGCGCGCGCTTTGCCAGCGTTGCGGCCGGGATACGCTATACGGGGCGCGCGGATCTGATGCTGGCGGTGCTGGACCCCGGCACCGTCATCGCGGGCACCTTCACGCGGTCCTCCACTCGCAGCGCGGCGGTGGTCGACTGTGTCGGGAAGCTGGACATGCCGTCCGAAGCTGGCGCGGCCATCGTGGTGAATGCCGGCAATTCGAACGCGTTCACGGGCCGCGCGGGGGCGGAGGCCGTCGCTGCGATTGCGCACGCCGCCGCCGAAGCCACCGGGGTGCCCGAAAGCCGCGTGTTCACCTCCTCCACCGGCGTGATCGGGGAGCCGCTGGAGGCGGGCCTGGTCACCCGCCATCTGAGCGCCCTTGCCCAGACGGCCACGCTGGACGGGCTGGCGGGCGCCGCGCAGGCCATCATGACGACCGACACCTTCCCCAAGGGCGCCGCCGCGCAGATCGAGGTGGACGGCAAGCGGGTGTCCATCGCCGGGATCGCCAAAGGGTCCGGCATGATCGCACCCGACATGGCGACCATGCTCGTTTACATCTTCACCGATGCGGCCATCGACCAAGCCGTCCTGAACGGCCTCGTGGCGACGGGCACGGCGACCAGCTTCAACAACATCACCGTCGACAGCGACACCTCCACCTCCGACACGCTGTTGGTGGCGGCGACCGGCGCGTCGGGGGTGGATGTGACGGGCAATGCCGCCTTCGCCGATGCGCTGCAGGGCGTGATGCTGGACCTCGCCCACCAGGTCGTGCGGGACGGCGAGGGGGCCACCAAGTTCGTCGAGGTGCTGGTGACCGGCGCCAGCGATCTGCGCGCCGCGCGCACCCATGCGATGTCCATCGCGAACTCGCCCCTCGTCAAGACAGCCATCGCCGGCGAAGACCCAAACTGGGGCCGCATCGTCATGGCCATCGGCAAATCTGGCGCCCCGGCGGACCGCGATTTGCTGCGCATCTGGTTCGGGGACATTCTGGTCGCCGAAGATGGTTTCGTCTCCCCAACCTATCGGGAGGCGGACGCCGCGGCCTACATGAAGCGGCAGAATTTGGTGATCCACGTCGATCTGGGCCTGGGCGATGCGGAGGTTGCGGTTTGGACCTGCGATCTGACCCACGGTTATATCGACATCAACGCCGACTACCGGTCGTAAGGCGCGCACGATGAAAGTTGTCCTTGTCTCTGCCGTGGCGCTGATCGACGTCGACGGGCGCATTCTGTTGGCGCAGCGTCCCGAAGGCAAGTCCATGGCGGGCCTTTGGGAATTTCCCGGCGGCAAGGTGGAGGCGGGCGAGGCGCCGGAGGCCGCACTGATTCGCGAATTGCGGGAAGAGCTGGGAATCGACACCTGGAAGAGTTGTCTCGCCCCCCTCACGTTCGCCAGCCACAGCTACGACGATTTTCACCTTCTGATGCCGCTTTTCGCGTGCCGGAAGTGGGAAGGCAGCCCCGTTCCGCGCGAAGGTCAGGTGCTCAAGTGGGTTAAACCTTCGGAAATGCGCAATTTTCCAATGCCAGCCGCTGACATCCCGCTGATCCCGATCCTGCGCGACTGGCTTTAAGCACCGCGCAACATTCGGGCGCATTTGCCCAAGATTGTGACACTATCGTAAAAAGACCGGGTGACTTTTGCCGGATTGGGAACTATTTCTTTACGCGTCAATCTGGGGAGAGAGGCATGCTGCGCACCATCATGATCGGTAACGCGATTTTCGTTCAGGGAACGTATGTGAAGACTTTGCCCGACGGCCGGATGAGCGTCCGTGTGGACGGCACCGTCTATTCCGGTAATCCGGTCCAAGCCGCCGCGTAACCTCGGCGCATTGTTACAAAGAAAAAGGGGCCTGCGATCTGCAGGCAGGCCCCTTTTTCGTGTCTACACCGGATGCCCCTAGTCAAGCGTCCGCGTGACCTCTTCGCGTTCGAAAATCTCGATCACGTCGCCGGCGCGGATATCGTCGTAATTCTCGAACGCCATGCCGCATTCTTGACCCGACTGGACCTCTGGCACCTCGTCCTTGAAGCGCTTGAGCGTCTTCAGCGTGCCCTCGTGGATCACCACGTTGTCGCGCAGCAGGCGGACACCCGCGCTGCGGCGTGCGACGCCTTCGGTGACCAGACAGCCCGCTACGTTGCCGACTTTGGTGACCCGGAAGACTTCCTTGATCTCGGCGTAGCCGATGAAGTTTTCCTTGATCTCCGCGCTCAAGAGGCCCGAAGCCGCGGCTTTCACGTCATCCACCAGATCGTAGATGACCGAGTAGTACCGGATCTCCACGCCCTTCTGGTTCGCGCTATTGCGCGCGGGCGCGTTGGCTCGGACGTTGAAGCCGAAGACGGGTGCACCGGACGCTTCCGCGAGGCCGATATCCGTTTCCGTGATCGCGCCGACGCCCGAGTGCAGCACGCGCACGCGGACCTCGTCGTTGCCGATCTTCTCCATCGCCTGAACGATCGCCTCGGCAGAGCCTTGCACGTCCGCCTTCACCAGGATCGGCAGTTCGGAGACATTCTCGTCCGCCTTCGCGTTCGCCATCAGCTGTTCCAGCGTGGTGGCGGCGCCGGCAGCGGCGCGTTTGTCCTTGGCGGCTTTCTCGCGGTATTCCGCGATCTCGCGCGCCTGCGCTTCGGACTTGGTGACGTTCAGAACGTCGCCCGCTTCGGGCGTGCCGTTAAGGCCCAGGACCTCCACCGGCACAGACGGGCCAGCCTCTTTGACGCGCTCACCCTTGTCATTGATCAGCGCGCGGACCTTACCGAACTGCTCGCCCACGACGAAGATATCGCCTTGGCGCAGCGTGCCCTTCTGAACCAGGACGGTGGCCACAGGGCCGCGGCCCACGTCCAGCTGCGCCTCGATTACGGCGCCTTGTGCAGCGCGGTCGGGGTTGGCTTTCAGTTCCAGGATTTCGGCCTGCAGCGCGATGGCTTCCAGCAGCTCGTCGAGGCCCTGGCCATTGATGGCCGACACTTCAACGTCCTGCACATCGCCCGACATTTTCTCGACGATGACTTCGTGTTGCAGCAGGTCGGTGCGGACTTTGTCCGGGTTCGCCTCGGGCTTGTCGATCTTGTTGATCGCCACGATCATCGGCACTTCGGCCGCCTTGGCGTGGTTGATCGCTTCGATCGTCTGCGGCATCACGGCGTCATCCGCCGCCACGACCAGCACGACGATATCCGTCACTTGCGCCCCGCGGGAGCGCATGGAGGTGAAAGCCGCGTGGCCCGGCGTGTCCAGGAAGGACAGCGTCGTGCCCGCATCGGTTTTCACCTGGTAGGCGCCGATATGCTGGGTGATCCCGCCCGCCTCACCAGCGACAACTTTCGCGTCACGGATCGCGTCGAGCAGAGAAGTCTTGCCGTGGTCGACGTGGCCCATGATCGTGATGACCGGCGGGCGCGCTTGCAAATCGCCCTCGGCGTCTTCGACCTCTTTGATGACGTCCTCGACATCGGCGTCGGACACGCGCTGCACGGTATGGCCGAATTCCTCGACGATCAGCTCCGCGGTGTCCGCGTCGATTGTCTGGTTCTGCGTGACCATCATGCCCATGTTCATGAGCGATTTGACGACCTCGCCGACCTTCTCCGTCATGCGGTTGGCCAGTTCGGAGACGACGATCGCCTCCGGCACCGCCACGGTGCGCGTCACCTTTTCCCGCTCGACCGAACCGCCCATCGCCTTTTGCCGCGCACGCTCTTGCTTGCGCTTCATCGACGCCATGGACCGCTGGCGGCCACCTTCGCCGCCGCGAAGGGCTTGGTTGAGGGTCAGCTTGCCCGAGCGGCGACCACCATCGTCACGGCCCCGGTTGGACGGGCGTTGATCGCGCTCGCGGTCGGTCTTGCGCGGGGTTGCCGCGGGGGCCGGCCCGCCGCGGGGGGCCGACTTCGGCTGTTCCGTGGGCGCGGCAGCGGCCTGGGCGGCAGCTTGCGCGGCCTCTTCGGCCTTGCGCTTTTCTTCCTCTTCCTTGGCCTTCAGCGCTTCCTCGCGCTCGCGCTCTTCCCGCTCTTTGGCTTCGGCTTCGGCGCGGCGGCGCTCGCGCTCTTCCTCGCGGGCCTTTTCCTCGGCCACGCGCTGCGCGGCCTCTTCGACCTCGCGCGCCTTCGCGGCTTGCACGGCCTTCAGGCGGCGCTCCATCTCCGCGTCGGAGATGCCGGCGGGCCGGCGCGACGGATTGCCTGGCGCGGCGGTTCCGCCACCCGGTTTGGACGCGCCAGGCTTGGGAACCACGACGCGTTTTCGTTTCGTTTCGACGACGACATTCTTGGTCCGCCCGTGGCTAAAGCTTTGCTTTACATTGCCCGGACGTGCGCCGCTGCGCAGGCCAAGTGTCTTTTTCCCGTCAGTATCGCTCATTAAGCTCGTTCATCCTTCCCGGTGGCCCCTGCCACCGCTGCATCACGCACACCTTTTAGTCGGTGGGCTTCCTCTACAACACGTTCCGCGAGTCTGCCAGAGGCGAGCGCGGCATGGATCACAGTTTGGCGGCCAAAGGCCTGCCCCAGCTCGTCCGCGGTCAGCCAGCCGATGTAGCTGCCGAAATGCGGCGTGCTGAGCTTCGACTTGCCGCGGGACGACCCATCATGGGCCTGCAACAGCACCTGGGCCTCTTCGCGGCCCAGCATGTCCTTCACCTTCTCATAGCCCGCCACGGCGTCACCGGATTTGCGGGCCATCGCGATCATGTCGACCGTGCGCCGGGCCAGCAGCGCTTCGATCTGGTCGACCAAGCCGTCCGACACCTGCACGGGCGCCTTGGCGCCGCGCGCAAAGAGTTTCTTCGCCACCGCCTTGTCGAGCGCGGCCCGGTCGGCGGAGACGTAGAACCCACGGCCGGGCAGCTTGCCAAGAATATCTGGCACCACCTGCCCGCCCGGGCCGGCGACGAAACGGATCAATCCGTTCTTCGGCTGCACCTCACCCGTGGCGAGGCATTTTCGCTCTGGCCCGTCTGTCCGGTCCTTGGTGGCGCCGCCGCGTCCCATGTCTCAGGCCCCCGAGGCCTGAGATCAGGCCTCGGCCTCCTCGGTCTCGGGCGCCTCTTCTTCGTCGGCGATCAAATCGTCCGGATCGACCCAGCCCAGCAAGATTCGCGCAGTCATGATCATATCCTGCGCTTCCTCCAGGCTGATGTCGAAGGGCTCCAGCACGCCGTCGTCCTTGATGCGCTCGCCGTCTTGCGTGGTCCAGCCGCCGGCCAGTTCCCAGTCTGCGCAGGTGGCGAAATCTTCGAGCGTTTTCACGTCATCCTTGGCCAGCGCTTCCACCATTTGGGGGGTCAGGCCATCGAATTCAATGAGGCTGTCCTCGGCGCCCAGCGCACGGGCCGCTTCCAGCGCGGCGGCGGCTTGCGCCTCCAGCACATCGCGGGCACGGGCCTGAAGCTCTTCGGCGGTGCCTTCGTCGACGCCGTCGATCACAAGCAGCTCGTCCAACTCGACATAGGCGACCTCTTCGAGGTTGGTGAACCCCTCGGCGACCAAAAGCTGGGCAAAGAATTCGTCCAGGTCCAGCGTGTCCATGAACAGTTTCGTGCGGGCTTCGAACTCGGCCTGACGGCGGGCGCTCTCATCCGCTTCGGTCATGATGTCGATGTCGAGGCCGGTCAGCTGGCTGGCCAGACGCACGTTCTGCCCGCGGCGCCCGATGGCCAGGCTCAGCTGCTCTTCGGGCACAACGACTTCGATCTTGCCAGCCTCATCGTCCAGAACCACCTTGCTGACTTCCGCCGGTTGCAGCGCGTTCACCAGGAAGGTCGGCTGGTCCTCGTTCCACGGAATGATATCAATCTTCTCGCCCTGAAGCTCGTTCACGACCGCCTGCACGCGGGAGCCGCGCATGCCGACGCAGGCGCCCACCGGGTCGATGGAGCCGTCATAGGAAATGACCGCGATCTTCGCGCGGGAGCCCGGGTCGCGCGCGACCGCCTTGATCTCGATGATGCCGTCGTAAATCTCCGGCACTTCCATCTTGAAGAGCTCCGCCATGAACTCGGGCGCCGTTCGGGACAGGAAGATCTGCGGGCCGCGCACTTCGCGCCGCACGTCTTTGATGTAAACGCGGATCCGGTCATTGGGCCGGTAGCTTTCGCGCCCGATTTTGTCATTGCGGCGCAGCACCGCCTCGCCCGCGCCCACATCGACGATGACGTTGCCGTATTCTTCGCGCTTGACCAGGCCGTTGATGATCGTGCCGGCGCGATCTTTGAACTCTTCGTACTGGCGATCCCGCTCGGCCTCACGGACCTTTTGCAGGATGACCTGCTTGGCGCTTTGCGCTGCGATCCGGCCCATCTCCACCGGGGGAACCTGCTCCACGTAGGCGTCGCCGACCGCCGGGTCGTCCAAATATTGCTTGGCCTGCTCGACCGTGAATTCGGCCTGGTAGTTCCCAAGCTCTTCTTCCTCGACCACGGTACGCACGCGGGTAAAGGTCGCCACGCCCGTCTTGCGGTCGATGCTGACCCGGATGTCCATCTCCGCGCCGTAGCGGGACTTCGCCGCGCGGGCGAGCGATTCCTCCATCGCCTCGATCACCAGCGCGGGATCGATCATCTTTTCACGCGCCACGGCTTCGGCAGTTTGCAAAAGCTCCAGCTGGTTTGCGGATGTGATGGCCATCTATTCGGTCTCCTCTTCCGAGCCGGCTTCGGTCTCGATCTCGTCGAATTGGTCTTCGTTCAGGGCGCCTGCGGCTTTGCGCTGGCGCAGCATTTCCTTGATTAGGTCGTCGGTCAGCACGAGCTTGGCGTCGCTGAGCCAGTCGAATTTCACCCCGATTGTCCCCTCCGCGACGTTGATCAGCACTTCGTCATCCTCGACGCCCGCAAGCTCCCCTTTGAAGCGGCGGCGCCCATCGATCAGCTCGTCCGTCTCCAGCTTGGCGACGTAGCCCTCGAAGGCGTCAAAGTCCTTCAGCCGCGTCAGCGGTCGGTCGATGCCGGGGCTGCTGACTTCCAGCGTGTAGGCGTCCAAGATCGGGTCTTCGACATCCAGCGTCGCACTCACGGCGTTGGAGATTTGCGCACAATCATCCACCTCGATCCCGCCTTGCGGGCGGTCGGCCATGATTTGCAGCGTCGTCTCCTTGCCGCTCATCAGCCGCACGCGCACCAGTTCGAACCCCAGATCCTCGATCACGGGGGTGATAATTTCCGCCAGGCGGCGGTCGATGGCGGCTTTGGCGATCAGCGTGTTCGACATCAGGACAGGTTCAATCTGGGCACAAAAAAAACGGGCGCTGCGGCCCGTTCGCATTTCCGGTGGAGCCTCGGTGTGGACCCGAAGCGCCGCTGTTAGTGGTTATATACGGAGCGGGCCCGCGATGTGCAAGCCCTCAGGCCAGCCACCACCGCTCCGCCAGGCGAAAGTTGTCGAGCGGCAGGGCCTGCCCGATCTCGCGCGGGGCGTGTGTGCCTGCGCCGACAAGCGCCTCCCCAAGCCGGGTGAGGCCTACGGGGGTCTGGTTCTCCGGGTGGTCGATGACGTCGACCATATCGTGCAACAGCGCCTCCAGCCGGGTCGCGGGGGCTGTGATGCCGCTCAGGTCCGCAACGTCCGCCCAGCCGGCTTGGTCGGCCCGCGGATGGGCTTCGACCCTATCCAGAATGGCGCGGCGCCCGGCCTCATATCTATTCAGCGTATAAAGCCCCGTGCCTAGCAAAGGGTTTTCGGGATGCGCGATCAATGCGTCCGGCTGCGCCATGCGAAACGGCAGCGCGGCATCGGCGGGCGTGGCCGTCAGCACGACACGGCCCTTGTGAACCGCGCCGCCCAGGGCCGCCGCGACCTGCGCCGGGGTGACGTCGGAGCCATCGTGCCACCGCGCCGCGCGCAATGTGAAGTGCCAGGTGCGGCCCTGGTCCGGGCTGTCCCATACCTCCGCCAGATTGCCGCGCAAGGTGCCATCAGCGGCGATTTCGGTCAGGCCTTCGTGCACCGCATGGCGAGCGATCTGGCGAAACAGCGACGGCGCTGCGTCCGCCCAACCTTCCCCCGCCACCGCGCTCAGCGCCGCGCGGAGCCGGCCACCGCGCTGAGGCCGCGCCTGGGCGCTGACGCCAGAGGCGGCCAGCAAGGCCGCCGCAGCGCCGGAGGCAAAGAGGGCGCGCCGATCCATCCGCGTCACCGCCCCGCGATCCGGTCCATGGTGCGCACGAGCTCTGCGCTGATCCCAGGCTCGGACAGGGCATGGCCCGCATTGCGCACCATCTTGAGCTGACCGTTCGGCCAGGCCTGCGCCAGTTTATACGCACTCTCGGGCGGACAAATCATGTCATAGCGACCCTGGACAATCGTGCCGTTAATATGCGCGATCCTACCCATATGCGCCAGGATTTGCCCGTCGAATTCCAGGAACCCCGCATTGATGAAGTAGTGATTCTCGAGCCGGGAAAACGCCCGCGCGTATTCCCCGGGCGACTCGCCCCCGCCGCCGCTGGAATGGATGGAGGCCAGCGCGTTTTCCCACGACGCCCAAGCGCGGGCGTACCGCGTCTCTTGTCCCAGATCGCCGGAGAAGAGGCGCCTGTGGTAGGCCTCGATCAGATCGCCGCGCTCATCCTCGGGGATCGGTGCTGTGAAGCGCGCCCAAACCTCGGGCCAGAACCGGCCCGCGCCGCCGCCGTAGAACCAGTCGAGCTCCGCCTGCGTCATCAGGAAGACACCGCGCAAGACCAGCTCGCGCACCCTGTCGGGATGCGTCTGCGCGTAGATGAGC
>JBCDFL010000006.1:0-42114 GCA_039178165.1 Pseudomonadota bacterium | reverse complement strand
TCGGACGCGCTGGCGGAGGGGCAGATGCCGCTGGAGACCGCGCTGGAGATGCTGAAACCCGTGCTGGAGGACGATAGCATCCTAAAGATCGGGCAGAATATGAAATACGACCTCAAGGTCTTTGCCCGGCTTGGCATCGGCGTGGCGCCGATAGACGACACGATGCTGCTGTCTTACGCGCTGCACGGGGGGTTGCACGGGCACGGAATGGACACGCTGGCCGAGCGCTATCTGGGCCACACGCCGATCCCGATCAAACCGCTGCTGGGCTCGGGCAAGTCGGCCATCACCTTTGACCGCGTGCCGCTGGAAAAGGCGGTGCCCTATGCGGCGGAGGATGCCGATATCACGCTGCGGCTGTGGCAGCTGCTGAAGCCGCAGCTGCACGGGGCGCAGGTCACCAAGGTTTACGAGACGCTGGAGCGGCCCATGGTCCACGTGCTGGCGGGGATGGAGCGGTCGGGGATCAAGGTGGACCGCGATACGCTAAGCCGGATGTCCAACGCCTTCAGCCAGAAGATGGCCGGGCTGGAGGACGAGATTTACGAGCTGGCGGGGCGCAAGTTCAACGTGGGCAGCCCCAAACAACTGGGCGAGATCCTGTTTGACGAGATGGGTCTTGAGGGCGGCAAAAAGGGCAAGACAGGCGCTTATGCCACCGGCGCGGACGTGCTGGAGGATCTGGCCACAGTGCACGAATTGCCGGTCCGGGTGCTGGATTGGAGGCAGGTCAGCAAGCTGAAATCGACCTATACCGACGCGTTGCAGGACCACATCAATGCCGAAACGGGGCGGGTGCATACGTCCTATTCCATCGCGGGAGCCTCGACCGGGCGGCTGGCATCCACGGACCCGAATCTGCAGAACATCCCGATCCGGACCGAGGAGGGGCGGCGCATTCGCGAGGCCTTTGTCGCGGAGCCGGGCAAGACGCTGGTGGCGCTGGATTACAGCCAGATCGAGCTACGGATCCTTGCCCATATCGCGGACATCCCCGAGCTGAAGCAGGCTTTCGCGGACGGGATCGACATTCACGCGCTGACCGCGTCGGAGATGTTCAACGTGCCCCTGGACGAGATGACGCCGGACATTCGCAGGCAGGCCAAGGCGATCAATTTCGGGGTCATTTACGGGATCAGCGGCTTTGGCTTAGCGCGCAACTTGCGCATTCCCCGGGCCGAAGCGCAGGGCTTTATCGACCGCTACTTTGAGCGCTTCCCGGGCATTCGCGGCTACATGGACGACACGAAGGCCTTTGCGAAGGAGCATGGGTACGTGCAGACCCTCTTTGGCCGCAAGATCAACACGCCGGAGATCAACGCGCGCGGGCCGCGGGCAGGCTTTGCCCAGCGCGCGGCGATCAACGCGCCGATCCAGGGGACGGCGGCGGATATCATCCGCCGGGCTATGATCCGCATGCCGAGCGCCATCGAGGGCCAGCCGGCAGCGATGCTGCTACAGGTGCACGACGAATTGCTGTTCGAGGTGGAGACCGGGGCGGAGGAGGCGCTAATCGACACGGCGCGCTCTGTCATGGAAGGCGCCGCGGATCCGGTGGTAAAGCTGGATGTCAAACTAGAGGTCGACGCTGGCACCGGGCAGTCCTGGGCCGAGGCGCATTGATGGGCCAATCGTGTCGGCGGCGGTGGGGTGAAACCCCACCCTACGGCGCGCGATGATCCGGTCTTGGCCGGAGTTGAAAGCCTTTGCTTTAGGGCTTGGGTTGCCCGAGGTGACGGAGGCCGTGTCCTGGGGCAATGAGAACCTGAAGGCGCATGGCAAGATGTGGTGCTGGTGGTCGCCTTACGTGGATGCGGCGGTGTTCAAGGGCTCGATTGCGGAGCGGGAGGCGCTGCATTCGGCGGACCCGGAGACGTTCGTGCTGCACGATCATTATGCCAAGCACGGGCTCCTGCTGGTAGCAGCGGGGCGGATTGATGAAGGCTGGGCCGAGGCCCGGTTGCGGCAGACATGGCGCGATGCGGCGCCGAAGCGGTGGCTCAAGGCTTGGGAGGCAGACGCCGATGGTGCGCAATAAATGCGCACCCTACGGGTGATCGTACTCAGCCCAGAGACATCCGCAGTGTGTCTACACGCGGACCCAGCGTGCCGCGCAGCGGCGCGCGTCGCCGGGCAGCGCATCGAAGATGCGCGAGAGGGCGCCCCACCGGGCGGCGTGTTCCACGCCACCCGTCGGTCGGCTTGGGCTGAGCCACACCGTCGACGCTAAACCCCTTACTCCACTGACATGGACATATTGTGCCCGTGATCGCGCAGCAGGGCGTGGCGGCGGGCGGCGGCGAGGTCGTGTTGGACCATTTCCGCGCACATCTGCTGGGCCGTGAGGCGGGGAGTCCAGCCGAGCTCGTCCCGGGCCTTGGTCGGATCGCCCAGCAACGTCTCCACCTCTGCGGGGCGGAAATAGCGGGGGTCGATGCGCAGAACCACGTCGCCGACCTTCAACGCGGGCGCGTCGTCGCCGGTGACGGACGCCACGCGGGCGACCTCGTCCACGCCGTCCCCTTCGAAAGCAAGCTCGATCCCCAGTTCCGCCGCGCTCCAGGTGATGAAGTCGCGGACCGAATGCTGCACACCCGTGGCGATGACGTAGTCGCGGGCCTGCTCTTGCTGGAGCATGAGCCACTGCATCTCCACGTAGTCCTTGGCATGGCCCCAATCGCGCATGGCGTCGATATTGCCCATGTAGAGGCACGGCTCCAGCCCCTGGGCGATATTGGCCAAACCGCGCGTGATCTTGCGGGTCACGAACGTCTCTCCCCGCCGGGGGCTTTCGTGGTTAAAGAGGATGCCGTTGCAGGCATAAAGGCCATAGGCCTCGCGGTAGTTTACGGTGATCCAATAGGCGTAAAGCTTGGCCACGGCGTAAGGGCTGCGCGGGTAGAAGGGCGTCGTCTCGCGCTGGGGCGTTTCCTGGACGAGGCCGTAAAGCTCGGACGTAGAGGCCTGGTAGAACTTGCAGTCCTCGCCCAAGCCCAGAAAGCGGATGGCCTCCAACAGGCGCAGGGTGCCGATGGCGTCGACATCGGCGGTGTATTCGGGCGACTCGAAGCTGACGGCGACGTGGCTTTGCGCGGCGAGGTTATAGACCTCGTGCGGGCGCACATCGGCCAGGATGCGCGTCAGGTTGGAGGTATCGGTCAGGTCACCGTAATGCAGCGTGAAACGCGGGCGCTCGACATGCGGATCCTGAAAGATGTGATCCACGCGGTCGGTGTTGAACAGCGAGGCGCGCCGTTTGATCCCATGCACCTCGTAGCCCTTGTCCAGCAAAAGCTCCGCCAGATAGGATCCGTCCTGCCCGGTCACACCGGTGATGAGCGCACGTTTGGTCACGTCAGCCTCCTGCCTTGTCCGGCTTCCCTACATCCGCCCCAGCAGCGCAGCAAGCCAGAGCGCCGCCTGCCCCATCCGGCCTTGCCGGTAGAGGCCAAGCCGGCGCAGCGCGGCGAGGCGGCGGTGGACGGGCAAGCGCGGCAGCTCGGCGAAGGCGTCCAGCACCGCGGCGTTCTGCGGCGTCAGATCGGCGCGTGCGCTGTGCAGCGCCGCGATATTCCGGCGGTTCCAGTCCGCAAAATCCCCCGCCAGAAGGCGCCGAATGCGGTGCAGGCGCGCGCGCGTGGTGTCATTTGCGCCGATCATGTTGGCGCCGTGCTGACGGTAAAGGAGGGCGGGGCGGTCGTCGTGCACGACCCGCCCGCCCGCACCGGTGATCAGCAGATAAGCCCACCAATCGTGCACCTCCACGCCCGCGGCCCCCGCAGCGTGCCGGCGCAACAGCGCGGCGCCCGCTGGGTTAAGGACGGTCGTGTTGCCCGACGCTATGTTCTGCACCAGCGCGTTGGCGAACCCAGGGGGCCGCGGGCGCGCGGCGCTGAGGCGCCGGTTCTGCAAGTCTGCATCGACGATCCATGTGCGCGCGCAGTAAAGCGCGGGGCCCTCGATCCCTGCGAGCGCCGCCTGCGCGCGCGCCAGCTTGTCCGGCAGCCAGACATCGTCGTGATCGCAAAACGCCACCCACCCCTCGGGCGCTTGCGCAATCAGCGACAGAAAATTCGCCGTGCCCCCCTGCCCCGGCCCATCGAGGCGCGTGACCGGGTGGCCCTCCGCGAACGCGTCCAGCACCGCACGGCTGTTGTCGGACGAGCCATCGTCGGAGGCGAAAAGGTGCCACGCCACGTCCTTCTGCGCGGCGATGCTGTCCAATTGCTCGGCCAGGGCCGCGCCGCCGTTGTAGACGGCCATCAGGATATGGATGGTCACGCCTACCCCAGAACCTCGCGCGCGAGCGCGTCGAAGCTGGCCGCCTGATCGGCGTAGCTCGACACCGCGCGCACGGGCGCCGGATCGGGATGTGCGGCAAACAGCGCGTCCAGCTGCGCGCGCAGCGTTTCGGGCGGCGCGCCGATGGGGATAAGGTCTTCGGCCGCGGCGTATCCGTGCTCCGTCGTGCCGCCGCTATCGGTCTGGATCACTTTGATGCCGCGGGCCAGCGCCTCGCGAATGGCAAGGCCGAAGGTTTCCTTCCACTGACTGAGAAAGATCAACACATCGATCTCCGCATAGAAGTCGTCCATGTTGTCTTGCGTGTAGCGAGGAAACTCCGCCCAGGTGCCGGGCAGACCTTTGAAGGCATTGTCGGCCCACCACGTGCCATTGCCGCTGCCGTCGACCGCAAGAAATCGAAAGTCGTCCCGGCCAATCCCGGCAAAGGCCTTGCGGATCGTGGGCCAGCCCTTGATCTGCGCGGGCCCGCCCACATAGCCGAAGGTCAGGCGCGGATCACGCGCCCGCCGCGCGGCTTGCCGGTCCGCGAAATCGGGGCCCGGAAGCCGCACCCCATTTTTCCACACCAGCCCCGTACCGGCAGGAAAGCCGGACGCCTCACTCAGGTCCTTTGCAAAGGCGCTGGGATAGGTGATGCGCGCGGGCGCAGCGACGCTCGCCGTTAGGTGGTCGAAGCGTGCCTTGGCTGCGGGCAGATCGTTCACGCAGCCCGCGCAGGCCTCGATCTTCACCGGGAACTGGCCGCAATAGGTGCGGTCGGGTTTGATCATGAATTGCCGCTCGCAGATCCACCAAAAGTCGTGGACGGACAGGATCACCGGCACGTCGTGCGCTGCCGCCGCGTCGAAGACGCCGGTCCCGATCTCTTGGATGCAATGGGCATGGACCAGATCGGGCGCCAGATCGCGGATCAACTCGGACAGCAGGCCCGTCATGATCTGGTTGTCGTACATGTCGCTGTAGCCACGGTCGCCCGGCACGTTGATGACGTAGTTCACGATGCCCGACGTTTCGGTCTTGATGATCGTGTAGGTCGCCAACTCGGCCCGCGCCATCAGCGACACCGCCGTCACGCGGTAGCCGTGGTTGGCGATCAGCGCCTTCGCCACCTCTTCGGCCACGATGGTGGCGCCGCCATAGGTATAGGGCGCGAAAAAGACGTTCACGAGCAGGATGTGAGGCTGGGTCATTCGCGCACCCACTGGATGATCTCGGGGGCGATGATGTGCGGCGCCGCTTGACCGCCCCACTCCGCTTCCAGCGTGCGGCGGGCGGTGCGTCCCATCGCCTTGCGCGCCCGCGTATCGGCGGCCAGCGTGTCCAGCGCGCTGCGCCAATCGGCGGCACTGTGGGCGATGTGGCCGGTTTTGCCGTCCTCCACCATCGCGCACATATCGCCCACCGGGCCGACGATCACGGGAACGCCCACCGAATGGGCGTCGATCACGCGCACCGCGCTTTTGCACCGGTTGAAGAGGTCGTCGCCCAGCGGCATCACCGCGCAATCCGCCGCCGCCAGATTGTCCAGATAACCGGCATAGTCGGTAAATGGCATCACCTCACACCGGGCGACCATCTCTTTGCTCAAATGCTTGGTGTCGAAATGGCCCAGCAGGCGCAGCCGGCGATTGTCCGCGGCCAGGATGAACTCCGTCAGCGGCTCCGCGATCTCGGCAAAGTCGACCTCGTGCCCCTGGCTGCCCGAGGCGAAGCAGACCCGAAAACGGCCGTCGCCATCCACCCGCCGCGCGATGGCCGCGGCGCCATCTTCCAGCGTGGCATCGTCGGCAAAGTTGCGGCGCATGAACACCGGCCGAGGCGAGTGCAGCGCCGCATGCTCCACCAGGCCAGGCGTCGACATCGTCATGATATCGGCGCCGTTCATCATCGTCAGATATTTGGGCGCCTCGGACAGAAAGTGCTGCTTCAGCCAGGGATCGAGCGCGATCATGTTGCCGTAGGTCTCGTACGCGACGACGGAAAACAGCGGATCGTCGATGTCGTACAGCACCGGCAGTTTCAGCCGCCGCGCCTCGTAGCGCAGCATCTCGGTCATTGCGTTCGATTGCAGGCGGTATTCGACCAGATGTGTCGCCTGGTTCATCAGGCGCACGGCGCGCGGCAGATCCTCGTAATGGGCATAATCGCAGCTGACGCCCTGGCTGCGCCAAAACGCAGCGAGTTGCTCCACCCGGTATTTCTTGCATTGCGGCAGGTTCAAATCGCCGACGATGGCGACGAAACGGCGCCCTTTGCCCAGGGACGGCGCGCTGGGGTGAAACGCCTCCGCCTGGGCCAATTGCGCCCAGACCCCCCGCAGGTAGGAGCCTTGCGGGCCTTGTTGCGCGGGCAGATCCTGATGTTCGGTCAGACTGCTATGCGCCCCGCCGGCCCACCGCATCGCGACGAATTGCCGGACCTTCGCCAGTGCGACCCGAATGCCGTCCTCGCGGACAGACTGCGCAAAGCGGCGCATCAGGGAGAGGCGAAAAATCTGGGACAGAAACTTGATCATAAAATACGAGTCGCACGTAAGGTTGGGGCGTCTGGTATCAACAAAGCCTACCGTCCGAAACCGCTTAGCCCGCGCGCTGGTGGGGCGGCGTTTTCATGTTGTGATCGTGGTGGGCCAGCGCGGTGTCTATATCGTCGTAAAACGTCGCCTCCCCCTGCTCCAGCACGACGGCCATGGTGCAGATGCGCTTCACCATTTGGGGGGAGTGGGACACGACGATCGCCCCCGCGGTTTCACGGCGCGCGTCGAACAGCGCGACGGATTTCTGGCGAAACGCGCCGTCGCCAACGGACGTCACCTCGTCCACCAGATAGGTGTCGAAGGGGATGGCCATGGAAGTGCCGAAGGACAGGCGCGCCCGCATGCCCGACGAATAGGTGCGGATCGGCATGTAGAAATGCGGGCCAAGCTCAGCGAAGTCCTGCACGAAATCCGTAAGTGCGTCGGTGTCCATGCCGTACAGCCGCGCGACGAAGCGGGCATTCTGCAACCCGGTGAGATCGGGATGGAACGAGCCCGCAAACCCCACCGGATAGGAGATCGAGCCCGTCGACAGAACCTGCCCAGAGGTAGGGCGCATGGTGCCCGCGATCAGTTTCAGCAGCGTGCTTTTGCCCGCGCCGTTCCGGCCCAGCAGCGCGACGGAGGCGCCGGTCGGGAAGGTCAGCGTCAGATCGTTCACGACCGTCCGGGGACCGTCATTGGTCCAAAACCGCTTTGTCAGTCGGTCGAGGTGGATCATCAGGCCCGGTCGCGCAGCGAATAGTAGAGCAGGCAGAAGATCGACCAGGCGATCAGGCTGAACATCGCGACCAGCAGCACGAGGCGCAGCCGCTCGGGATATTGCGCCTTCTGCGCCAGGGTCGGGGTGCGGTGCGCGGCCAGGTAACGGCTTTGCCGCCGGGCTTCGGCCAGCGCCGCGTCGTATTGCGCCAATGCGCTGGTATAAGTCGTCTCCGCAAATTCGCGTTCCACCACCAGGCTTTCGTATTCGCCCACCAGGTCGGCAATTGCGGTACCGCTTTCCTGACCGCTGGCGCCGAAGCCGAGCTTTTGCCGCTCCGCCTCGATCTGGTCGCGGATCACCTCCACCCGCCGGTTCGCTTGCGCCACGCGCGGGTCGTTGTCGTTGGTGGAGCGGCGCAGCAGGTCGAGGTCGATCAGCGCCTCGGCCAATTGCTGCTGCAGGTTCACCAGAACGCCCATCTGGTTCTGAGTGTCGATGGTCGGGTCGACGATCTGTGTGCGGTTGCGGAACCGCTGCACGTCCGCGCGCGCCTCGCGCAGTCGCTCCAGCGCGCGGTCGAGCTCTTCCCGGGCGAAACGGATCGTGTCCTCGCGCGCGATATCGCTCAGCTCGTTAATCATCTGCGTGCTCTCTTCGAGGATCACGCGCGCGATGCGCTGCGCATCGTCCGGATCGAAGGCCAGAACCCGCAGCTCGATGATGCGGGTGCCGCTGTCGTAGACGATGGTCAGCTTACGCTCCCAATGCTCGACCAAGTCTTCGATCGTGCCTTCGGGATCGTAGGCAAAGATCGGATCGTCCGCGGGGGGCACCTTGCTCCAGATCGCGCCCAGATCGACCCGTTCATTCACCTTCTCCACCAGTTCCTGACTGGTCAGGTAGTCGTGCAGAACGTCCGTATCGGACGAGCTAGAGCCGGCGAGTTCGGTGATCCCGCCCAGCAGCTCCACGGCGGAGCGTTGCTCTTCCGACCGGACGGAGAATGCAAAGCTCGACGCGTATTGGTCCGCGGCGAACGTGTACATGTAGTAGGCGGTCACGAAGATCGGCGCGCAGGCGACTAGCAGGAACGAGAACAGTAGGAAGACATGGCGCCGACGGGACCGGGCGGGCCGGACCGGCGGGCGCGGCGCGTCTGCGGCCGCCACGTTGGGCCGAGGCGCTGGGGCGGGATTGGGGACCGCTTGGGGTTTGGGCCGATCCGCGGCGGGCGCTGGCCCGGGCGGGCGCTGCGAGGTGGTGTCCGTCATCGCGGCGAGCCTTTTGGTCGTTTGAAATGGCCTTTGCGTAAATACGTGATAGTCTACAAGTGCAGCGTTTGCCAGCAATCGAACATTTCCGCCCAAGCCGCCCCATGTCGTCCATCGACCCACCCCAACCCACGCGACTGAGCCCGCGCCGCGTGCGCCAGCCCTTCAGCTCGTGGCGGGCGGTGTTCGCACTGACCTTGCGCGAAATGTCGACCAGCTATGGAAGGTCGCCCGGCGGCTATCTGTGGGCCATCCTGGAGCCTGCGGGCGGCATCGCGCTGATGACGCTCATCTTCTCCGTCGGGTTTCGAAATCCGCCCCTTGGCGCTGATTTTGCACTGTTTTACGCCGGCGGGATCCTGCCCTTCTTCTTCTACAACGACATCGCGATGAAGATGGGGCAGGTGGTGCAGTCGAACCGCGCGCTGCTGGAATACCCTCGGGTGACGTTCGTCGATGCGCTGCTGGCGCGGCTGCTGCTGAACGCGCTTACGCAACTGATGGTCGTCGCCGTCGTGCTGTCCTTCTTGACGACGATCACGAGCGAAGAGACCGTATTCGATCTCGGCAAGATGACGCTCGCGCTGACGATGCTGATCGTTTTGGCCGCAGGGGTTGGGACGGCGAATGCCTATTTAATCGTCGCTTTTCCGATCTGGGCAACGGCGTGGTCGGTGATGAACCGCCCACTTTTCCTGATCTCGGGCATCTTCTTCCTGATCGAGGCCATACCGGAGCCCTATCAGGCTTGGCTCTTGTGGAACCCCCTGGTCCATCCGATTGGACTGATGCGAGACGCGATGTATCCCTACTATCAGCCCGCCTACGTGTCCGAGCTGTATGTCTTTGCCGTAGGTGCACTGCTGATGGTGGCGGGGCTGTTCCTGCTCAACCGCTACCACCGAGACCTGCTGACCAAATAGGCCTTAGGCGGACCAGCTGTCCGGCAGCGTGTAGCCTTCGTCGACGATCTCCTGACAGATGCGGTCGACATCCTCGGCCACCAGGCCGGGGAAGAAATCGGGCATCAGGATTTTGCGGCTCTCGGTCAGCCGTTGGTCCAGCAATTGCTGCGGGTAGTTGAAGTTGTTGAGGCCGAGGAAATCCTCGATCCCTTTCAGCGTCCCGCGTTGGTCGGCGTGCAAATCTTCGTAGAAGATGACCTTGCCCTGTTCGGGGCTCAGCCCCTCGCGCATCCGGCGCAGTACGGCGCCGTATTCCGCATTCGGCCAGATATGCGGCAGCTTGAGGAAGGCGCGGTAATCCTCCGGCCCCCAGCTTTGCAACTTGTCCAGCTGGCCGCTGACCTCCAGATGAAACTTGGTATGGCTCCACAGCCGCTTGACGGGATGGCGCATCGTGAAGAGCACGCGCAGCGTCTCGCACTTGTCGGCGATCACAGGCCACGCTTCGGCCGGCAGATGCGCATTCAGGTTGGAAAAATCGCAGACGAACTTCTGGTGGGGCCGCGGGTAGAAGAGGTTGCGGTACCAAAAGTCATCGACCGGGCGATCCAGGTACGACGTCACCCAGCGCAAATTGTGCCGGATCATGTCGATATTCGCCGTCTTTGGATCGAAGCGCAGCAAGTAGCGCTCGCGCGCGTTTTGCAGGCGCCGACGCTCGTTCAGTTGCTGCGAGTCGACGAACCGGTGGTAGAAGTAGTGGATCTCCTTTTCCGCCGCGAAGTGGAGTTGCGGATGGCGCGCGAGGACGGAATAAAGCCAGGTCGTGCCCGCCTTCATGGCCCCGATGCTCAGGAACAGATTTCCAAACAGTTTTTCGGTCATTCAACGCGTCCAGGACTTAGGATCATTCACCGGTGTACAGACGCACCATATGCCGGACGACCCGGTCGACCACAAGCGGACGAACGTGCACGTTATCCTCCCCGAAGGAGCGCATGCCCGAGGTCGTGATGATCTCGTAACTGGGGAAGTAGTCCACGCCCTCAAAGCGCTGCGTAATCATCTCCGCCACGACGCGCAGCACCGATTTGGAGTAGCTGTTGCGCACCACGGCATCACCGCCGGCAAAAGTGGTCTGAAGAGGGACCGGAGAGACCGTCATGACCATACGGCGACGTCCCCCGTCGATCAGGCGTTCGGTCAATTCCGACACCATGTCGAGGCATGTCGGCACGTCGAGTTGGTGAAACTCGAACCGGTCGGGCGCCGCTTTGATCACGGGGGGCGGCGGCGCCTCGTTCAGGTAGATCCGATCTTCGAGATCGTACCAAGCCTCTACCAGCCCCAGAGTGACGACCACCGTTTCGGCCTGAGCGAGCCCGTCGCGATAGAGGTCTGAGATTTGGCCGCGCCGCTCCATCGCCCGCGCAGGCGTGACGGAGCGCGACCCGGTCGCGAGCAGCGTGTCCACGACGCCCTGCGGCGTGCTGTAGATCCCGCGCTGATCCGGCGCTTCGCCCGCGGCCGCGACCGCCTGCACCATCGTGGCGGGGTTGTATTGGTTCAAGACGCGATTGGACTCGCCCGGCGCCTCTTCGTTCGGGGCGGCGAAGCGGCGGGTGGGGACGTCCATCCCGACCTCGTCCAGCACCTTTTCGACGTTGCGCGCGAAACACGAGCCGATGGTGAAAATGGTGCTGCCGGGGCGCAGGCCGAAGCCCGGTGTGACGGTCGGGTAAATGTAGAAATCGTCGTAGCGCGCATCGTCGCGGTCTGGATAACGCCTGCTCTTGTTGCGAAGGGTGCTTTGAAACGCGGCGGCGCCGGGCAATTTGAGCATGCTGGACTGTTCCTAAAACCAATTGACGCGGAAAGATCGCCGCGCCGTCTCAGAATTCGTCGGTTCGCTTAGAACAACGGCGGCGCCCCGTCCAGATCATTTGCGGGTGCAGGCGCCAGGCCGCCGGGCTCTGCCCCAGCGCTGGGCCGGGGCAGAGGGGACATCATCAGAAGATGAAATCGTTGGCGTCGAGGTCCGCCAGGCTGACGTTCTGTAGCAGGATCTGGCTGCTGGCACTCGTCGTGATCAGCACGTCCGCCCCGACCTGGGTTGCCGCGCCGTTCGTGGCGCTGGCCAGGTCCAGATCGGCTAGGCTGGTGATCGCGCTGACACCGGATAGGTCGATCCGCTCGAAGTTGTTGGTGGCGGCAAAGTCGGTGACGGTGTCGTTGCCGTGCCCGTCGGAGAACACGAACGTGTCGGCGTTGAAGTTGCCTTCCAACGTGTCGTTGCCCGCGCCCCCGATGATCCGGTCGAAGCCGGCGCCACCGAACATCACATCGTCGTCCGCGCCAGCCTCCAGCTCATCATTGCCCGCGCCGCCGAACAACCGGTCGCTTTCGGTGCCGCCGCTGAGCGTGTCATTGCCCTGTTGACCGAACAGGCCGTCCGTACCCTGCTGCCCGAACAACAGGTCGTTGTCCGCACCGCCAAACAGCCGGTCAAAGCCGTTGCCACCATCGAGCGTGTCCTCACCCCCTCGGCCAAAGAGGTTGTCGGCTTGGTTGCCGCCGAACAGCAGGTCATCACCGTCACCGCCGTCGAGCAGGTCAAAGCCTCCGTCGCCATAGATCGTGTCATCGCCCGCCTCCCCAAAGAGACCGTCGACCGTGATGCCGACATTGCTGCCGCCGCGGATCACGTCGTTGCCGTCGCCGCCGAAGACACGGTCCGCCACGTCGCCGCTGAGCAGGGTGTCATTGCCCGCGCCGCCAAAGAGGTTGTCGAAGCCGTTGCCGCCCAAGATGCGGTCGTTGCCATCATCGCCGGACAGCGAGTCCGCGCCGCTGCCCCCGTCGATCACGTCGTTGCCCGCGCCGCCGTTCAGCGTGTCAAAGCCGATTTCGCCGTTCAGGGTATCGTTGCCGGTCCCGCCATCGACGCTGTCGTTGTTGAGGCCCGCATTGATGCTGTCATTGCCGTCGCCGCCATCGAGGTCGTCGTCGCCGTCGTCCCCTTCGATCGTGTCGTTGCCCGCACCGCCGTCGATGGTGTCGTTGCCCGCGCCGCCGTCGAGGTCATCTGCGCCCTCTTCGCCGTCGATCACGTCGGCGCCGAAATCGCCATCCACCTCGTCGTCGCCAGCGCCCGCATTGACCGTATCGTCGCCAGCACCCGCTTCGAATTCGTTGGCCAGCATGTCGCCGGTCAGATCGTCGTCACCGGAGGAGCCCCGGACCCATTCGATACCGGAGATACTGTAGGTGAAGGTGGTTCCGTTCCACACGGCAGACCCGGTGCCAGCACCCAAATCGATGGTTGTCGTGGACACGTCGCGCCGGTCCATCCGCAGCCGGTCATAGCCGCCGCCGCCGTCGATGGTGTCGTTGCCTTCTTGGGTGATGAAGCTCTCGTTCCGGTCGGACCCGATATAGGTGTCGGCAAAGTCGGTGCCGCGGATCTCCAACCGGCCGGTGCCAGTGATCGACAGGGCGTCGACCGTGCCGCCACCTTCGGAAATGCCGCCCGCCGCAAGGTTGGCGAGGATCGGACCGCTGCCGTCACGGTAATCGAGCCGCGCCGTCGAATTGAGCGTCAGATTGAACTGATCCGCCCCACCGATCCCAGCAAGGGAAACCCATTGGTTGGCGCCGACCGTGATGTTGAAGATATCGGCCTGCTCGCTGCCCTCAAGCCGCAGCCCGTCCGCACCCATGGCGCCCGCGACGTTGATCAGCGTGTCCGTCCCGGTCGATTTCACCACAGTGCCGGTGTTGGCCACGCCGTTGATGTTGAACGTGACGCCAGCCGACTGCAGGATGTAGGTCGCCTCAAAATAGCTGTCGGAGGTAATGTTTGTGAACTCGTACCGGTCGGACCCGTTTGTGCCGACCAGAACGTCCACGTCATCGCTAACGCCGCCTGTGGCCAGCGTATCGTTGCCGTTCCCGCCGGCCAGGATGTCCGACCCACTTGTGCCCGCCGATGTGACCGGCCGCGTGATGAAGGACAGAAGCTGCGCGATCTCAGACAGGTCCGCATCTTCGTCTTCGGAGCCGAACAGGGCCGGGAAGTGGATCGTTCCGTTCGGCAGCCCCTCCAATACGGTGCCGTTTTGGTTCAGCAATTGGTCGATCAGCGGCTGCGCCGTCTGAATCCTATCGCCCCCAAAGGCGCTGTCGACCGCGCCGACAAGCGAAAGGAAGTTGAGCGAGAAATTGGTGAGTTCGCCAATCAGTGTCGAGCCCTGGCGCACTTCGATCGCGGTGATGGTTCCGCTGGTCGGCTCCGCGTCCTCGTCGTTGCTGTCGAACACGATGCCGGTGCCGCGCAGGGTCGTCACCAGCCCGGTGTCCCGATTGCGCAGGACGGCCGAGGTGCTGTTCCAGCTCAGAACGGCCAGGTTCACCTCATCTAGGTTGCTGTCGAAGAATGCGCGAGCCAGAAAGTCTTCGCTGTTCGGACCAAAACTGATTGTCGTCATTGTGTTCCCCTTCAAAAACCACGCGGCCATACGGAAGCGTGGGATGTCCGCTAGGCTTAGCGCAGGCTCAAATGCGCTGGAAACATATATCTTTTATTAATCGGCCAATTTTATTGCTTCGATCACGCGGAAATAACGCTGCGGCCGCAAACCTCTCGCCAAAGGGGAATCTTCGCGGCGGCGCAGTGGCTTGCGCGTCGGGAGGGGATCGGCGCCCACCATACGGACCAGTACGAAAAAGCCCCGCACACGTGCGCGAGGCTTTCGAATGTCCAGCGAAAGCGCCGGGCGTCAGAAAATGAAGTCGGTCGCATCCAGATCGGCGATATTCACATTCTGAAGCAGGATCGTATTGCTGCCGCCCGTTTGGATCAGCACCGCGTTGCCGACCTGCGTCGCCAGTCCCGCCGTCGCACTGCCCAGGTTGAGCTGCGCCAACGTGTTGATCGTGCTGAGACCGCTGAAGTCGATCCGCTCCAGGGAATTGGTCGCCTGGAAATCCCAAATTTCATCGGAGCCGTGACCGTCTTCGAACACGAAGATGTCGGCATTGAAGCGCCCGAACAGGATGTCGTCCCCGGCCCCGCCGTTGATCGTGTCGAACCCGGCGCCGGCGTTGATCGTGTCATTCCCGGTCCCGCCGTCCAGGCTGTCATTGCCCGACCCGCCAAAGAAGTTGTCGTTGCCAGCCTCTCCGAACAGCGTGTCGTTGCCCTCGTTGCCGAACATCCCGTCATTCTCGGTGCCACCGCGGCCCAGATCGTCACCGGTGCCGCCGAAGAGCCGGTCGAGGCCTTGGCCGCCCAGCATCGTGTCGTTGCCCGCGCGACCAAAGATGTTGTCGGCCTGCGCACCGCCGTCGAGGAAGTCGTTGCCGTCGCCGCCGTCAATCTCGTCAAAGCCGCCCTCGCCAAAGATGCGGTCGTTGCCGCCTTCGCCAAAGAGGCCATCGCGCGACAGGCCGACATTGGTGCCGCCGCGGATCACGTCGGCGCCGTCCCCACCCCAGGCGCGGTCCGCGCTGGAACCAGCCAGGATCGTATCGTTGCCAGCATCGCCGTAGAGGTTATCGAACCCGTTGCCGCCGTTCAGTATGTCGTTGTCGTCCCCGCCGCGCAGCAGGTCGGCGCCATTGTCACCGACCAGGGAGTCGCGTCCGCCGCCGCCTTCCAGCGTGTCGAAGCCGATACCGCCATTGATCGTGTCGTTGCCCGCCCCGCCCGTGGCGCTGTCATTGCCGATGTTCAGCAGGATCTGGTTCGCGACTTCGTTGCCGGTCACGACATCGTTGCCCGAGCCGGTCGTCGCATTTTCGATCATCGTGCCGCGCGCGATGGCCATCAGACCGGCCAGGCCGTTGATGTCGGACCGCGCCTCATCATTGAGGTCGATGTCGTTGGCTTGCGTGGTGAATCCGAAGTTCAGCGTGTCGATGCCGCTTTGGTCATAGACGGTGAAGGCCATATACGTGCCGCCGACCATGTTGGCGAACATCGTGTCGACGTGCGTGCCAAACGCAGACCCCTGCCCCCAGATGGTATTGCCGACCGTGACGTTGTCGGCGCGGTTCTCGCCGTAGAGGTTCTGGATCGCCAGAATATCGGAGATCTGCGTCGTTCCGACCAGCGCGTAGGCGTCGGTGGTCGACGTGTTCTCCCGCTGGTCAAAGTAGGACATGATCGACACGGCCCAGGAATCGTTGATGAACGTGTTGTCGATCCCATAGGTCGCTTGGCTGTTGTAACCGCCCTGGTGCCCCAGGCCGATGGCGTGGCCGAATTCGTGGGTCATGATCAACAGCGACAAGCTGTTCACGTCCGTGCCGTTATTGAACATGAACTGCCGGTTGAAGTTCAACTCGACCCCGTTGGGCACGTTCCCGCTGCCGGGCCGATAGGCAAAGGCGCCGTCCGCTTCGTCGTCAAGCGAGATCATCTCGCCAGAGGTCACTTCGGTGAAGCGCAGGTTGGACACCATCTCCCAATTGTCCATCGCCATGCGGGCCAATTGCTGCCCCGCCGTCGTGAGAGCAGTGAGGTTAACGGTGATATTGGTCGTGGAGAACGTGTGCTCGCGCCCGCCCCAATAGCCTTCAGTCAGGAACTCTGCCAGCTCGTCCAGCGTGCCGACCGATGCAGGCGGCGGAGGCGGGGGCGGCGCGCCCGCGGTGGTGATGCCAATCTCGTAGGTACCGGTGCGCAGCGGATCGCCGTCGCCGTACTGCCCCTCATAGGCGCCGGCGGAGATATAGAACGTCCCACCGGTGGAGCCGGTGGTGAAGGTGAGACCGGATTCGAAGGTGCCGAAGCCCGCATCGTCATTGGACGATACCAGCGTGCCGCTGCTGTTGTAGACCCGCAGGAACGGATCTAGCAGGGTCAGCCCGCCACCACTTTCCTGGCCGCTGAGCGTGATGTCGTAGCTGGTGTTCGCATCCAGGCTGATTTCCACCCAGTCCCGGTCGCCCCGGAAGGTCAGGTTGCCCCGGAACGTGTCACCCACATCCATGCCATAGACGGTAAAGATGTTACCGGCGGCGTCCGTCGTCTCGGTGATCCGCGCACTGTCGGGATTGTTGAGGTGACGCGCCGGGTCGAAGGTGCGGGTCATCGCGCATACTTGGCACATTAGGGTCGTCCTCTCTTGGGCACGGCGGCGCTGTTAGTCGGGGCTGGGCCGTTAGACCAGCGGTTTTGGGCAGCAATACGGCGAGATCGGTCAATCTTTGCCGATGGGGCGCCGCGCTTTACCGCAAAGCCCCTGCCACCTGCCAGCTCCCTCCCGTCAGGTCCGCATGCATCCTGCATATCTAATGCCCGAGGCGCTTACGAGTGCGACACGGGCGCGCCCGCCCAACTCGATCGCCACTGTGGCCGATCAGCCCTTGGCCCCGCCACCGCGGGCGTAGACGTCCTCATAGCGGACGATGTCGTCTTCGCCCAAATACGCGCCCGTCTGCACCTCGATCAAAACCATGGGCACCTTGCCGGGGTTCTCCATCCGGTGCACCGCGCCTGTGGGGATGTAGACAGACTGGTTTTCGGTCACCAAGCGGTCCTCGTCATTGATCGTCACCCGCGCGGTGCCTTCGACAACGACCCAGTGTTCGGCGCGATGGTGATGCGATTGCAACGACAGAGCCGCGCCGGGGTGGACGACGATGCGCTTGACCTGGAACCGCTCACCCACGGCCAGGCTTTCGAACCAGCCCCAGGGGCGGAAGTCCTTGGGGTGCTGTTCGGCCTGGTGGGCGCCCTTGTTCTTGAGGACCGCGACGGCCTTCTTGACGTCCTGCGCGCGGGAGGCGTCGGCGACCAGCACGGCGTCGCGGGTGGCGACTGCGATGGTGTTCTTGAGGCCGATGCCGACCAGCTCCAGCCCGTCCTCTTCGGAGCGCAAAAGCGAGCGGTCGCAATCAATGGCCGTCGCAGCGCCGGCGGTCGCGTTGCCGCGGTCGTCCCGCGGACTTTCGCGCAGCACAGCGTCCCAGCCGCCCAGGTCGGACCATGCGCCGGAGAATGGCACGACCGACAGGTTGTCCGCCCGCTCCATCACCGCGTAGTCGATGGAGATATCGTCGACCTGCCCCCACGCCTCCGGCGCGAGGCGGAAGAAGCCCAGATCGACCTGCCCACTGTCGACCGCGTCCATCACGGGCGCGATCATGGCAGAGGCATGCGCACGGAACGCGTCGATGATCGTCCGGGCCGCAAAGAGGAAGATGCCCGCATTCCACAGATGCTTGCCCGAGGCGACCAGCTGCGCCGCGGTCGCCGCATTCGGCTTCTCGACAAAGCGGCTGAGCGGGACGGGCCCGTCCGCCGCGCCGTCCGCGAGTTCGAGGTAGCCATAGCCTGTCTCGGGGTAGGTGGGCGTGATGCCGAAGGTCACGAGCTGCCCCGCCTGCGCGGCGGTGGCGCCCTGTTCAACGGCGGCGCGGAACGCTTTCGTGTCCGGGATCAGGTGGTCGGAGGGGCAGACCAGCAGCATCGCTTCGGGGTCCTGCGCGTGCAGGTACAAAGCCGCGGCCAGGACCGCGGGCGCGGTGTTGCGCCCTTCGGGTTCGATCAGCACGCCGCCCGGGTCGATGCCCAAAGCGGCGAGTTGTTCCAGCACGATGAACCGGAAATCAGAGCCGGTGACGATCAGCGGCGGGGCGAGCCCCTCCATCCGCGTGGCGGAGGCTTGGAACAGGGTCCGCCCACCGTGGATCGGGGCGAATTGCTTGGGGTAGCTTTTGCGCGACAGCGGCCACAGCCGTGTGCCGGAGCCGCCGCATAGAAGGACCGGTGTGATCGTCATGGCGGTGGCTCCTTCGTCGTGTCGCATCGCGCCCGACCTGATTAGCGCAAAGCCAGGCCGAGCGCCAAGTCGCGCTATTCGAGGAGGCTTTTGAGGTAGGCGCCGTAGCCGTTCTTGCGCAGCATCTCGGCCCGCTGGGCCAGATCGTCGGCGCTGATCCAGCCGGCCTCGAACGCGATCTCTTCGAGGCAGCCGGTCTGGAGGCCCTGGCGGTTGGTCAGCGTCCGTACGAAGTTGCCCGCATCCAGCAGGCTGGCATGGGTGCCTGTGTCGAGCCAGGCATAGCCGCGGCCCATCCGGTTCACGCGCAGATTGCCCGCGCCCAGATACATCTCCAAGAGGGTGGTGATCTCCAGCTCGCCGCGGGGTGACGGCTTGACCTCGCGCGCCAGGCGCGGTGCGTCCCCGTCCAGGAAGTACAGGCCCGTGACCGCATAGCTGGAGGGCGGCACATCGGGCTTTTCGATGATGACGTTAGCCTTGCCGTCCGCGTCAAAGCCCACCACGCCATAGCGTTCGGGATCGGAGACGTGGTAGCCAAAGACGGTTCCGCCGGTCTCTTGCGCATCGGCTTCGGCAAGCAACTGCGGCAGGCCGTGGCCGAAGAAGATGTTGTCGCCCAGCACCATGGCCGAGGGCGCGCCGTCCAGGAAGTCCTCTGCCAGCAGGTAGGCCTGCGCCAGACCATCGGGCGAGGGCTGCACGATATAGGTCAGCGAAATACCCCAGTCAGAGCCGTCGCCCAGCGTTCGCTGGAATTGGGCCTGATCTTCGGGGGTGGTGATCATCGCAATTTCGCGGATGCCAGCCAGCATCAGAACCGACAATGGATAGTAGATCATCGGCTTGTCGTAGATCGGCAGCAGCTGCTTGGAGACGCCGATGGTGATCGGGTAGAGGCGCGTGCCGGAGCCGCCGGCGAGGATGATGCCTTTGCGCTGGGTCATTGGTCGTTCAAGTCCTTGAGAATATGCTTGAGCGTCGCGCGCCAATCGGGGCGTTCGATGCCGAAAGTCTGGGTGGTCGTCGTGTTGTCCATGCGGCTGTTTGCGGGCCGCTTGGCGGGGGTGGGAAACTCACTGGTGGTAATGTTTACAACCTCGGGGGACAGGCCCGCTTCGGCAAAGATGCCGCGTGCGAAATCTGCCCAGGACACGTCAGGTGCGCCCGAGAAATGATAGGTGCCCGATTTGGCCGGATCGGCCTTGAGCTGGTCGGCGATGGTCAGGCAGGCCGCCGCGATCTCGCGCGCGCCGGTGGGTCCGCCCACCTGGTCGGCGACAATGGTCAGGCGGTCCCGCTCTGCCCCGAGGCGGAGCATGGTTTTGACGAAGTTGCCGCCGTAGGCCGACACGACCCAGGAGGTGCGCAGGATCGCGTGTGTGGCGCCGCTGGCGCGCACGGCCTCTTCGCCTGCCAGCTTGGTGCGGCCATAGGCGCCCAAGGGGCCGGTGGGCGCATCTGGCTTCCAAGGGTCAGTGCCGCCGCCAGCAAAGACATAGTCGGTCGAGATGTGCACGAAGGGGATGCCGAGTTCGGCGCAGGCTGCCGCCATGGCACCGGGGCTGTCCCCGTTGACCAATTGCGCGGTGTCTTCATCGCTTTCGGCACCATCCACTGCCGTGTAAGCTGCGGCGTTGATGACGGCGGAGGGCCCGTGATCCCGGATGGCCTGAGTGCACGCGGCCGGATCGCTCAGATCAGCGGCCTCTCGGCCCAGATAGGTCGCCTCGGGCGCCTGCATCCGAAGCTCCGTGGCCACTTGGCCGGTCCGGCCAAACACAAGCAGGGTCATTGCGGGCGCTCCTCGTCTCGTCGCTGCGGGGCAGCAAGATCGTACGCCGCGCAATGCCGGTTTTGGCACATCGGGTCAACTGCACCCCTCGGGTCGGTGGGCCGCACCGCGACAACCGACCGCCGCAGTCTGATCAGAAAAGCGGCAGAGGGAGGTACGGATTTGGCGCGAAACGCTGCGCGGCGGTCTTGCCCCGCCCTGGCAGGTAGACAATCGGCAGCGGCACATTGGCTGGTGCAGCGACCCGGCGCACTTTAACAACAGCGACACGCCGCCCGCGGCGTGCTGTTGGAAGAAAGGCGTATCATGCAGGGTCTTGATCTTTTGCCCCCGGTCGGCGTGGCCGAGGACACGGTCATTGGTCACGATGGCTGGCTCTTCCTGTACCAAGGCGGTCAGAGGCAGTTCGACTACTTGACCGGTGCAGCTGTTCCCACCGTAGAGGCGGTCACGAATTTCGTGGACAATCTCAAACGCCGCCGCGCGTTCTGTGCCGAACGCGGAATTGGCCACCTGCATGTCGTCTTTCCGTCAAAGCCACTTGTGAAGACAACGCATCTACCAGCGGCGTTTCGCGATACCGTATCGAGCCCTTACCAGCGTTACTACGCGCCTGCGGTTGCACGCGCCGCTTTGCAAGACGAAGTGCTTTATCCTTTGGACGCTTTGCGCGATCTCGACGCCACAACATCGTCGTTTATGCGGCTGGACACCCATATGACGCATGCGGGCTCGCTTGCCGCCGCCCGGATGATACTCGCTCGATTGAAGGGCGGTGAAATCCCGGACGACGCCTTCGTTCGAGGCCAGTCTCATTTTTGGGGTGATCTGGGCATGCGGTTTGGTGGGCGGGATCTGACCGCTCCAGAAGAAGTGCTGAGGCTGCCGGATCCGCAACCGGCCTGGCTCGACAATTTTGGAACTCTGACGGGGAATGAAGGCCACGTCGTGGTACAGATTTATCCTGAGGCTCTGTCGCGGAAGCGTCTGTTGATTTTTGGCGATAGCTTTGTGATGCGCTGTCTGAAGTTTCTCGGTGTCGTCTTTCGAGAGGTGCTGTTTATGCGCAGCTCGGCCATCCAACCGGACATCGTGCGCCGTTTTGCACCCGACATGATCGTGACGTCTACGGCCGAGCGATACTTGGCGCATGTCGGCAGCGATGTGGCGCCCCAGGATCATATGCTAGACGTCTATGGCGATTTGTCCTACGCACCCGCGCCTGAGGTGCGGGAAGGTCTCCGCGCGGTAATGTCACCGAACTTGCGGCAGCGAGAGAGATGGATCGCGGGGCTGCGGGTGAAGACTTGCGCGTCACCCGGCTGCACCGTCCCTGTCCGAGGCCGTCCGGCCTGCGCCAGGCACGACAACGGCGTTCTGATGCCTTACGCAGCGGATGCCGGATGTGATATCAGAATGATCCGCGACGCCCCGCCGCGCGCTCAGCCCAAGACAGACCATGTACCGACGGGAGCCGCCAGCGATCTGCGTCAAGAGATCGTCTGTATCGGGCAACGCCTTGTCGCGTTGGACGCCGAGCGTGAGGAGGTGAAACACGAACTCAATTCGTTGGATCGCGGACGGGACACACCGGATAGCGACCGTCGTCGACGCATTTACCTGGAACGCCACCTGCCTAAACTCGTTCAGGAGCGCAGGGCGCTCGCCGCGCGCCGCCGCATTCTTACCGACTACCTTTCCGGCGCAAACTCCAAGGGCGACTAGCCAAACCGCCTACATGTCGACCCTTGAGGATTTACGCTTTCGTGCCCAGCCGCGTCCCGACGCCCGAACGCTCTTGCAGCGGCCTCCACCACGCCTCGTTGTCGAGGTACCAGCGCACGGTGCGCTCGAGGCCCTCTTCGACGGTGACGGAGGGGCGCCAGCCGAGCTCGTTGCGGATGCGGGTGGGGTCGATGGCGTAGCGGGCGTCGTGGCCCGGGCGGTCGGTCACGAAGGTGATCTGGTCGGCATAGCTGCCGCTGGCCTTGGGCTGCATCTTGTCGAGGATCGCGCAGAGCGTTTTGACCAATTCGAGGTTCGTGCGCTCGTTCTCTCCGCCGATATTGTAGCTGCGGCCCACTTCACCCTTTTGCACCACGGTTAGAAGCGCGTCGGCGTGGTCTTCGACGAAGAGCCAGTCGCGGATGTTGGAGCCGTCGCCGTAGATGGGCAGATCCTTGCCCGCCAGTGCGTTCAGGATCACGACCGGGATCAGCTTTTCGGGGAAGTGGTAGGGCCCGTAATTGTTCGAGCAGTTGGTCATCACCACCGGCAGGCCATACGTCTCGTGCCAGGCGCGAACCAGGTGGTCGGACGCCGCCTTGGACGCCGAATAGGGCGAGCGGGGGTCGTAAGGCGTGTCTTCGGTGAACATCACGGACGGGTCGGCGGGCAACGTGCCAAACACCTCATCGGTGGAGATGTGGTGGAAGCGGAAGCCCTCGGGCCTGCCGGCGCCGTCCCAATATTTGCGGGCGGCCTCCAGCATGTGGAAGGTGCCGGTGATGTTGGTTTCGATGAAGTCGCCCGGCCCGTCGATGGACCGATCCACGTGGCTTTCGGCGGCCAGGTGCATCACCGCGTCGGGCTTGTGCTGCTCCATCGCGGCATCAAGGGCCGCGCGGTCGCGGATGTCGGCCTGCACGAAGCTGTAGTTCGGGGCGGAGGCAACCTCCGCCACGTTGTCCTCGCAGGCCGCGTAGGTCAGCGCGTCGAGGTTCAGCACCTCGTGGCCTGCGCTCACGGCTTGCCGTACGACGGCGGACCCGATAAAGCCCGCGCCGCCCGTGACGATCAATTTCATGGTTTAGTCCTCGTAGTCGAAAGGCGAGTCAAAATGCGACAGCGCAGGCGCCACGGCGTCCTTGGGGGACAGGACCGGATCGCTGTCGATCCCCCAGTCGATGCCCACGCTGTTCCAGGCCACGGCACCGTCGGTGGCTTGGTCGTAATAATCGGAGCACTTGTAAATGATCTCCGTTCCCAGCGCGCGGGTCACAAAGCCATGCAGGAACCCTTTGGGCACCAGAAGTTGCAGGCCATTTTCGGCCGTCAGGTCATAGCCGACCCATTTGCCATAGGTGGGGGAGCCCTTTCGGATATCGACGGCGACATCGAACAAAGCGCCGCGCCCGCAGCGCACCAACTTGTCTTGGGCGGAGGGCGGCGCTTGAAAGTGCAGGCCGCGCAAGGTGCCGACAGCGTCCGACACCGAATGGTTGTCCTGAACAAAGTCGATCTCGATCCCGTGGCTGGCCAGGGTTTTGCGATTCCAGCTTTCGGAGAAAAAGCCGCGATCATCACCAAACCGGCGCGGCTCGAGCAGAAGCACACCGGGAAGTGCCGTTTCGGTAACCTTCAAATTGAACCCGCCCCCTTGAACCGTGCCCAACCCGCTTAACAAACGCGCTTTGGGCTGTCACCCGCCTTCACAGACCGTGGCCACCACAGCTACCGCTAACATGGGTGACAAAGGACAACTCATCGAAAAGTCGACTAAATGTTTGGCGATGCTCCGCACAAATGACGCAAAGCAGCGCCGTCCAGTGACACGGCCGCCGCCCACTTCGCTCCCATCAACTTGGTGGGATAAAAATGCGAACGCTCTTCGAGGATCATGGCGGTCTTAGCCGCGGCACCGATCTGGACGATCTGATTGGAATTACCGACCTGGCGGTCGTGGACAGCGTGCAAGGCACGTACCTGTTTGCCGCCACACGCGGGGGCGGGGCGCTGACCGCCTACACCCTGCTGGCGGATGCCGGTGACAGCCGCCGCGACACGGTGGAAGTGCTGCCGGACTGGACAGCACAGTTGCAAAGCACCGACATCGCGATCCGCAGCACCGGCGGGGACGGCTTTGACATCGTGCTTGCGGGCCTCGCCGGCAGCGACTTTCCGGTCTATGCGGCGAACCCCGCCGCCAGCGGTGACGTCATCACGGGCCTGAGCGCCGACACGGCGACCGGCCTGAACGCAGCGCAAGTGGCCGAGATCGCGGTGAGCGCGGATGGCACGATGGGCCTTGCGGCGCTTCAGGGCGGCGGTCTGGTCCAGCTGAGCTACGCCGTGGATGGCAGCGCCAGCACGCGGTCGGTCGCGGCAGGCAGCGTCGGCGCGAGCGAGACGGCGTCGGATGTCCTGATGCTGGACCTCGGCGGGCGGTCCGTCGCGGTGGCCAGCTATGGCGGTGCGGATGCGGTTGTTCTCTACTGGGAAAACGGGAACGGACAACTGGGCGCACGCGATCTGGTGGACGCGGCCGACGGGCTGTGGATCGACCGGCCCGGCGCCATGACCGCGGTGAATGCTGCGGACGGGACGACCTATGTGGTTGTCGCGAGCTCCGGCAGCGATTCCCTGTCGGTGATGGAACTGGCTCCGAACGGTCAGAGCTTCCGCGTGGTGGACCACGTGATCGACACGCTAGACACCCGCTTTGCCGATGCCAGCCATGTCGCCTCGGTCGACGTGGGCGGGCGCGATTACATCGTCGCGGCGGGCACGGATTCGGGGCTGAGCCTCTTCGTCATGCTAGACGGTGGGCGGCTGCAGCACGTGAGTAGCGTGCCGGCCAGCGCGCAATCGTCGCTGCGCGGGATCACCGATATCGAGGTCAACGCGACGGCGGACGGCGCGCGCCTTTTCGTGTCGACGCAAACCGCACCGTACTTGGTCGAACTGTCCTTCACCCTAGAAAACCCCGGTCTGACCCTGGCCGCCCCGGCCCAAGGCGGCACGGTGCAGGGCGGCGCAGGCGATGACCTTCTGACCGGCGGCGCGGGCGCCGACGCCCTGGTTGGCGGTGCCGGCGATGACATCCTGCAAGATGGCACTGGCATCGACACCCTGACGGGCGGCGCGGGCGCGGATCTGTTCGTCATCACATCCGATGCGAGCCGCGACATCATCCTCGACTTCGACCCGTCCCAAGACAGGATTGACCTGTCCGGTCTGGGCATCGTGAACGGCCGCGGCTCGGTCACCGTCGTGTCCCAAAGCTGGGGGGCGGAGCTGCATGTGGGCACCCAGGTGCTGGAGGTCCGCTCGGCCAATGGCGGGCGCCTCTTCGCCTCCGACTTCGATGATGTGACCCTGATCACGGGCGGACGCCCGCCGGTCAATCCGACCGTCTATGACGGGACCGCGCCGGTCGATCCGATCACCGATCCGACGCCCGATCCGGATGGCGGCAACACCGGCGGCGGCAATACCGGCGGTAACACCGGCGGAGGCAACACCGGCGGGAATACTGGCGGCGGCAATACGGGCGGCGGCAACACGGGTGGCGGAGATACCGGTGGCAGCACCCCGGTCGACCCGAACGCCCCGCGCCCCACGCAGCTGCCCGGCTTTGCCCCCGCGCCGCCCCTGCGCGCCGATGAGCCCGAGTTCGAGATGACGCGCCCCGACAGCGCGATGTTCGGCACCGCCGGATCCGACGAGATCAACGCCAATGGCTCGAACGATGTCATCTTTGGCGATACGGGTGACGATACCATCGACTCCGGTGACGGCCGCGATTCGGTCAGTGGCGACGGGGGTGCGGACCTCCTCTTTGGCGGGTCGAGCAACGATTTGCTGCTCGGCGGCGCCGGCTTCGACACGCTCTACGGCGGCGGCGGCAACGATACGCTCGCCGGCGGCGATTTCGCCGACTCGCTCTATGGCGGCGGTGGGTCGGACGTGCTGATCGGCGGCAACGGGTTCGACCAACTCTACGGCCAGGGCGGCAACGATACGATGTGGGCCGGGTCCTCCCCCGACCGCGTGTTCGGCGGCTCCGGCGACGATTGGATCAGCGCGGGCAGCAATTTTGGCATCACCGTCGACGGCGTCTGGGGTGAGGCGGGCAACGACACGCTGCTGGGCGATGCGGGCTACGACCTGCTGGATGGCGGCCAGGGGGAGGATGTCCTTTACGGCGGCGATCAGGCCGACAACCTCTACGGCCAAGGCGGTCACGATCAGCTCTTCGGCGGGCGCGGCCTGGACCGGCTGTTCGGCGGGGATGGCGACGATCTGCTCAGCGGTGGTGACGGCCCGGACGGCCATTTCGGCGATGCGGGCGACGACACAGCCTGGGGCGGCGACGGCGATGATCGCTTCTTCGGTGGCAGCGGCAACGACATGCTGGCGGGCGAAGGTGGCAACGACACGATCAACGCAGGCGCAGGCTTCGACACGATCGAAGGCGGCGCCGGCGACGACATGATCTGGGGCCGGTTCAACGCCGACCGCTTCCTGTTCCGCCCGGGCCACGGCAACGACACGATCGGCGATTTCACCGAAGGCAATGCGTTCGAGATGATCGATTTCGCCCATTTCGATGGCATCAATTCGCTGGACGATGTGCGGGCGCGCACGTCTCAGGACGGCAACGACACACTCATCACGACCGGCGCGAACAGCTCCATCCGCCTCTGGGATGTGGACGCCAGCGCGCTGAACGCGGACGACTTCCTGTTCTAAGCGCCCTCATCCGGCACGACGAACAGCCCGACGATCCGGCGGGCCAGCGGGGCGACGAACAGCACGATCGGGAAGGCCAGCGCCCAGGAGGGTAGCCAGGCCGCGATCCACAGGCCGAAGAAGCCTTCGACCAGGCCGACAGCGCGCAATGTCGCGACCCCCGAAATCAGAAAAGACATGATGCAGCTGAGCGTGAAGCCAAAGGCGATATGCGCGTAGCGGGCGGGGATCATGCGGCGTCCTTTTGGGTGGGCGCGGCCACACTGGCGCCGCCGCGCGGCCGTGGCAAGACGCTAGGGGCGCCAGCCCAGGCTCGCATCGGTCCGGCCGGTGGGGTGGTATTCCGCGCTGATCCAGCCGTCATAGCCGCTCGCCTCGATGGCGGCGAAAAGCGCGGGAAAGTCGATGCTGCCGGTGCCCGGGGCCGACCGGTCGGGTGCATCGCCGATCTGGATATGGCGGATATGGGGGCGGCACCGGTGAAACACCTCCAGCGCATCGCCGTGGATCACCGCCGCGTGGTAGCTGTCGTATTGCAGGCCCAAATTGGGCGCGCCGACCTCCTCTACGATGGCGTAGGCCAAGTCGAAATCGGACAGGAAATAGCCCGGCTGATCGTTCTGGTTCAGCGGCTCGATGGTCAGGGTCAGCCCATCCGGCGCCTGCGCCGCGGCCAGCTTGAGGTTGTCCACAAAGGTGCGGTGCGCCTCCGGCCCCGAAGCTTTGCCCGCCATGATGTGCAGCGTCTGGGCGCCCAGCGCCTGGGCGTAGCGGAAGGCGCGCCGGATATCGTGGGCAAAGCGCGGCGCCATCTCCGGCACCGCGGCAAAACCGCGATCCGTCCCACCGGTATAGTTGGGGGGCGGGGCGTTGATCAGCACCATCTGCAGACCGCCCGCGCGCAATGCCGCCAGGGTGTCCTTGGCGGGCACGTCGTAGGGAAACAGCACCTCGACTCCCGCAAAGCCCGCCTGAGCCGCCGCATCGAAGCGGTCCAGATAGGGCAGATCGGCCCAGAGCAGGGACAGATTGGCGGCAAAGCGCAGCATGACAATAGCAGTAATGCGCGGCGGCGCGGCGTGCTAGTCTGCGGCCATGACCCACAAACCGGACGGATATTCCACCCTCAGCCATTACCTGATCGTGCGCGACGCGCAGGCGTGCCTGCGCTTTGGCGCTAACGTGTTCGGTGCAGCGCGGCTGCGCGTGATCCCGCGGGAAGACGGCGGCGGCATCATGCACGCGGAGATGCGGATCGAAGATACGGTAATCATGATGGGCGAGATGCCGGAGGCCGGCGACGCCCACGTTCACATCTATGTCGCGGATGCCGAAGCGGCCTTTGCCCGGGCCTGCGCCGCCGGCGGGACGGTCGTGCAACCGCTTCTGCGGCAGGGCGACGGCGATTACCGCGGGGGCGTGTCCGACGGCAACGGCACGACCTGGTGGATCGCCCAGATGGAGACATATCCACCGGATGGGATGGCTTAGAACCGTTCGACCCAGGGGCGCAGCGCAAGCTCGTGCGACCAGGCGGAGCGGTGCTGATCCATCAGGCCAAGGTAGGCGGCGGCAATCGCTTCCGGGTCCAGCATCCGGTCGCTGCCGTCATCGGTACGCTCTGCCCGATCCGGGTTCGAAATCCCGCCGTCAATGTTGATCCAGGCGACATGGACGCCCTGCGGGTGCAGCTCGCGCGCCATGCTTTGCGCCAGACCGCGCTGCGCGAACTTGCCCATGGCAAAGGCGGCGGAGCGGGCAAAGCCCTTGTCCCCGGCGGACGCTCCCGTCATCAGGATGGTGCCCCGGGTCCCGTCCGCAGGCTCTTGCGCCAACATGCGCCGGGCCGCCTGCTGTCCCAACAGGAACGCGCCGAAGGCCGTGACCTCGACCGCCTTGCGCACCGCCTCGGGATCGATGTCGGTGATCGGGCCGGGCACGCGCGCGGACGGGTTGTAGACCGCCAGATCGATCCGCCCCGGAACGCTGGCAAAGAGCGCCGCCATCGCCGCCGGATCACTGCCATCCATCGGCGTCGCCGTGACGCCAGTCGCTTTGCACAGGTCCGACAGCTTGTCCGGATTTCGGGCGCCGAGGGTCACCCGAACCTCGCGCGCGGCCAATTGCCGTGTGAGCGACGCGGACAGGCCCGTCCCGGCGCCGACGATGATTGCGTTCGATTGCATGATCCGCCCTCCGTTTCACCCGGCATCCTGGCGCAAACCACCTGCGCCACCAACCAAGGACGGACGCACATCGGCTGCGCATTTAGGCCAGCTCATCCTCCGGGATGATTCCGAAGAAGACGCCGCCGGACCACACGCCGAACCAGCCGTCGTGGGCCAGGCCCAGATCGACCAGGCGATAGAACGACTTCCGGTCGATCAGCGCCCACAGATCGCTGCGGATGTGGATATAGGGGGACGGCTCGCCCGTCTCTTCATCCCGTTTGACCTCGATCTGGTGATCCGGCCCCGCCACGGTCCGGTCGCCGACATGCGTCTCGAAGGCGAGCGTCTGCGCCTCCCCGCTGCCGGCGGCGGTAAAGTCGATGGCCACGAACGGTGCGTCGTCCACGGTGATGCCGACCTTTTCGACCGGCGTGACGAGGAAATATTTGCCGTCCTCCCGTTTCAGGATGGACGAGAACAGCTTGACCAGGCCCGGCCGCCCGATGGGCGAGCCTTCGTAGAACCACGTCCCGTCCCGCGCGATGCGCATATCGAGGTCCCCGCAAAAGGGCGGGTTCCACAAATGGACGGGCGGCAAACCGCGCGATTTTGTGGCTTGAATCGAGGCAACGAGGCTTTGTGCGTCGGGCGTCACAGCTTTTTGTCCGCTCATGGCTTTTGATTTGTTCCCTGACCGTCATAGGTTTGCTGTGCGATATATTCCACACAAGGCGGTTGTCATGAGCGATGCGGACATGGTGCAGCAGATCGAAGCACTGGGTGAGAAGCTGGCCCGGGCCAAAACCTCCATCTCCAGCCGCTTCATCGGGCAAGAGCGCGTTGTAGAACTGACACTGACCGCTCTTTTGTGCGGCGGACACGGGCTCCTGATCGGCCTGCCCGGCCTGGGCAAGACCCGCCTGGTTGAGACGCTGAGCACGGTCATGGGCCTCGACGGCAGCCGCGTCCAATTCACGCCGGACCTGATGCCCGCGGACATTCTGGGATCCGAGGTTTTGGACACGGCGGAGGACGGCACCCGCGAATTTCGCTTCGTGCCCGGCCCGATCTTCTGCCAGCTTCTGATGGCGGACGAGATCAACCGCGCCTCCCCCCGCACGCAATCGGCGCTGCTCCAGGCCATGCAGGAAAAGACCGTGACCGTGGCCGGGGTGGACCGCCCACTGGGCAAACCCTTCCACGTGCTGGCGACCCAAAACCCGATCGAGCAGGAAGGCACCTATCCCCTGCCCGAAGCGCAGCTTGACCGCTTCTTGGTTCAAATCGATGTCGCCTATCCAAACCGCGATACCGAGCGGGCCATCCTGCTGGCCACGACGGGCGAGGCTGAGGCCGCCTCCACCCAGGAGTTCACGGGCGAGGAGTTGCTGGCCGCGCAAACGCTCCTGCGGCGCATGCCGGTGGGCGACAGCGTGGTAGAGGTGATCTTGGACCTCGTGCGCGCGTTCCGCCCGGACGAGGACAGCGCCGCGCAACGAATAAAGGACACCGTCGCCTGGGGCCCCGGCCCGCGTGCGGCGCAGGCGCTGATGCTCGCCGTGCGGGCCAAAGCGCTGCTCGACGGGCGTTTGGCGCCGTCGGCGGAGGATGTCGTTAACATGGCGCGCCCCGTGCTGAGCCACCGGATGGCGCTGAACTTTGCCGCGCGGGCCCGCGGTGACAGTCTGATCGACCTAATCGACGAGACCGCGACCGGTCTGACCCGGGCCGCTGCCGCTTGAACCAGGCCGCCCCGATAGACCTGCGCGCCCGTGCAGAAGGCGAGGCGGCCTGGCTGCCCGCCCTGCTGGCGCGGGCGGACCAACTGGCCGGATCGGTCCTGCTGGGCGATCACGGGCGGCGCCGGGCGGGCATGGGCGACGATTTTTGGCAGTACCGCCCCGCGCAGATGGGCGATTCCCGTCGGCTGATCGACCACCGCCGCTCCGCCCGCGGCGACATCCAATTCGTGCGGGAGCGCGAGTGGCAGATCGCGCAATCGGTCATGCTGTGGTGCGACCAGGGGGCGTCGATGCGCTTTGCCTCCGGCGACGTGGAAAAAGCGGATCGCGCGCGCCTTCTGTCGCTCGCCATCGCCGTGCTGCTGGTGCGCGGGGGGGAGCGTGTCGGCCTCACGGGCACGCGCCTGCCGCCGCGCCGGGGCCGCCAGCAGATCCTGCGCCTGGCGGAGATGTTTAGCGAGGATGCGCCGGACGACTACGCCCCGCCCGAGCATCGCGCGATGATCCCAAATGCCCGCGCGGTCTTCGTGTCGGACTTCCTCGGCGATATCGACGAGGTGAAGCTGGCGCTGACCAAGGCCGCGGACCGCGGCGTGCGCGGCGTGGTGTTCCAAATCCTCGACCCGGCGGAGGAGGCGTTTCCCTTCCGGGGTCGCACGATTTTCGAAAGCGTCGGCGGCACCCTCTCGCACGAGACGCTCAAGGCCAACGATCTGAAGGATCGCTACCTGACCCGCCTCGCGGAGCGGAAAGAGGCTTTGCGCCACCTTTGCGCCGTCACCGGCTGGCAATACGGCCTGCACCGCACGGACGCTTCGGCGCAATCGGCGCTGCTGTGGCTCTATAAGGCTCTGGGAGGCGGCGCATGACGGTCCTTGGCGGTATCGGGTTTGCGGCACCTTGGCTGCTGGTCGCGCTGGCGGCGCTTCCGATCCTGTGGCTGATCCTGCGGGCCATCCCGCCCGCGCCCATCCGCCGCCGCTTTCCCGGCGTCGCGCTGCTGCTCGGCCTGACGGACGACGAGACGGTGACGGACCGTACGCCCTGGTGGCTGCTTTTGCTGCGGATGCTGGCGGTGGCGGGCATCATCCTTGGCCTCGCCGGTCCGGTGCTCAACCCCGCCGAACGGGCGGAACGCGGCGATGGCCCGCTGTTGGTCGTGATCGACGGGTCCTGGGCCGGGGCGGCCCGCTGGTCCATCCTGCGCGAGGCTCTGGAGACCGAGCTGTCCCTCGCCGGGACGGAGGCGCGGCCCGTCGCGCTGTTGCAACTGACCCAGCCCGAAGACCCGATCTTCCTGCCCGCCTCTGCCTGGCTGCCGCGCCTTGCGGGCGTGTCGCCCGACGCCTGGCAACCCGATCCCGCGGCGCTGACCCGGGCGGAGGGGATGATTGCGGAGGCTGCGTTCGGCAGCGCCCTGTGGCTGAGCGACGGGCTGGCCTACAAGGGGCAGGACGCCATTCTTGCTGCACTCGAAGCGCAAGGCCCCGTGCGCGTGATCCAACCTGTGGGCAACGCGATCGCTCTGCGCCCCGCGACCTACGCGGACGGCGCGGTTCAACTGACCGCCCTGCGTGCCGCGCCCGGCGCCGCGCGGGAGGTGACGATCCTGGCGCAAGGCACCGATCCCGCCGGCAACGCCCGGGTTCTGGCGCGCGCCACCGCCGAATTCGAAGATGGCGCGCTAGAGGCGGAAACCGCTCTGGTCCTACCGGCCGAGCTGCGCGCCCGCGTCACGCGGTTCGAGATCGCCGGCACGCGCTCCGCCGGGGCGACAACGCTGGTCGATGACAGCCTGCGCCGGCGCGAGGTTGCCCTGATCGCAGGCCGCGAGGGGCGCGAAGGGCTCGAGTTGCTGTCTCCGCTGCACTACCTGCAGCAGGCGCTGGCGCCGACCGCTGATCTTCTGGAAGGGGCGCTGCCCGACATCCTGCCCGCCAATCCCGATGCCATCGTCTTGGCCGACGTGGACCAGTTGACCGAAACGGAAGCCGAGGGCGTGCAAGCCTGGGTCGAAGAGGGCGGCCTTCTGGTCCGTTTCGCCGGCCCCCGGGTCGCCGCATCTGATGTGGGCCGCGCGGGCGAGGACCCGCTTCTGCCCGTCCAGCTTCGGACCGGCGGGCGCACCGTCGGCGGCGCAATGAGCTGGGGAGAGCCGAAATCCCTCGCGCCCTTCCGCGAAACCTCCCCCTTCTTTGGCCTACAGGTGCCCGAGGATGTCACCGTCAGCGCTCAGGTCATGGCGCAGCCCGGCCCCGACCTTGCCACCGCTGTGATCGCGGAGCTGTCGGACGGCACCCCGCTGGTGACGCGCGCGTCCTTGGGGCAGGGCCAGGTCGTCCTCTTTCACGTGACGGCCAATGCGGAATGGTCGACGCTGCCACTGTCGGGGCTTTTTGTGGAGATGCTCGAACGGCTCGCCGTCTCCGCCGCGGCGAGCGCGCCGCTGTCCGAAGATCTGGAGGGCACGACCTGGCAGGTGCAGCAAATCATGGATGGCTTCGGCGCCCTGTCCGACGCAGGCACCATGCCCGGCGTCGACGGGGCGGAGCTTGTCGGCCGCCCGGCCAGCCCCGACACGCCGCCCGGCCTTTACACCAGCGGTGACCGCGCGCTGGCCCGAAACGTGCTGGACGCGGAAACCACGCTGACACCGGCCAGCTGGCCCGCACGTATCCCGGTCACCGGCCTATCGACAACGCCGCCGCAGCCCATCGGCGGCTGGCTTCTGGCCGCGGCGTTGATCCTTCTGGCCGCCGATGTGATCGCAACCTTGGCTCTGTCAGGGCGCCTCAATGGTCCGCGCAATGCTGTGGCGGGCCTCCTCCTGCTGCTGGCGGTGCCACAGGGTGCGGATGCCCAACAGGAAGACCCCGTGGGCGCCACGGTTGAGGTGGTGCTGGCGCATATCGTGACCGGGGACGCGCGCGTGGACGACGTTGCGCTCGCCGGGCTGCGCGGGCTGTCGGACACGCTGTTCTTCCGCACCTCGGTGGAGCCGGCGACGCCCGCCTCCGTCGATCTGGAGGTGGACGAGATCGCGTTCTACCCCCTCCTCTACTGGCCCATCGTGCCGAGCCAGCCGACCCCGTCGGCAGAGGCATACGCCAAGCTCAACGCCTATCTGCGGGCGGGCGGAATGATCCTGTTCGACACACGCGACGCAAATGTCTCCGGCTTCGGCAGCGCCTCGCCCAACGGGCGCAAACTGCAGACCCTCGCGGCACCGCTGGACATCCCCGCGCTGGAGCCGGTGCCCGCCGATCACGTCCTGACGCGCACGTTTTACCTGCTTCAGGATTTCCCGGGCCGCCACACCGGCCGCGATGTCTGGGTGGAGGCCGCCCCCGCCGACGCGGAGCGCGCCGAGGGCATGCCGTTCCGCAACCTCAATGACGGGGTCACGCCGGTCATCATCGGCGGCAACGATTGGGCCGGTGCGTGGGCCGTGGGCCGCGGCGGCGCGCCGCTGCTGCCCGTTGGCCGCGGTTTTGGCGGGGAGAGGCAGCGCGAGCTGGCCTACCGCTTCGGCGTGAACCTGGTGATGCACGTGCTGACCGGGAACTATAAATCCGATCAGGTCCATGTGCCGGCCTTGCTGGACCGGCTGGGTCAATGAGCGGTCAAATTCTCCTCGACCCGCTTTTGCCCTGGCCCGTCCTGGCCGGGCTGGCGGCTGTGGCCGTCGCGGGCATCCTGCTGGCGCTCTGGCGCGGTTTGCGCGGTTGGCCGCTCCGCGGCCTCGCGGCGCTGGTCGTGCTGGGCGCGCTGGCGCAGCCGTCCTGGCAGGTCGAAGACCGCGCGCCCCTGACCGATATCGTGATCCTGGCCGAGGACACGACCGCCTCCCAAAACCTCGGGGACCGCGCGGCGCAGACGGAACAGGCGGCAGAGGCGCTGGCCGCACGCATCGCCGGGCGCCCCAACACGGAGTTGCGCCGGATTACCGTCCCGGACGACACCGGCGACGGCGGCACACGCCTGATGGGCGCCCTTGCCGATACGCTGGCCGAAGAACCCTCCGCCCGGATCGCAGGCATTATCGCGGTGTCCGACGGGCGCGTCCACGACGCGGACCTGCCCCTGGACCTGCCCGCGCCGCTGCACTTGGTTCAGACGGGGCTGGAGAGCGATTGGGACCGCCGCCTCAAGGTCGTCGGCGCGCCGGCCTTCGCCATCATCGACGAGCCGGTGACCCTCACCGTGCGCGTGGACGATCTGGGCGCCGCACCGGGTGGCGCGCCCTTCGTGCCGCTGGACGTGTCTGTGGACGGCGCCGCGCCCGAACGGTTCGAGGTGCCTTTGGGCGAAGACCTCGATATCCCCGTCATGCTGCCCCACGGCGGGCGCAACGTCCTGCAATTCACCGTCCCGACGGAGGAGGGCGAGCTCACCGGCCGGAACAACACCGCGTTGATCCAGATGAACGGCGTCCGCGACCGCTTGCGCGTCCTGCTGGTGTCCGGAGAGCCGCATCCCGGCGGGCGCACCTGGCGCAACCTGCTGAAATCCGACAGTTCCGTCGATCTCGTACACTTCACCATCCTGCGCCCGCCCGACAAGCAGGACGGCGTGCCGGTGAACGAGCTGAGCCTGATCGCCTTTCCCACGCGGGAGCTGTTTCTGGAGAAGATCGACGATTTCGATCTGATCATCTTCGACCGGTACAAGCGGCGGGGAATCCTGCCGGAGCTCTACCTCGACAACGTCGCGCGCTACGTGCGCGAAGGCGGCGCGGTGCTGGTGGCCGCGGGGCCAGACTTTGCCGGGGCGGACAGCCTCTACCGCTCACCGCTGCGGCCCGTTCTACCCGGTGAGCCGACGGCCCGCGTGCGCGAAGAGCCGTACCGCCCCACCGTTACCGACCTAGGCGCGCGCCATCCGGTCACCACGTCCCTGCCCGCTGCGGGGGATTGGGGCCGCTGGATGCGCCAGGTCGATATCGAGGCGACATCAGGCGATATCGTGATGGAAGGCGCGGAAGGCACGCCTTTGATGATCCTCGACCGGGTGGAAGAGGGGCGCGTGGCGCTGCTGGCGTCCGACCACGCCTGGCTGTGGTCGCGGGGCTATGAGGGGGGCGGCCCGCAGCTCGAGTTGCTGCGCCGGCTGGCCCACTGGATGATGAAAGAGCCGGAGCTGGAGGAGGAGGCGTTGACCGCCACCGTCACCGGCCAGAGCATGCGTATCCTGCGCCGCACGCTGGACGAGGATGTTCCGCCGGTCACAATCATCGCCCCCGACGGCAGCGAAGTGCAGCTCGACCTGCGGCAGGAGGCGCCGGGCCAGTTCGTTGCGGATTACGAGGGGCCCGAGATCGGTCTTTACCGTCTCAGCAACGGCGATCTGGAGACGGTGATCGGCCTTGGCCCCGCCGCTCCGCGTGAGTTTATCGACACGGTCGCCACCGGCGACGTGATGGAGCCGCTGATCGCCCCGCTGCGGGGCGGTGTGATCCGGGTGGAGGACGGCCTGCCAAGCCTGCGCAACGTGCGCGAAGGGCGCCCCGCCGCCGGGCGCGGCTGGATCGGCCTCGTCCCGCGGGATGCCTACACGGTGCAGGACGTGCGCAGTGCGGCGTTGCTGCCGCCTTGGCTGGTCTTGCTGCTGAGCGCGCTGCTGATCACCGCCGCTTGGCTGCGCGAGGGGCGGCGGCGATAAACAGTTTTTCCTGGAGCGCGAGGCGCCGAACGCCTTACTTTTTTTGGTTAGATCGACAGCACTCTATTCGGCCATCCGCACGCGCACGGCAGACGATTGGCCGCTCGCATCCACAACGGCGATCCGCGAAAATCCCGGCCCGGGCCAAGGCAGATGCGCCGTACGGCTGCGCAGTCCAGTGACCGCCGGCGCCCCGTTGACGAAGACCGTCAGAGGCAGGTGCCCGCCCCGAACTTTGACCACCAGGTTCTGCGCTGCCGCCAGCTCCGCCCCGTCCGGAGGGAACGCAACGGCCGGAGCATCTGCGCGTGCCTGCGCCGCGCCGAAGCGCTGGAGCGGGGCGGGAAGCTCCGCCGTCGATAGCAGTAGAGCATCGCGGGGCGGCGGGGGCAGCGGCGTCGGCGCGGCGGACAAACGCCCGAACGCCTCGCGCAAGATCGGCACCGCGCTTTCGGCCCCGAAAGCACCCGGCACGGGCGTTCCGTCCGGGCGCCCAAGCCACACACCGACCACGTGCCGCCCGTCCCAACCGATGGCCCACGCGTCCCGGTGGCCATAGGACGTGCCCGTCTTGACCGCGATTTGCCCCGTACCGGGAACTGTGCCCCGCAGCATATCGCCCACATGCCAGGCGTTCCGGGCGGCCACGATGCGCGCGCCCACGCCCGCCGGGGCATCCGCCGCGTGCAGAGTGATCGCCTCCCCCCCGCGGGCGAGCCCGGCGTACAGCGTGACCAAATCCGTCAGCGACACCCCCACCCCGCCCAGCGCCACGGCAAGGCCGGGCGCGCCGCGCAATTTCGGATCGGCGCCGCCCCGGCGCATGGTGGCGACCAGGCGCGCGGGGCCAAGCGCCTCGGTCAGCGCGACGGGCGGGATGTTCAGCGAGGCGCGCAGCGCCTGGCGCGCCGTGACCTCACCACGGTACGTGCCGTCGAAATTGCAGGGTGCGTATCCCCCGAAATCCGTCGGCACATCGCGCAGGATCGTTTCGGGATGCGCAAGACCGGCATCGAAGGCCAGCGCGAAGATCAGCGGCTTCAGCGTCGATCCGGGCGAGCGGACGGCCCGCGTCATGTCGACGAAACCAAGCCGCCCCGGCGCATAACGCGCACTGCCGACGGAGGCGCGGATCTGCCCTGTGCGGTGATCCGCGACCAGGATCGCGGCGCTGACGCCCTTTGGCTGGGTTTGTACGGCCTCGGCGGCCAGTGTCTGAAGCGCACGCTGCACGCCGGCATCGAGGCTCGTGTCAATCCGCTGGCGCGCCGGGTCCGCGGCGTGCAGCGCATCGGTCAAATGCGGCGCCAGACGCGGCAGCGCCGTCATCCGCTCCGGCACTTTTGCGGACGAGGCAGGCAGGTCCAAGCGCGCCAGAACCCGGTTCCGGGCCTGCATTGCGGCGTCCGGGTGGCGGTCGGGCCGGCGCGTTTCCGGCGCCTGCGGCAGGGCGATCAGAAGCGCCGCCTCCTCCGCCCGCAGCCGCCGCGGCGCCTTGCCGAACCAAGCCCGCGCGCCGGAGCGGATACCCTCCACCGGCCCGCCATAGGGCGCGTGTTGCAGGTAGAGACCGAGGATTTGTGCTTTCGTCAGGCGCGCCTCCAGCGCCCAGGCGACGCGCATCTGTCGGATCTTGCCACGCCAGGCGCCGGTGCCCGAATTCTCTACCAGCCGTGCGGCCTGCATGGTCAGGGTCGATCCGCCCGACACGACCCGCCCGTGGCGCAGAGCCTGCCAAGCCGCGCGCAGCATCGCCCGCCCGTCCACGCCCGAATGCTGCCAGAAGCGCTTGTCCTCGTAGGCGACCAGCATTTGGATAAAGGCTGGATCGACATCCGCGACCGACACCGCAAGGCGCCACCTCCCATTCTCCACCGGAAAAACGCGCAGTAAGGCACCGTCGGCGGCGCGCACCTCGGTCGAAACCTCGGCGAGCAGCGGCGGCAGCTCGGTCCGCGCGACCCATGCTCGCCAGGCGTCGAAACCGCCCGCCACGGCCAGCATCACCAGCGCCAGGGCTGTCAGGCGGCGCGCCGTCATGGGGAGACTGTCAGACGCCGGGTGGTGCCGATGGCCCGGTAATCGGGGCGGTACATATCTTCGACCAGTGGCGCGGGGTGGTGATACTCCCCAGGGCTTACGGCGCGCACGATGTAGGCCAGCGTGAAGGAGTTTTCCCCTCGGTGGTCCACCGCAGCCAGAAAGCGGTCGGCGCGGAATTCGGACCATTCGGCGGAGGCGGGCTTGAGCCAGTCCAGCGCACGCACATCGCCCGCACGCAGGAGGTTCGGATTGTCGATTTCGAGCCCAGCGGGCAGCGCATCGTCGATCATCAGGCGCGCGCCCACCGCCTCGAACGGCGTGACGGTCAGGACCGCGACACGGCGCTCTCCGGCCGCGAAAGGACCGTCCGCGGGCGCGCCCTCCATCGTGTAGTAGACGCGGCGGATCGCGTAGCCGTAGCCGCCGGGCTCAGGGCCGATGCGCGGCACGCCGTAACTGGTGACGGTCACGTCCACGGGCGCGGCGGAGACATTGGTGATGGCCGACGCGGCATCGCCGGTCGCGCGGCGCTGCACCACGGGGCCGGAGGCTGGCGCGCCGTCCACCGACAGCGTCGGCGCGGCCGCATCCTGGCCCAGCGCGTGGGCCGCCAAAAGCACCTGCGCCGCCTCTTGGGTGGAGAGGAGCCTTTCGGATGTGCCCAGCCGACTGGCCAGTGCGCTGCGGTTGACCGCGGTGCTGCCCACCTCCGCCGCCAGCTTCAGGACGCCGGCAGTGTCACGCAAATTGCTGCCGTAATCGCCCCGCCAGACCGCCCCTTGCGGGCGCGCGCGGGTGAGCTGCGCCGCCGCCACGCCGAACATCCGGTCCGCCCGCAGCGGATCGCCATACAGCGCCAGGGCCGCCCCGACCTGCGCCGCGGCGAGCGGGGTGGCAAAGGCCTGCGCCTTGGTGTCGGCGTAGTACCGCAGATCGCCCATCGAGGCCTTTCCATTGCGCGCCAGCACCAGCAGGGCGTAGGCAATATTCTCGCCCCCGCTGTCGAAATCGGCGGCGTAGCCCACCCGGTTCGCCAGGTTGTCGAGCGCGGACGTGAAGGCGCGGTCCGGCACTGCGTGTCCGAGGCTGCGCGCGCGGGTCAGGAAGTCGGTCACGTAGGCGTCAAGCCACAGATCACCCGACCCCACGCGCCACAGGCCAAACGCGCCGTTCGCGCCCTGACGCGTTAGCACGCGGGCGATGGCGCCATCGACCCGCTTGGCCGCATCCCCTGCCCCAAGTGCCCCGGCCATATCGCTGAGGTACAGCAGCGGCATCGCGGCAGAGGTCACCTGTTCCGTACAGCCGTAGGGATAGCGGTCGAGGCGCGCCAAAAGACCCGGCATGTCAAACCGCGCGAGGGGCCCGGCGCTGAGCGTGGCGGACGCGGTGCCGTCCCGCAAATAGGCGAGGACCGCGTCGTCGAAGGTGAACGTCTCCCCCGCGCCGAGGGCGAAGCGGCGAGTGGTCGCGACCTCTGGATCGTTCTGGCGCACGCCAAGGCGGAGGGTGCGCGTCAGCGTCTGCCCTGCGGGCGTGGTGAGGGTGGCCGTGATCGTATGATCCCCGACATCCGCGGCGCTCAGACCGACGGGGATGCGCAACGTGCCACCGTCCTGAAGCGACAGATCCCTCGGCACGGCGCCCAGCCGCAGCCCCGGCGCGTTCAGGGTGACCTGTACCGGACCCGATGGGCCGGCGGCGTGCACCAGTTCGACCAGCGCGCGGGATCGGTCCCCTGGGGCGAGGAAGCGCGGCCGGCTCACCGACATGACCACCGGATCGCGCGCGACTACATCGGCCTGCGCGGCGCCGACACCGGTCGGCGACCAGGCCACGGCCATCAGGCGGATCGTCCCGTTGAAGGCAACGCGCGGGACCTCAATCCGCGCGGTGCCGTCCGCGTCCAGGGTCAGGGGGCCAGAGAAGGCGACCATCACATCCTCCGTCGGGGGCGGGCTTTGCCGCTGCATCACGCGGCTGGCATCCCCGCCGGAGCGGATGCGGCCCAGATCGCCGTTCAGCCCGTCGATGAGCCGGCCGTAGAGGTCCCGCATCTCCACCCCCAGGCGGCGCTGGCCGAAGTAGTGACCGGTCGGGTCCGGCGCCTCGAACCCGGTGAGGTTCAGGATGCCGACATCGACCGCGGCAAGCGTGACATAGCCCGTCTCGCCCGCGCTCAGGCCGTCCACCGCTACGCCGATCTGCAGAGTCTCGGGCTGGCCGTTGACCTCCGCCGGCGCATCGAGGCGCACGCGCAGCGCGCGCGGGCCGGGGTCGATGGCGGCGTAGGCGACGCCCAGCGCGCGGGCGGGATTGCGCCCGGCGGAGACGTCCATCGGGCGGATCAGCGCCGCGGTGACATAGGCGCCGGCGCCCCAATCCTCCGTCACCGGGAGGGGGACCGTATTCTCCCCCGCCGCAAGCTCAATCGCCTGGCGCGCGATCACGCGGTTGGAGGCGACAGTGATCAGGGCCGTGCCCGCGTGGTCCGCGTCGATGCGCAGGCGCGCGACGTCCCCGGGCGCGAATTGCGCCGCGTTGAGCGACACTTGCAGCCGGTCGGGCGTGTCCGTGCCCGACCCAGCGCCGTACCACCCGGCATAGAACGTATCGGAGGTGACCACAGCGCCATCGAGGGTTTCGACCACCATCTCGTAGCGCCCCCACTCGACCGGCGCGGCGAGCGTGACTGGCGCGGCGCCCAACGTCGCCTCCCCCACGGCGATGCGGGTGCGGCGCACGATGGGCTCGTATTCCCAATTTCCATAAAGCGTATACCACTGATACCGCGTCTCCACGCGGTTGAGGGTCCAGAGCACGGGCACCGCCGCGCCGCCAATGGCGACCGCGTCGAACTGCGCCTCCGTCCCTTCCGGCACGACCTCTTCGAAGCGTTTCTTGAGGCCCAGGCGCACGCCGTCCGGCGCGATGGGGGCGGTCAGGCGCCGCTCCACCGGGCGGCCGGAGCTTTCGGCGATGCGAATGGTGACCTCCGCCTCCAGCAGAAGCCCCTCGGCCTCTTGTACGTCCGGCAGGCCCAGGGGGAGGCGCGCGGTACCGTCCGCGCTCGTCCGCGCGGCGGGGACGAAGCGGGAGGCGGGGCGGAACGCGCTGTCCGAGGGGCCGAAAACGTAGCCGTCGTATCCTTCGAACCCAGTGCGGCGCTGCACGCGGACCTCGCCCTCGATTGCCAGATCGGCGGCCGGGGCGCCAAAGAGATACCGTGCGTCGATGCTCAGGGGCGGCGTGTCGCCGAGGCGCACGGGCGCGTCCGGCAGGGCCAGGTCGAAGTCGATCCGCTCCGGCACGAAATCCTCGACCAGAAGGCGGGCGGAGGCGAGCGCGGGCGCCGCGGTGTCAGAGGCCAGCGACACCCGCCAGGTCCCCCGCGGCACATCTGCGCCCAGGGCCAGATCGAAGACATAGCCACCGGCCTGGCCGCCTGCTTGAACCGCACGGCTGTATTCAACGCCGTCGGGCCGCGTCAGAATTGCGGTCAGGGGCAGGCCGTCCAGGGCCTTGGCCTGCCCGTCGCGGAGCAGGGCAGTGACGTGGATCACATCGCCGGGACGGTAGGCGCCGCGGTCGGTCGCCAGGAATGTGTCGATGGGACCGGCCGGTGCGCGCCCCTCCACCCCGCGATCCGACAAATCGAAGGCGGGATCGGTCAGCGGCAGGAAGGCGATATCCTCCGCCCCCGGCGCGGCGCCGTG